>NZ_JBQRUM010000011.1:0-129685 GCF_053485795.1 Thalassotalea ganghwensis
CAAAGAATCAAATTGATATTCGCTTGGGAAGACTGTTCAGCACGCTATCGCTATATAATGACTGCTTAAGAATCAACATGGGCTTTGAACTAACCAATGAAGTCAAAACAGAGTTAGGGAAGTTGGTGGGGGCGATCAAGCAAGCATGCTGACCCAGTTCCTAATGAAAAGAGGCAAGTCTTACTTTTTTCCCTAAAAAGCTTTAGTACTCAAAAACCATAATTTTGTTATTTGATTGGATACTGCTTGAAACTCATTTTGGGGCACAAACAAGTTAGCTGAACGTCCGCTTTGTAGAGTTCAGCCAATAGCACCAAATTAATATCACCGTCTCATGCTCGCTCATAGCTGCCTCTCAGAATAAATAGAAGTTGATGAGCGAGTAAGTTTTAAGATCAGCGATATTGCCCAATAACATTTTCAATGGTCATAATGCCAAACATGACTTTACGAATAAATGATTCAGAGCTACCGACAAGATTAAAGTTGGGGTGTTGTTTCCAAACCTTTTTGAGCTTTTTATCAAGTTCAATTGCGACTTGCTCTGATTCGTTACGGATGGGGTTGTTACTGCGAATACTTTCACCTGATCTCGCTGCGGTTTCGAAGAAAATCACAGCATCATAACGTGCAAACTCTTCTTCCAGTGTGGTATTCATTTCTCTAAAAAAGTCTTCTTCACTGTCTGGCCAATAAGCGAGGCCATCCAATGTGCCACGGTCGCAAAGGATCAAGCACTCAGGGTAAGTAGCGCGTTGAATATCTTCTAAGTGTTTTTGTAAACTAAATATGGCTGATTGCTGTGCTCTTAATACGGCATCATCTTTACTTCTTTCAATTCCGCCGCTAAACATCATCGTCGCGGACTCTGGAACAGAGGCAATTTTTCCGCAAAATTCCCGACGGATTAAGTCTAAAGCGGTAGTTTTACCACCACCTGGACCACCGGTAATTACAATTCGCTTTTTCATATTTGATACGTTCATCGATATTTTTAAGTTTTTGCTTTTAAATTTACATTACCATAGTTCTGCGTCGCTGGTTAACAAAACTAATCAGATAGTCATTAGGTTAAATTACTATTGTTTAGTTGTGAATAAGCCCATCTAGCGCCTTAATCGCAAAACTTGGCAGTGCGAAAGCCGCGCTGTGGATTTTGTCGTTATAGTAATCAAAGGTCATATTCGATTGTTGATACCTTTCTAGCGAAAAATCGTCAATCGGGTGATATTTCTTTGAAGCAAAGGTAAAGCTCCACAGGCCGCCAGGGTAGGTTAGGTTACTAAAGCTATATAAAAAGCATTTAGGAAATACATTATTTAACACTGAAAGTAAGGATGCTTGAATATCGGCAGCATACCAAGACGATTCACCTTGAGAAACGACAATACCATCATCTGCCAAGCATTTAAAAACGTCCTGATAAAAGGCTTCGCCAAACAACGGCTGGGCAGGGCCAATAGGATCAGTACTATCGACAATAATCACATCGAAGATTTCTTTTGTGCTGTTAACATACTCAACACCATCACCGATAATTAGTTCAATTTTATCATCGGATAACGCTTTGGAAGTTTGAGGGATAAATTCTTTACAGGCATCAACGACCATGGCATCAATTTCAACCATTACGCATTTTTCGATACTCGGGTGCCTGATCACCTCGCGCGCTGTTCCTCCATCTCCGCCACCGATAATTAATACCTTCTTAGGTGATGGATGAACAAACAAAGGTACATGAGTGATCATATCGTGGTAGGCAAATTCATCTCTTTCGGTAACCATAATAAGGCCATCATTTAATAGCATTCGTCCATGACCTTTGGTTTCAACAACATCAACGGTTTGATAGTCACTTTTACCTGAGAAAAGTACGTTTTCTACTTTAAAACGTACGCCAAGAAAGTCTTGAAACTTCTCTTCGACCCAAAGATTAGAGTACATGGTCTGTTCCTTCTGTATTTAATGACACGGGAGAGGTGAAATTTGTTTGCGGCTTTATAAAATTTGCGAAGTTAACGTAATAGCCATTAGATAAGGTTTTATCAACTAAGGATTTACTGACATAACCCAATTGATAAAAGTCAGTAATATTCTCTTTAAATGAGGTTTCGTTAAAGCTTAATAAATCAAACGATAATGGTGCGAGAATTTCTATAATTTTAGGTGCAAGTTCAATTAAGTTGATACTTGATTCGAAACTTACATAGCTGCTGTCTGCTTGTGGCGTAACGTGAATGGTGAAGTAATCATCATTTCGTAGGGCATTTAAAGAGTAACCAAATGGCGTAAAGACAAAATCATCAATTTCAAAATTAGGCAGTAGTAAATCAAGTTGTAAAAACTCTCGAATTGTTGGTGCTGAAATGCCAGGCGTCGTTAGCACTTTTGATGCTTCGTTGCTAATTTGATAAGCGAGAAACTCGTAGGTTTTGTCATTAGGGTTAGCTTTGAAGTCATATTCATAATGAAATAGAAAGTTATGGTGGCCATCTAACTCGCCAAACCGATAGGCTTCACCAGTTATCATCGTTGATAACTTTTTGATGTCATCACCAAAACAACTTGGCTGAGCGTGAGAAAAATACTCATTTTTTCGTTGATAGGTGACTTGTTTTAGCACGCGTTGAGAATAGGTATTAATAAAAAACTCTACGGAGTTGATTAATTGTGTTTCCCCACACGTTAAAATTAAGAATCGATCGTCCCAAACAAATAAGCTGGATTCTGATAGCAGAAATGCTTTGCAGCTTTCATTGGTTATAGACGATAAAATTTGCGCGTGACAATGTTTAACCAAGTTGTGCCAAAAATTGTCATCGACATCATTTAGTAAAGAAATCTCGTGCGGGTTAACTTGTATTTCCGCTTTTTTTTCTGCGCCTTCAAAAAACAATGGTCTTTCCTCTTAGAGTTACCTATACATTATATGCCAAATATGCCTTTAGGTAGCCTAGATTTTCTCTAATTAACTCAGTTTGTTGGAATAGATTAACACGGTATTATAACTTGCGGTTATTGTTAGTTAAAAATTGTCGTACAGTTCTTCAAATATCACTATACTTTACTGTGTTAATTTGCATAATAACGCTTCAATTTTTTCACCAAATTTGAGTACTTAACGTGGCCAAAATAAAAAACACCTCGATTACTTTAGTTAACGATATACAGTTATTTGATTTTGCTGAGGCTGGAGATGGGTTATATCAAGATACAATACATCTAATTGGTTTTGAGTTTGACGGCACCGCATGCTTTAGAAAAGGCACAAAGGCTGGTCCAAATGCGTTAAGGAATGTCTCTGATGGGATAGAGTCTTATTCGCCTTATTTAGATAAAGACCTTGAGGATATTAGTTTTTATGATTTAGGAAACTTGGCTATTAGACCTAAGTTGAATGATCTTATTCAGTATAGCGAACAAGAGACTCAGCAAATGATCACCGAGCAATGGCAACATGCAAGTGATGATTTTACTGCGCTTTTCGAAGACGTTGATTTAAGTAAAGACAAGGTGAAGGTGCTGACCTTAGGTGGTGAACACTCAATTTCATATGCGCCGATAACAACCTATTTGGCCAATTACGAAGATCTTGTTTTAATACATTTAGACGCTCACGCTGACCTTAGAGATGGTTACTTGGGCTATCACTACTCTCATGCTTCAATCATTCGTCGAGTTTTAGATCACTTTAAATCGTCTCATCAGCTCATTCAGTATGGCATTCGTTCGGGAACTAAAGATGAATATCAATGGATGAAAGCTAATAAGACCTTGTGCGAATCAAGAACTGAGTTTTTACAAAAAATCGCTGATATTCCAGCAGACAGACCAATTTATTTAACCTTAGACTTGGATTACTTTGACCCTAGCTTTATGCCAGGCACAGGTACACCAGAACCTGGTGGTGAAGATTTTCATTCGTTTATTAGCCTCTGTAAGTTATTAAAAGATAAAAACTTTGTTGGTTGTGATGTGGTTGAATTATCACCTGAAATTGATAGTAGTGGTAATAGTGATGTCTTTGCAGCGAAAGTTGTTCGAGAATTACTATTAACGATGGCTAACTAGCAACAGCTCAGCTGCCAGTTTAATGATTTTCATTTTAAATTGACTAAATCTTTTTCTTTGGTAGTAATTTATTGATTTCTCGTTATTATTGTTTAGGCGTATTTTGGATGCGTTAAAAATAATAAATGAGGATTGTTTTCCTATGCGTATAGCACTAGGTCTTTTTGTTACTTTTCTATGGCTGACATTGAACGTAGCTAACGCTGAAGTGGACTACGTTAGTTTAAACGAAATAGAGTCAGCCGAACGACAGCCATTATTTTTGAGAATTAATCTCGTAGAAAAAGGTCGCAGTTTACCTTTGCGATTTACCTTAGCATCTGAAGGTGTTGAAACAGAAATGGCTTACCATCGCCTAAATGATTTTATGGTTCGTTTGGCGAGTCAACGACATGTTCAAGGTCAAGCTACCGTTTATATTTATCAATTCGATGGTAAAGAGTGGGCTAGAGTTGCCTCGGTTGATGTGTCAAACGACCTAAAGCCAAGAAACAATGTTCAACAAGCTCCCACTCAAATAGCTGCAAGTCCAGCAACTGATCATCATGCGCAATCCCAAAAAGACAACCCAGAGAAAAAGGATACCGCAGTTCAACAAATTAATGACGATTGCATGCTTTCACGCACCCCTAAAGAAACATTATGGAGCATAGCAAGTCGCTATAAAGCACAATGGAAAACCGACGTTTTTAGTGCCATGCTGGCAATTTTTCAAAGTAATCCAACTAAATTCAATAATGGACATATTAATCAATTAATCGATGGTGTTCAGTTAGCTTGCCCTCAAAGAAAAACACTAGAGATGATGGGAGATAAAGAAGCAATGCGAACTGAGTTCTTTCGATTAAAGGCACTAAAACCATAAGGTTGTAGGAATTGTTAGTTACTTGTATGCTCATTGCTATAGTTGGGAAGCACTCGCAATGATTGCAGTTTTAAGTGTTAGAACTAAGCAACGAGTAGTGGAAATAAGGAGAAGTAAATGACAATCATCCCATTGGTAGGCGGAGCTTTGTTTGCAGTTGTTGGCGTGTTTGTATTGGTTGATCATTTTCGCTTTACTCGCAAAGCGACGAAAACTAAAGCTATAGTAACTGATTATCATCAATATCAATCTAAAGATACAGATAATATGATGCGAACTTTCTATAAACCATACTTTGAGTTCGCGGTTTCGGGAGAGCACTATCGAGTAAAATCAAGATTGTCTTTTAGATATAAGAAGTTTCCGATAGGTCAACAGATTGACATACTCTATATTGAAGGGGATGAGAACAACGCTAGGATAGATAAAGGCTCTAGTGTTGTTTTTGGACTTTTTTTTGTTGGCTTATCACTGCCGTTTTTATATTTAGGTATCGTTAAATCGTTTATATAACCAATAAACGTAGAACGCAGAGATACCCTAAATGACTGGTACTAAAACTTACATTCGCTTGGCATTGTTGCTGGGAACCATTGTTTCGTTATTTTTTGTCCTGTGGATACAGGTTAAAGCTTGGCCTATTTTTATCCAGACATTGATACTGTTGTGGTTCAGTTTATCAATACCACTGACTTTAACGGTTATGAATGGAATTTATCGCAAATCAACCTGAGTCGAATTGTTAAAATATTAGAAGAAGCTCAATAATCGTAGCGATTAACTCGTAAAAGCTTTTTTTTAGATTCGCTTAAGCACATTTATTTTTGATATTTGCTCCTGTGGATTAACCAAACACTGCTCACGCCGCTTTGCTTTTCTCATAAATTTCCTAATGCTGAAAAACACACAAAGGTTAACGGCCCCTGGTTTTAGGTTTTTGATCTACAATCAAAAGTGCGAAAAGTTGAATCCGTGACTATCTTTAATGTTGTCAATAAACGATTAATTCACTTAAGTCATTAAGTAAGCCATTAAGTTTACGCTCTGGCTATGTTTAGCGTTTAATCATAGCTTAGCCATGACTCTCTTTAGTTTTAATTTTAAAGAAAAGTTTTTATTAATTAACGTTTTTGAACTTGATACACGTTACGCGCGTAAAAGTACTGATTCTTTGAGAAATAGATGGAAACACTATGTTTGGATTTCAGTTAAAGGCCGATTCATTCGCTGAACAGATTTTAGATAAAAGTATTGATGCGGTTATCGCCATCGATGACAACAACAATGTGATGTATTTCAACCAAGCGGCTGAAAAACTTTGGGGATATACCAAACAGGAAGTGATCGGTAAAAATGTAAAGATGCTTGTACCAACAGAGCATCGTGATAATCATGATGGCTATGTTAATCGTCACAGAAAAGAAGGGAATGATAAGTTAGTAGGCTCAACCATAGACCTTTATATTGAAAACAAACAAGGCAAGGTTGTTTGGTGTTCGTTATCGTTATCTAAGTTTACCTACAACAATAAGCAGTGCTATTCGGCCATCGTGAAAGATATCAGTGCGCAACGCGAAGCTCAGCAGTTAATCGATCAAACCTTAACTCAATGCATTGATGGTGTTGTTACTATTGACGAAAACAATAATGTCGTCTTTTTTAATCCAGCAGCAGAGAAAATATGGGGGGCTCCCAAAGAAGACGTCATTGGTAATAATGTCAAGATGCTCGTGCCAGCGCATATACGTCCTCATCATGATAGCTACGTAAATCGTAATCGACAAACCGGCCAGAATAGATTGGTTGGGACCGCTTTAGAGCTACAAGTTGAAACATTAGATGGACGAGATATTTGGGTGGCGCTTTCCCTTTCAAAAATAGAGCTAGACAACAAAATTTTATATACCGCTTTTGTTAGAGATATCACTGAGGCATATTTAGCTAGACAGGCGTTTAAACGATTATCTTTGGTCGCAAATAACACCAGTAATGCTGTTATCATCACTGATAATACCGGGTTAATTGAATATGTGAACCAAGGGTTTGAGAGTATTACCGGTTATAGCTTAGATGATGTTAAAGGTAAAAAGCCTGGCGATATACTTCAAGGTGAGCACACCGATCCTGAAACGGTTCAACGGATCAGCAAACGCTTAAGTGCAAAACAGTCGTTATACGAAGAAATCCTAAACTATGATCGCCAAGGAAAACCTTATTGGATATCGCTTGCGATTGACCCAGTTTTTGATGAAGGTGGGCATCTTACGCATTACATTGCTATTCAAGCTGACATCGACAAAACAAAACGAAAATCGCTAGAAAATGACATTAGAATGAGCGCTATCAATGATAGCAGTTTAATGTTAGAAACCGATGCTCACGGTCATATTATTACTGCTAACTCTCAGTTTTTGCACTCGATAGAATGTGGCTCCACCTCACAGGCTAAAGAGATCATTCCATCAGTTAGTCAACTCATTGGTAGTGATAAATGGAATGATATAATTAAAGGCTCTCCAGTAACTGCAGATGCAAACGTTACGTTGAGAAGTGGTTCGTCAATACATTTAGTGCTTGAGGCTACACCAATTACTAATGTTTATAATGAAGTGGAAACAGTATTAATATACGCAGAAGACGTTTCTCGAAAAAATGCCGTTATTTCTGAAACTCATGCAGCAATGTCACAGGTACTTGATCGCATTAGTAGTATTGTGCAATCTATCAATAACATCTCAAATCAAACCAACCTGTTAGCCCTTAATGCGGCAATTGAAGCAGCTCGTGCTGGCGATGCGGGTCGAGGTTTTGCTGTCGTAGCGGATGAAGTTAGAAATCTTGCGCAAAGCTCTGCTGAGTCTGCCGAGCAAATCGGATCGTTAATAGAAGAAACTAAAGGACACGTCGATCAATTATCTGACTACCTAGGTAATTCATAAAGCGCGATTTCCTTTCAGGTAATAGGGTGTAGAGTCGATAACCTATTACCTGAAACTCAATTAGTAAATATCGGCAGCATTTCTAAAAGCTGACGTTACTTCAGCAATATCTGCTTGATTTTGTTGATAGTTCACATAATTTCCGAGCTTCGTCACTTTTTGGTCACCTTTTTGAGTGCTTGTTTCATCATGCTTCTCTCTAGATTAACTTAGATGGAAGATGATGATGAAACGAAAACATCTTTGGGGTAATACTCACAAGATTATCAGTGTAGTTTTTGCAGCTTTGCCTGTTTGTTCAGCAGCAGCGAATGTAGTAGTTGATGGAAAAATTACCGAACAAGAATGGCAGGGGGCGCAAGTTTTTTCAAATTATGTACAAAGTTTCCCCAATACCGGAGAAAAGCCCAAGTATCCAACAACAACTTACCTTATAACCGATGCTGAAGGTATATATGTTGGTTTTAAGAACTATCAACCTCAGCGTTCAAGAAAGTACAGTGGACACGACCAATACACCAGTGCTGACTTTAATATGGTCTTTATTGATTTTAACAATGATGGTGATACCGCCTATGAGTTTGTCGCTACTCTAGGTGGGGGAACCATGGATGGTACCTATAGTCGAGGAAATCAATCGAATAGAGATTGGGACGGGGTATGGCAAGTGCATGTTAGTGAGCAGGATGACTATTGGTTTAGTGAGTTTTTTATACCATGGACAACGGCAACCTATCGGGAAGAAACCGCAGAAAAACGAAATGTTAGTGTTTATTTTCAAAGACAAAATGTCATTGACTCTCAAGCTTACTCATTTCCTGATACGCATCGAGGGCGTAAAAACTTTACTTATGAGTTCGCTACGGTTGCTGTTGATAACGTTAAAGGACAAAACTTTGATTATGGATTATATAGCGCAGCACATTACAACGTGTTAACTGAGCAAAGCGAGAGTAATATTGGTCTAGATATAACGTGGAAGCCGAAAACGAACCATCAGTTTATTGCTACGGTTAATCCAGATTTTGGTACCGTCGAGTCAGATGAATTAATTGTTAATTATAGTGCGGTAGAAACTTTAAGAACCGATAAACGTGCATTTTTCACAGAAAATCAAAGTCTATTTGATGTTCAAGGGCCGAACAGTTTGCAACTTGTCAATACACGACGCATCGGTGCTAACGCGCAGCAGGATGCGAGTAAAATTCATGACATCTCTTATGCGGGTAAATATATTTATAATGGTGACCTGATCAACGCAGGCATATTATTAGCCCAAGAAGATGATGTTGTTGCGAATGATGGCAAAACATTTTTTAGTGGTCGTTGGTATAAAAGTTTGGATGAAATGAGTTTTGGGCAGCTAGTCAATTATGTTGATAATCCAGCTAGTGATATCCAATCGATAGTGGTTAATCATGATGGTCGTTATCAGCTTAACGATGCAGTGAATTTATTTGCCAATTTTATTTACTCACAACGTCAATCTAATCAAGAAAATAACGATATAACTGAAGTGGGAAAAGGGGCTACCCTAAAAGCAAGCTATGTGCCCGTCAGGCACTGGCAGAATAATGTTGAGTGGACTTACTTAGATGATACCCTAGATATTAACGCCTTTGGCTACCAACAACGAAATGATATTTCGACGTTACTTATTTCTAGCCAATATGATGATTATCAATTTGCTCAATCTAGCCCCGTATTAAGAGCAAGAGCCTATGGGGAGTATAATTATCAACGTAATACACAAGGAACAAATCTAAGAGATAATGCATACGCCAGTTACTTTATTCGTTTAAAAAGCGGTCATAACTTTCGAGCTGGGTATAGATACCATGATGCCGGTTTTGATGATTTAATTACTCGTCAAAATGGCATGATCTATCGCTCGTCTCAACAAGACTTTCACCTGTATTATCAATCTCCAACACCCGCTAACTTTTCATTCAACGCGATGTTTAATTTCTATCAGGAAGGGGAGCATGATTGGGCTAACAAACTGTCAATTAATACCAGAACCTATTTTAGCGATACGATACGTTTAGATGCCAATTACACCTATATTGATAGTGATGATTGGTTAGTAGGCAATCTTGATGGTGAGGTGAAACGTTATCAACGTTTTATGAATAAAGCTTATCTTAAATTGGTCACTCGCTTATCAGAGCGCTCCGATCTTACGCTAACCACCCAGTGGTTCGGGATAAAAGCTAATGGGCTTGAGAGTAATGACCCTCAGTATCTTCAAGGAACTGATTTTAATACGAGTCAGTTTGCTCTACAGGCAAGATACCGATACTTATTCGATAATGGTTCAAGCTTATATTTTGTTTATTCACATAATGGCATAGACAACACGTTAGCAGAGCAAACAGGCTTTCGCGATTTATTATCAAACGCTATAGCAAATCCAAACCAAAAAAGCGTCACGGCGAAACTCAATTGGCTATTCTGACCTAGAGCGTGTTGATCTCTGCGGTACAATTTTTGTTCGAATTAAACGTGATTTAATCGAGGCGTAGCGAATACAGTATAGTTATTCTATGCTAATAAGTTACAACAAAGCGTAAATCACGTTTAAACGAATCCGAAGGACAGCGCCCATTTAAAATTTCTACTTCGTTATTGCCTATTTATGGGGAATAACCACATGACATAGGCTCTGTCTTGTATAAACTTCAAATGAGCTGCTGCAAAAATGTACATCAAAGTTCAACACGCTCTAGCATTGTTAATTAGGGGAATGCTCAGTCCGGTAAGTGAAGCTGGTAGATATTAGCTTCACTTTGGCTGACTTTTTGATATAACAATTGACCATTTGACGTTACTTTAAAAGACAAGCCCCTTAACGCTTTGTTTGAGAGCAGCGTTTTTTCTTGACCTTGACTGTTGATAACAAGTAGTTCGCTTGTCTGTTGATCAAAAAGATACAAATTATCTTGGTGAACTTGCCAATACCTACCGTGTACCTGATCAGAGACTTGTTTATTAAACTTTAGTTGACTGTCGTATTGTTCAAGCGATTCGTTTAATGAATCTGATACGTACCAAAAGTTATTAACATATTGTGCAGCACCGACATTGGTTTTTAAGAGCTGTTGATCGTGATCATCAATATGATAACTGAACAGTGTATGACTCTTTTGATCGACAAATGCAATGATCTGATTAGACAGCCATTGCCAACTACTGCTATGTTCAGCATTTAGAGAGAGCTCGATAACCTGATGAGTTTCGCTATCAATAATATCAATACTGCTGTTCCTTTTTACTAATATATGGCGATTGTTGGGGGCCCAAACAATGTCATAAATATAACTTGCCCGAGCAAACGTAGTCAGTTGAGTAAACTGGTCGTTTTCATCTTTTAACCAAATTTGAGCAGATCCTGTGCGTTTTGAAGCAAAGGCTAGCTTTTTACCGTTTGCTGATAAAGCCGCGCCGTAATCAGGGAAACTGGAATTCACCAACAGCGTTTCATTACCCTCAGTTAACAAAGCAATGTCGATATCAATGGCACTAATCGCATATTCAATAGTTTGATGATGTTGATTTGCACTAATATCAATAATAGAGCCAAATGAGGTACTGGCGATAACCCGTTCATCGCCGTTTAGCAATTGTTGGATCAGTTGGTGTGCTGGATGCTCGCTTAAATGGAAGAACCCTTGACTATCTTTAGCCCATCTAACGTCACTAATTAGATAAGGAATAAGTTTCTGATAACGAAGAGCTTGAGTGTTTACGTCATATATCGCAATGCTGGTATGGTCATCGTCAATATTTAAGGTTAGCCACATTTGCCCATTTGGAGACGGGGCTTGGTAAACGGCATTGGTCGCTATAGTTTGTAGTTGCTGGCGCTTTTTATCGTCAAGCGTGTACCTCCAGCTACCGGCATTATCAATCCAAATAACGCTTTTCCCTTGGTCTTGAACAAAAACTTCTACTGGCTGATTCGAAATACACGAGGTGATTGGAGAGCTTATTTTTTGCTTCTCGGTTGAACCTAGGTAAATTAAACACTGTCCATTGCTGTCGATATCACTGTAAATAAAGCGATTGTCGCTGATATTCAGCCAATAAGGTTTACTTTTTCTGCTATTTATTGGGGTGAGTAAGGTTGCCGTTGCATCATTGAGTTTTTTATAAAATATCGCGTAACCTTGGTTTGTCTCTCCAACAAACAATAATTGCGAATTATCAGCGTGAAGATGGCCGCTAAACTCTCTTCCTTCACGATAAGTTAACGCTTTAGGTTGGTAAGCTTTTTGGGCAGTTGCTTGGCGCTGTTTTTCGTCGCTTGATGACCATAAAGTTATGACGGCGAGACAAAGCAAGAGCAAGATAACAAAGGGTAATACTGTGCGTTTGTTCGATGCCTTTTCTTTATACTTTTTATCACTTTTATTTGATTGTGCAAGGTTACTAAGCTTTGATGCTTCTTCATTTAACAGTGTGTTTAGTGAATTAGTCACCACCGCATCCGATAAATCCTCTTGCTGGATATCTGATTTTACCTGTTCAAAGTGAGCAATGAATTGATAGCCTTTTTTCGGAATAGTTTTTATATAAAGTGGGGCTTTCGCATTGTCATTTAGGGTTTTTCTTAATCGGGTAATCGCTTTACTGATGGTATTGTCTTCAACAACAACGCCTTGCCAAATAGCGTCGGCTATCTGATCGCGCGTTAATACTTGCCGATGATGGGTCAGTAAGTATTCTAGCAATTTTGCTTGTTGATGCTCTAAGTGAATAGTGGCATCTTGCGTAGTTATTTGCGCATGTTCTTTATCGAAGGTAAAAGGTCCAAACTTTATTAACTCTTTTTGCACGTAAGATAACCTTCATTTGCTATCAATCCTATGGTTGGCAAAGATATCAGGTAACCGTCTAAAGATCACTTAATCTGGCTAATTTCATTGAATTATATGTTAGCCGATTTAAATTTTAGTTTATTTCAAGTTTTCCAAGACTAATGCACTAAAAACACCGATAATAGCCGCTAGTTTTATATAAAAAGGCTCTTTTTTGAGCTTCGCGTTAACGTTGGAACCTTGCCATGGAAATCAAAGTAAACTTTCTCGATAATTTAAGACTTGAAGCAAAGTTTGACGACTTTACTGTTATTGCAGATCAACCTATTCGATACAAAGGCGACGGCTCAGCGCCTGGGCCATTCGATTATTTCTTAGCGTCTTCGGCTATGTGTGCGGCTTACTTTGTTAAAGTCTATTGTAACGCTAGAGATATTCCGACAGAAAATATTCGCCTTTCGCAAAATAATATCGTCGACCCTGAAGATCGTTATAAGCAAAAGTTCCAAATACAAGTTGAATTGCCAGAAGATATTTCCGAAAAAGATCGTCAAGGTATTTTGCGCTCAATTGATCGTTGTACGGTAAAACGTGTTGTACAAACAGGACCAGAGTTTATTGTTGATATTGTCGAAAACCTTGAGCAAGACGCACAAGCGATGTTAATGACCGGACCTGATGTCGAAACATCGACCTATATTTTAGGGAAAGACCTTCCGTTAGAGCAAACCATTAAGAAAATGACAGAAATTTTAGCCAACTTAGGGATGAAAATTGAAATCTCGTCATGGCGTAATATTGTGCCTAATGTTTGGTCACTGCATATTCGTGATGCCGCTTCCCCCATGTGCTTTACCAATGGTAAAGGCGCAAGTAAAGAGAGTGCGTTATGTTCAGCTCTGGGTGAATTTATTGAACGTTTAAATTGTAACTTTTTTTACAATGATCAGTTTTTTGGAGAAGAAATCGCCAATAGTGACTTTGTTCATTATCCCAACGAAAAATGGTTCCCACTAACTGAAGATGATGCATTACCTGAGGGGGTATTAGATGAGTACTGCTTGTCGATTTACAATCCTGATGGCGAATTGCGTGGCTCACACTTAATTGATACTAACTCAGGTAGAATTGACCGAGGTATTTGTTCGATACCTTATATTCGACAGTCAGATGGTGAGACCGTTTATTTTCCGTCAAACTTAATTGAAAACTTGTTTTTAAGTAATGGTATGAGTGCTGGTAACAACATGCATGAAGCGAAAGTGCAATGTTTATCAGAGATTTTTGAACGTGCGGTTAAAAAAGAAATTATCACTCAAGAAATTGTTTTACCTGATGTTCCTCAGCAAGTATTAGAAAAATATCCTAATATTTTAGCTGGCATTCAGGGGCTTGAAGAGCAAGGCTTTCCTGTTGTTGTGAAAGATGCTTCGTTAGGCGGTCAATTTCCCGTTATGTGTGTCACACTCATGAACCCAAGAACGGGAGGTGTATTTGCTTCATTTGGTGCGCACCCAAGCTTTGAGGTGGCACTTGAGAGAAGTTTAACAGAACTGCTACAAGGTCGCAGCTTCGAGGGCTTAAATGATGTACCTAAACCAACGTTTAATAGTATGGCGGTATCAGAGCCAGAGAATTTTGTTGAACATTTTATAGATTCGACAGGGGTTATTTCTTGGCGTTTCTTTAGTAGCAAAGCCGATTATGAATTTGTTGAGTGGGATTTTTCAGGTACTAATGAACAAGAAGACCACACCCTGATGGATATCTTACACCGCTTAGATAAAGAGGTGTACGTGGCGGAGTTTAATCAACTCGGCGCTTCAGCTTGCCGTATTTTAGTTCCTGATTATTCTGAAGTTTATCCTGTCGAAGATTTGATTTGGGATAATACCAATAAAGCATTGCACTACCGTGAAGATATTTTGTCGCTACATCGGTTATCAGAAGAGCAACTCATTGATTTGTTTGAACGCCTTGAAGAGAGTCAGCTAGATAACTATATCGATATACGCACCCTGATTGGCATTGAGTTTGACGAAAATACGGTTTGGGGGCAGTTGACCATTTTAGAGTTAAAAATTCTCATTTGCCTTGCAGTAGGTGAGCTCGAAACTGGACTCGAGCTAGTTGGGGAGTTTCTGCAATATAACGATAATACCGTTGAACGGGGCCTGTTTTATCAAGCGGTTCATGCGGTGTTAGAGGTTGTCTTAGATGAGGAACTTGAGCTAGAGCACTTTTTAACTAACTTTACCCGTATGTTTGGTGAGCAAGTCATGGAAAATGTCGTGGGGTCGGTTGATGGCAGCGTGAAGTTTTATGGGTTAACCGAAACCAGTATGAAGCTCGAAGGTTTGGACAAGCACTTGCGCCTGATAGAAAGTTACAAGAAACTTCATCAAGCTAGAGCAGGGCAGTAAACTGATACTTTGCTTCTTTTCAACGTCGTTTTAATTTTTGCGGTCAGATTCGATTAATATATTGATTCTGACCGTTGTTTTCTTACTAAGAAGCTCTCTGGCTAAATGAACTAACTAAACAGTACTATTTTCCAAAACGAATCTTGGCTTGTTTTAACGTTGTTAAGAATACAGAAAAAGCACATACTCCTGCACAAATAAAAACAAGTTGAAAGTTTGTTACCGAAGGCCTGTTCGATTGTGTTGAATAGATGAACTCACCTATTAGCTCACCAAGCGTAAATACACCTAGAACAACTAAAATAGGGCATACGATTAACGTAAACCAAAACCAAATGTTTTTAATGTTTTTCATCCGTTCTTCTTATTTGTATATGGGCAGGCTATGCTGCAACTTAAGATCTGACATAACAGCTAAAATAACCAATGCTTAGCCAAAAGCCAAGGGTTAAAGGTTATTTGCTTATCGGTTTGTCAACCAGCAGCTCATCAAAAGATCTTTCTTACTTTAGGGTGCTTTTTTGATGAGTATTCATGGTAAATGTCGACTAAATACTTTTCTAATTCACTCTCGTCGATATCTGAAGGAATGATCACATCATAGACTCGTGAGCGAATACCCGTATCAGATTCATTAAATAACCCCAGCTCTGCATAAGGAATGCATTTCTAACGTCTATTTTTACTAACTTCTGCGTTATATTGTCGTGAAATAGCTGGCTATTCCTACAACAATACGCCTTGAATTAAGTCAAAAATAGCTCGCTAGAAAGTTAATTTATACTTAAGTGTTTGATTTTATTTTTTTTGTGCTATTTCTTATACAAACCTGAGGTTAAATAGCTGCCACTCATTTTCTTTTTGTATGACAGACATTCGTTTACCAAATACGTCAAACTTGATAACCATATTGAATCCTCCTCGATTGATAAACCGTGGTTAGGCACTGTTAGCCTTTGCGAGTTCGGTTGCAGCACAAACATATGCCCAAGCATTTGTTCCTGATGTAAAACGACCAAGAACACGGATATATTCTTTTACTTCATACTCATCAGCTTGAGCAAGCTCTTGGGGCGTTATCTCAAAGACCGTCCCTTCGACGATATCACTCTCATTCCCTGTAAATTTAAGAATAGGGTGAATATCTGTTCCGCTGGTTGCGATCACTGAAGGATCGTTAATTTTTATTTCAGATAGGACATAACCGACTAAGGCATCTTTCTGCCCACTTAACCTGCGGCCAAATGTTTCATGTTGTACGTTTTCCATTTGTAACGTTCCGTATGAAAATAGCTTTTCCATATTGTCTAACCTTGATGAATATAGTGAACTTGATTTTATCTACAATAGTGTGCTTTAAAAATATCTAAATTACCAGAATTATCGAAATATTCAATTTGTTATTGTAACGATTTATTTAAAGATTGGGCTATTTAAATTTTGCAATCAACGAGGGACAGGCTTGTATTTTTGTTATGTTGTACTACAGTACAAATAGAAAGCTATAGTAACGAATAGAATGGGAAAAGGATTTTATGTCTAATGATGCCACTAACGAAATAACGATACCTTCCTCTATCCTCACTCTGATTAATGATGTGCAAAAAGAATTAGAGTTACCCCACTCAGTATTTGATAGCCGCTTTATGGATCAGTTACTGATTGCTGCACTTCTAAAAGGTAAAAGTGCAGAAGTGAAAGAAAAAGTGACGCAAGATTTCGATCGTTATTCAAAGCAATTAGCGCAGGTTGTGCAATCAAATAAGGATTAATCGAGTGTCACTTGGTCGTATTAAACCCTGAAGAAACGAATTCTTCGTTGCAAATTTGTAGCTAGCTCAGCTAACTCTTGCCCAGCTTGCTGTGATTGCATCGCCTGATCTTTGTTATCAAAAGCAGCATCTCTAATATTGACGATATTCTTACTAATATCAGTCACCACCATACTTTGTTGCTCAGAGGCACTGGCAATATTATTATTCAAATCGTTGATATTTTTGACCGCGGCTAATATTGCTTTTAGCGCTTCACTTGAATCTTGTGCTGTCTCAACATTTTTGTAGGCGGTATCGACACTGGTACTCATCGAATCAACTGATTTTTTTGCTCCTCGTTGAATTTGTTCAACAATGTTTTGAATTTCTTCTGTTGATGAATGGGTTCGTGCGGCTAAAGAACGAACTTCATCAGCAACAACAGCAAATCCTCGACCGTGTTGACCGGCACGTGCTGCTTCGATGGCGGCATTTAATGCCAAAAGGTTGGTTTGCTCTGCGATGCCTTGGATAACATCTAATACCGCGCTAATATTATTACTTGCGGCGGAAAGCTCATCGATGGCGCCGGAAGTTTCTTTGATTTGCTCAGCAAGCGTGTTGATGTCGCTGATAGTACTTGCAACAATTTGCGTACCATTTTCCGTCTGATTTTCAGCCTCTTGAGCGGCATTTGCGGCTTGCTCTGTACTGCGAGCAACTTCTTTAACTGATTGCGTCATTTCTTCCATGGCTGTTGCTGCTTGCTCAGTTTCGAAAGTTTGTTCTTGGATCCTTTGCGCTGCGTCGGTCGAACTTGCTGATAATTGCTCAGAAGCTGCTGATAATTGATCTGAAGCTGCAGCAATTTCAGTAATGGTGGTTTGAAGTCGGCTAATAACTTTATTGAAACTTTTGGCAATACCGCCAATTTCATCACCACGTTTTTCATTTAAACGCACCGATAGATCGCCATCACCCAATTGGTCCATCTTATCAATGATATAGTTCAATGGTTTTATCACGATTTGCTTACTCATTATGGTAAGCGTTGTGGCAATAATCGCTGCTACGACGATAATGGCGATAGCCAACATCAGCAGGTTACGCCAAATAATATCGTTAACCTCTTCAGAAGAGTAAGCACTGATAATACGAAAATTCCATGGAGTAAAGTTCAACGATTCAACAACCCAACGGTCATCTTTAGTACTCAGTATCTGACTAATGTCACTGGCATTGACATGAGCGGAGTGCATCACAATCCTATTATTGTCATCAACAAGCGCAGTGAATCCGTTTGATAAAATAGTGACAGGATCTATTGCAGCTTTTAAGGCATCAAGCTTGGCTTCGAAACCGACATACCAAATGCCAATGGTTTCATTTTGACTGTTTTTTATCGGTTCGTAAGCTGACAAATAAGGCTTGCCTAATATATCAACTTTACCGTAATAACTCTTGCCATTAACGATGGCGTTATAAGCCTTGCCGCTGGGATTGAGCTCTGTGCCAATTGCACGTTGGCCATTACGAATAATATTGGTCGAAACGCGAATAAACTGTTGTCCTTTTCTGACAAAATAGGTGGCAGTTCCGCCGCTTTCCCTGGCGATGTAGTCAACCAAATCATGGGTATTTACAACGCTTGTGCCGTCAAAATTAAGATCCGGTACTTGCAGATCCTTTACTTGCTTGGTTCCTGAAAGGCTTGCGACGCCCAACGCCCGACTTTGCTGTTTAAAATAGCTCATTGCCAATGACACTTTTTCCATAATCAAGGTGTCGGTTGACGTTAAAAGCCTTTCAGTTTGAAGATTAATATCAAGCACTTTTTGCTTAGCGAAATTGTGTTTGTCGGTAGAAATTGTCTGTCCCGACCAAACGCCAACAATCAGGCTAATTATCGTAATAATACTGCATACACCAAGTGTAAATTTATTCGATATAGACATGGTTGAGATTCCATTATTGTTTGGACACTCGCTGTATTACGAAAGCGATTCCAACTTAGATCATCTTACCATTACAGTAAGTAGGGTTAAATTCGAGACCCACTTAAGATGACATAGCTTTTGAAAATCAGTGCAATTCATATAGCTAGAACTGTAATTAAACGCAAATTGCTTTTATTTATATTTTGATATCGGTAACGTAACGACAGTTAACTCATTATTAGGAATTTGTCATGAAGCATGTTTTAGCTTTTTTCGCGATTATATTCACTTTGGTTGCATTTTACGGATCTGCAAGCGAACGGACTGCGTTTACCATGGCGAGTGATGGGCCGTTACCATCTTCACAACAAGGGCTTACGCTAGAGCATGTTGAATTGCACTTTGAAATTTTTCCAGACAGTAAATCAATAGCGGGTAATTCGACGCTTAGATTAATTAGCCAAAAACCTCGTCAACAAGTAGGGATTAACTTAGATAATTTTTTTACTATCAGTAGCGTGAGCGTTAATGGTAGCGAGCTTAATAAAACACAGTATAAAAATCCACAAGGGTTGCTACTGATAGAGCTACCACAATCGATACAAGGTGAGTTTACATTAGACATTAGTTATTCGGGGTCACCGAGAGAGGCGGTTAGGGCGCCATGGGATGGTGGTTTTGTTTGGTCAAAAACCTCAAATGGCGACGATTGGATTGCAACTGCTGTGCAAGGAGAAGGATGTGATTTATTTTGGCCATGCATAGATAATCCGATAGGTGAGCCAAAAACAACAGACATTTATATCACTGTACCTAAAGGCTTAGTTGCTGCATCCAATGGTAAGTTAACCTCAATTACTCATACCGACGAAACTTCAACTTATTTTTGGCAGGCACTTTCACAGCTTAATACATATGGTGTGGCGATTAATGTTGGCCCTTTCGATGTCATTAAAACTGAGTTTATAAGCCAATATGGCAATACGATTCCGGTAGAATTTTACTACTTACCAGAGAATAAAGCACAAGCAGAGCGATTGACCCAAGAGCTCATTGATATTACTCGATTTTTTGAAAGGAAAATTGGTCCGTATCCCTTTGCTCAAGACAAAATTGGTATAGTCGAAACCCCTCATTTGGGGATGGAGCACCAAACGATAAATGCTTACGGGAACCACTATAAAGCGGATAAGTATGGTTTTGATTGGTTATTATTTCACGAGTTTGCTCATGAGTGGTTTGCTAATCAGCTAACCAATAAAAATGCCAATGCGATGTGGCTTCATGAAGGCTTTGGCGCATATGTTCATCCGCTTTATGAAGAATATTTACATGGTCAGGTTGCCTACATGGCACATATGTATGATATGCGCCTGAAAGTACGCAATAAAGCGCCAATTGTCAGTAAAAAGCTGCTAACAGTAGAGGGAGTATATCAAGAAGAAAAAGGAGGGCCAGGCCCAGATATCTACGCCAAAGCTCCTTGGGTCTTGCATACGCTACGTAACTTGGTTGGTGATGAACTATTTTTTAAAGCCACCACAGAACTCGTTTATGGTGTTGCGGACCCCAAACCCGGAAAAATCAATCCAGTTCTGGCTGATACAGAAGACTTTTTGAATATTGTTAATCGTTTAACCGGGCAAGATTATCGTTGGTTTTTTGATGTATATTTTTATCAAGCGAAATTGCCACAGGTTGTGCAAAAACGTGGTGATGGTAAGCTAACCATTGAGTGGCAAGTACCAAACAACCTTCCGTTTCCTATGCCTTTAGAAGTCTCGGTTAATGGTAAGTTGAGTAAGTTAGACTTAACGTCACCTAAAAGCATTAGGGTTAATCCTCATGATTTAGTGATTATTGATCCGTTAAGTAAAGTGCTGATTGAAAAGCCACATATTGCTAAATATCAAGCATTTAATGCAAAAAGGTAAGGGGAGCATAGTGTTAAAAGTTCATTTAACATGAACGCATTGAGGTTTAAGGTATTAGCAACACTTAACGATAAAACGATAAAGTAAAGCTACGATTTTAAGCCATGTTCTAAAGCTGCCAACAGTATAAATGCTTTGGATTTAGCTCATGGCTTATGGCTTATCATTTAATGATTCTTGCGCGAAAACTCTTACCTTTCATTTTTCCTTCTGAGATGATTTTTACGGCTTTTTTGGCTAATGGTGCTTGCACCGCAACATAGGCTTTTAATGGGAACATTTGGATCTTACCAATCGCATTGCTATCAAGTTGTTTATTTGCCGTCAACGCGCCTAAGATATCCCCTGGACGTAACTTTTGCTTTTTACCACCATCAATTTGAATGGTTGCCATATTAGCGGTTAATACCGGTTTGTCTAAAACGTCGCTGCTAGGCAAAGGCTCTGGTATCACTTCAATGTTTAAATATTGCTCTAAACGGATCACTTTATGAGCTTCTTTGGCACTAATTAACGAACAGGCTATGCCTGAATTTCCTGCGCGGCCAGTACGGCCAATGCGATGGACATGAATTTCTGGATCATGAGCAATGTGGTAATTTATCACCATCGCAATATTATCGATATCAAGTCCTCGCGCTGCTACGTCAGTTGCCACTAGAATATTGATACTTTTATTTGCAAAGCGCACTAACGTTTGGTCACGATCACGTTGCTCCATATCGCCATGCAATGCTGCGCAGCTAAAACCGCGATTTATCAATGAATCGGCTAGGGCCTGAGTTTCCAACTTAGTATTACAAAATATGGCGGTAGACTCACTTTGATATTGTTGCAGCAATAATGCTACGGCGGTTAAGCGTTGGTCATTATTGTCTACTTCAAAAAAATGTTGGCTAATGCTGGCATGGCTATGACTACTTTCTACCTTAATTAATTCAGGTTGTCGCATGATCTTGTTTGCCATTACTTGTATTTGCTCTGGAAAAGTCGCGCTAAATAACAGCGTTTGGCGCTCTTTCGGGCAACATGAAAAAATGAGCTCTAGTGCTGGCTCAAACCCCATCTCAAGCATACGATCAGCTTCATCAAGTACCAAAGTATTTAACTCTGATAAATCTAAACGTTGTTTACGTAAATGATCTTCAATTCGCCCAGGCGTTCCTACAATGATATGAGCACCGTGTTCAAGTGAACCAATTTGAGGGCCCATAGGCGTGCCACCACAAAGGGTTAATACTTTGATGTTATGAATCGCTGCCGCAAGTTTTCTTATTTCTTTTGCTACTTGATCGGCTAGCTCTCTGGTTGGGCATAACACTAACGCTTGCACACGAAAACGCTTAACGTTTAGACTGTGAAGTAAACCCAGTGAAAATGTTGCTGTTTTCCCTGAACCGGTTTTTCCTTGACCAATAATATCTTTTCCAGCCAGCACTTTAGGTAATGCTTGATGTTGAATAGGGGTCATTTCGGTATAACCTAAACGAGTTAAATTATCGACAATTTCAATATTTAGTGGAGTGTTGGTAAAAGATAAAGCAGACAAGAGTAGAACCTAATTGGGGTGAATTGTTTAGATTATACCAGAGCCATAATGATATAGTGCCATTGTTTTCATTTATTCGGACATTTCAGGGATAGCTCAGTGACAAAAATAGCCATATTTGTGGATGTACAAAATATTTACTACACCACTCGTCAAGCCTTTGGTCGACAATTTAACTATCGACAATTTTGGCAGCGAGTCAGTGAACAAGGTAACATTGTAATGGCTAATGCTTACGCTATCGCAAGGCAAGATGACCAACAGCATAAATTTCAAACGGCGCTTAAACATATCGGTTTTGAAGTTAAGCTCAAGCCTTTTATCCAACGAAGTGACGGCTCGGCTAAAGGCGATTGGGATGTAGGAATAGCGATTGATGTCTTAGAAGCAGCGCCAGATGTCGATAAAATCATACTATTGTCTGGAGATGGGGACTTTGATTTATTGCTCGCGAAAGTAGCGAGTAAATATCACTGTCAAACGCATGTCTATGGGGTAGCTCAGTTAACGGCTGCATCGTTAATGGACGCTGCAGAGTGTTTTACTGCGATAGAGCAAGAGCTTTTGTTGTAAAATCCGATTTTCTGTATAATCTGTGCACTTAAAATTCGGTATTACTTGTCGATAAGGCCTAACATGACTGTTGAACAATTTGACCCTAAACATCCTCAGCCAGAGGGGAAACAAACAACAACGCTGGAAACTCCAAAAAACGTTTTAGAAGAGCAGGCTAGCCACGTTGATCACAGTCAAACCAAAGGCTCTCGTATCGGCTTCGTAAGTCTTGGGTGCCTAAGGTAAGTTAAGCGTTGCTTTGTAGTGGCAAGGGGCTTGTATATTTATTTTTTCTTTCTTGCCATTTTATAACCCGCGAATAAGCTAGCGGCAACTATGCCCGTAGCAACTTTACCTCTATTATTATCGACCCAGCTTGTATCACTATTGGCTTCTTCACTATTTTGTTCTTGAATTTTTGCTAAGTGATTAAAAAATGCTTTTAGCTTACCTTCATTTAAAAACTCAAGATCTTTAGTTATTACGTGAACATTTCCCTCTGATTGCAACTCTTCAAGGATATCGTCATATACCTCGATATATTTTTCATACAATACGCTGATTGGGATTAGCTCCGTTGCTTTATATTCGTCTTGCTCGTTGTACCATTTTGTTAAAGGTAATGTTTCATTATTAACTAGGCACAGCAATATATTGTTGAGCTTCTCACGTCTTATTCTTTTAACTAGCTCTTTATTTAACTTTCTTTCTGTATGCCAATTTAATGCTTTATTAAAACTTGAAGAGATTCTCTACATTGAAAGCTCTGTTTTAGCTACTTTATTTTTACCATTTGTTGCCGCATCAGATTTCCTGTTTGTTTCTATATATTTTAAATATGCGTGTATTGCTGGTGTTATAAAAATAAAGTTTACAATAGCTAATGCAGCCAATTCTTTATTAATAAAAAGGCTTACAAAAAATATAACGTATGAAGTAGAGTAAAGTTTCCCTACTGCTCCTACTTTATTCGCTATGCCATCCTTTCCTTTTTTATATGTTCCTTTGAATATCCAGTACAGCCCTAAAGGTGGAAATAGTAATATTAAAAAGCCAGCAACATTACCTAACTTTTGATACCATTTTAAGTCATCATAAAATAACTGCTCGCTGGTTGGGCTTATTAATTCGTTCATGTTTGCTCCGACTTTTGCTAATTAGTTAACTAACTTGTACGTCTAATATTTCACAATCAGGGTATTGCCGTCTGAGCTTTACTTCAGCGTCTGCAAGTGATTTTGCTTCTTTGGTTATGTTTCCAACAATCCCACCGTTCGAAGTTCTTATTCTAAAATGGTATTTCGATCTACTCATGATAACTCTCCTTGATAAATTGTACCGTATTTGCTTTCGTTCAAATTAAGTATCCATGAATTGCTTGGATGCAATAATGTTTGAATTTCAATTGATTTATTTAAAGCTGCTAAAAGCAATATAAGCAGCTGGACCTAGCTTTAGTGCTGTTTCAACTGTAATATTTTGCACTTCTATTTGGTTGCCAAAATTAAAGTAACTTTTAGCTGGCATGTTATTGATACTATCTACTTGTGTAGAAACTATTACTGATTTGTAGTAGGTAAATAGATCAACGTAGTTATTTTGATCTATATCTTGGATGGAAATAGCATTGACGAAATACAGGTGCTCTTCATTCGTTTGTTTTTCTTCAAACGCAACTTCAAAGCTCCCTGTACAATCATTTTCGTAAATACGTATTGTTTGTTCGTGGTTATAGTCGCTATTCAAAGTGGCAAAATCAGAACAACCATCTGAATTTAAATCAATATTCTTTATATCAATTGTAACTTTCTCAGCGCTTGTTAATAAGCTTCTATCGGTAAATTCAAACGTCTTATTGCCATTGTTAAATAAGAGCAGGTGAGAGTTACCTATAAGTAACCCGTTTCCTAACTTTGTTTCTGCATTGTTATTACTTCCTAAAAGTAAGTCAATATAACCATCATTGTCATAATCCGACATTTCACACCAACTAAAGCTAGGCATCATATCTGCTACGACGCCAGTCTCATTACGATGTTCGTCTATCCAAGATGCAGATATTAACTGGTTAGGTAAAACAGTATTATCTTCAATAAAGTTAGCTTCTCCTTGGTTTAAGAGCATTCTTGGATCACCTAAACCACCTACGAAAATATCTAAATCCCCATCATTATCAATGTCACCAGAGCATGTACTATGACTAGCTACTACTAATTCAGGTAAATTTGTGTTTGTAGAATCAATTAGTGAGCCATCTATTTGTTGTAAGAATAAACGCTCTTGAGCTCCATAAATTTTAACTCCGTAATCATCAAAACCTGAATCACTCCAGTAAAAGTCTTTTAGGCCGTCATTATTAAAGTCGGCTACAATATGATCTCCTCTTGTACCTACTTTGAATTCTGTTATTTCTCTCTTGAAGCCGTTCCCTAATTCATTTCTATAAATGACAATGTTGTTTTCTTCATGTATATCAATTCTAGCTGAAAGCATAAGCAAATCTTCATCTGAATCATTATCCAAGTCTAGTGGGATAATAGTATCTAAAGGGCCGTTGGGTAGACTTTGGAAGTACTCTTTATAAGCAATTTTTAATTGCTCATATGACTCAAGCTTAGTAATGTCGTCATTAGCAATTATTCCAGTTGCTCTATTTCTACTAATATTTGCATTTGTTGCATTAGTTAAATTCAAGAAGAAAACTTCATCGCTATCAAAGTCTGCATATTCAATATCACCATTAACTGCAACTGATACTTGTTGAGACGTAGTATTTGCTTCAAATGTAAGTGTTCCGCTTACTGCAACATAGTCCTCATCAGCTATAGCTGTATCGTCGCTGGTAGCATAATCAACGGTGACAATATTTGATGTTGATTGGCTTAATGTGACAGTAAATACAGCTTCTGCTGTACCTTCATTGCCTTCTGTAATTGTAACGTCTGCAATACTAATATTTGGGGTTACGGGTGTTGATGGGGTTTGGGGCGTTTCTTTGCTACTACTGCCACCGCTACCGCATGCTGAAATTAAGCAGGTTAACGTGGCAACACTAATAATGTATTTTAAGTTGAAAGGCATTAACTACTCCTTGTCTGGTTAAGAGACAAATTACTGTATGCTCAGCGAGTTAAAGCTGTCATTCGGTAATTACTAACTACTTGAAAAGTAAGGTAGTAGAGTTGTAGTTAAATAAAAATAGGAAAATTTCCTAGTTGGTAAGTGTATGGTTATTGTTCTCGTTTGTTTGCTCAACATTAAAGTTAATGAAGTGTTCAGTACCTTCCTCATTTGATAAAAGTGTATAGCGACCCGCTAATGCCATTACTCTATCTTCTATGCCTTGTATACCTAAGCCTTGCTTTTGCTCTTTAGTATCAAAACCAATTCCGTCATCTTTGATTCTAAGTTTTATATTTGCTTTGTTTACAGATAAATCCAGCCACAAATTACTCGCTTTGGAATGTTTTACTGAGTTATTGATACATTCTTGCGTGATGCGATATACCGCAATTTTTATATCTTCATTTATTGAGTCTAAATTACCGTTTAATGTTGGAATGTAGTTGATGCCCGCATTAGCTAACAGTTGAACAAAATTGTCGTGAGTTAACGCTTTTTCAAAACCTAAATCGTCTAAAATTCTTGGCCTTAGCCAATGCATCATGTTGTACGCAGATGAATAAGTAGCATCGGCGATATTGTTTATCGAGTCTAATATTGGCGTGATACTTGGTGAGTTAGAAAGCTGCTTAACAGCACTTAGGTTTGTTTTTAGGGCTGTAATGTTTTGTCCGATTTCATCATGTAGTTCTCTTGATAAAACCTTTCGTTCATCTTCTTGTATTGTTACAACCTTTTGCGCAAGTTGCTGGTTCTTTTTTAACTGATTTAACAATTCGTCATTGGCTTTAGATAACGCTGTGTTCTTGTCTTGCAACGTTATATTCAGCATTTTTTGTTCACTCATTGCTGCTCCAAGCAACAAGCCTGTCATCGACATAGCAATAAGATAAAGCTGTTTCTCTAACATGTTGCCAAAGTCATTCGTCACAAAGCTGGCAACAACAATTAGACTATTGACTGCAACAATGGACGCAGTAGCACCAATCCAACCATGCTTATAAGCAAACAAAACGATTGGAATAAACGCTAACAGCTTTATGTAATAACCTGTACTGGGTTGCGTAAGTAAAACGAGTGTTGCTGTAGCAATTGTTAATACAGAAAGTAATACAACTTTACTTAAATATCGGTAATTTATTTTAACTTTACTTTGTATAACTTGAGCTAAAGCATAGCAAATAGGTGCTACAAGCAATACGCCTACAAAATCCCCCAACATAAATGACATTACTGTCGTAACAAGCTGCTCTTTTGGTATTTGCTCTTGAAATACCAAGCTAGTCACAAGAATACTTGCTGTTAGTAATGCGCCTAGTCCAACCCAAGAAAATAAGTTGAGTACAGGCTGCACAGAGTCTAGTTTTACTTCTTTGGATGATTTAAGGTATTGATCTACACAATACATGTAAATCATTATTGGTGGGAAAGTGCCGATTATCTCGCCTAATGTCGTTTGAAAGGGGGAATCGACACTGTTTACAATAAAAATGCTTGTGAATTCACTGAATGCAATAACAGGCCAATATCGCATTGGTAAAAATAACAGCGCGCTTACACGTATGCCCGCAGGTAAAAACCAAGAGGTAATATCTGCGATGGTTTCAAAGTTAACCGACAGTTGCCAGCCAAGGCACCACAGTACAGCGTAAACAATGTAGATACACAACGCTTTGCTTCCGTAGTCGGTTAATCCTTTTTTCATTACATTATTTCTATACGTTCAATTCTTGTTATTATTCTGTATGTTATACATTGTTTTATGTATTCGTATAGGAATATTTCTTAGTGACTATTAGTTGTTAATCAATTAAAACATTTATCTAGGAAAATGCTGAAGGAACTCATGTGATAAAAGTTGGAATTGTTGATGACCATGCGATTGTAGCGCAAGGCTTTAAATTGCTTATTGAGCTTCAAAAGGATTTAAGCGTTGTTGCAGAATATTGTTCATTCAACGATGCACTCCAACAATTGCCTCACCAACAGCTTGATGTACTAATAGTCGATGTTCTATTGCCTGATGTTAGCGGCATTGAATTGATGAAGCATGTTACCGCTCATTATCCTGATACCCGTATTATCGCTTTAAGTATGTATGACAACGAACCTTATATAAGTGAAGCGATCGCTAGTGGCGCTTTAGCTTATATGTCTAAACGGATTGCGCCAGATGAAATTGTTAAATCGATTCGCTGCGTACTTAATAACGTGTCGTATTTTAGTGATGATGTAAAAGCTAATATGCGAACACAATCTGATTCAACTCAATTAACTGATCGCGAACAGCAAGTCTTTAAATTGCTAGCGAAAGGGCTAACTATTAAAGAGACAGCGTACCAGCTCGAAATGCAACCTAAAACAGCCCATGTTCATAAAGCGAATATTTATAGTAAGTTAGGTGTAAATACTCATCAGGAACTATTAAAACTAGCCTTGGTAAAAAATGTTTTAACTGTAGAAGAGTTAACTACTTAGCCAAACTTCATAATATGAAGTTTAGAAATGTGATTTATTACTTCCTCGCTTTTTGATTTCCTGCATAACCGCATCAGCAATATTTTGTAGTTTAGATAAATCTTGATTGCTGTAGTTGTTCAGCATGTTAATCTTGCTTTGAATAGCACAGAATAGGTTCACCAGTGAAACAGTGCTTGGTTGTTTGCCGTTTACTTTTAACATGCCGTAGTAACTTTTGTGCATACCTAAAAACTCTTGGCTAAATTGATATGCGTTTGCACATAGGCTAAGTTCGATTGCTTGTTCGTGAATATCCTTAATTTTCATTTTATTCTCCATGTTTGTAGCTGTATTTATCACAAAGCATTGCAACTTCAATTAACTATTTAATTTTCTTGTATTTAATACCGTAACTACAAAAACGTGGCCAGTATTAGTTGACCACTACAGCTTGAGTTTAGAGTAAACTTGATGCATTGAAATTCCTTCTTTATTAATTGGTTATTCTTATACCATTCCTAACCTAATAATGCTGAAATATTTGATAGTTTACTGTATAATCCGCGCACTCAAAATTACCAGTGATTTTTATTGATTACTTTTGTTTTATTTCAAGGCGCATTATGACTGTTGAACAATTCGACCCCAAACAAACTACTACGCTTGATACGCCTAAAAAGGTGCTAGAAGAGCAGGCTATTGAAGTTCAACAGGCTAAATCGGCGTCAAATACCGCTCAAAATAGCACAGAGCGCGCTGCAAAGGTGGGCTTCGTAAGTCTTGGGTGTCCTAAAAACCTTGTTGATTCTGAGCGAATTCTTACGCAACTGCGAACAGAAGGTTATGACGTTGTGCCAAGCTATGACGATGCCGATATGGTGATTGTGAATACCTGTGGTTTTATCGATTCAGCAGTGCAAGAGTCACTCGATACAATCGGTGAAGCGTTAAAAGAGAACGGCAAAGTATTGGTTACGGGTTGTTTAGGTGCCAAGAAAGATGAAATTATCGAGCTGCATCCTAATGTTTTAGGGGTCACTGGCCCTCATGCATATGATGAAGTGCTAACACAAGTGCATGAGCATTTAGAAAAACCTAAGCATAACCCGTTTGTTGATTTAATTCCTGATCATGGGGTTAAGCTGACCCCTAAACATTTTGCGTATTTAAAGATATCAGAAGGGTGTAATCATCGCTGTACTTTCTGCATCATCCCATCAATGCGCGGGGATTTGGATTCTCGCCCAATTGGTGAAGTATTAGGTGAAGCTAAACGACTTGCTAATTCTGGCGTTAAGGAGTTACTGGTTATTTCCCAAGATACATCTGCTTACGGTGTTGATGTTAAGCACAAGCTTGATTTTTATGAAGGCATGCCTGTAAAAACCCACATGCAGCAGTTATGTGAAGAATTAGCAAAGCAAGACGTTTGGGTGCGTTTACATTATGTGTATCCCTATCCACATGTTGATAGTATCATCCCGTTGATGGCAGAAGGCAAGATATTGCCTTATTTGGACATTCCGTTTCAGCACGCAAACAAACGCATCTTAAAGCTGATGAAGCGTCCCGGTAGCTCAGAACGTGTGTTGGAGCGCATTAAAAAATGGCGCGAGATTTGTCCAGAATTAGTGATCCGTTCAACGTTTATTGTCGGCTTTCCTGGCGAAACTGAAGAAGAGTTTGAAGAGTTGTTAGAATTTTTGCGTCAAGCACAACTTGACCGTGTTGGTTGTTTTAAATACTCTCCAGTTGAAGGGGCAACCGCTAACGAATTGCCTGATCATGTGCCTGATGAGGTGATGGAAGATCGCTTACAACGTTTTATGGCAGTTCAGGCTGAAATTAGTGCTGAGAAGTTACAGCAACGCATAGGTCAAGAGTATTTAGTCTTGATTGATGAAGTAAACAGTGAAGGTGCCGTTGGTCGCTCATATATGGATGCGCCTGAAGTTGATGGTAAAGTTTACTTAACCGATGAATTCGATGTTGAGCCTGGTGACCAAGTATGGGTGCAAATCATTCACGCCGATGAACATGACGTTTGGGGCGTTAGAGTTGAAGACTAGCGCCTAAATAACCAATGGCTAATTGGTAGCCCCTAATCTCCACCAAGAAACCACATCCTTACCGATGTGGTTTTTTTATGTAATTTGCCAGCATTTGCTCAACATTGTCATTCTTCTCCTATACTTTAGCGCAAGAATATCTTTGTGGTATCAGTTTGTTAAATATGAAAGCATGAAATGCGTAGGCTTTATTTAAAGACTGATGGATTCACGTTAGTTCACCTAGTAAAACAATGATAAATAGGAAAGTGCAGATGAAACCTACGATCGCTGACATCAAACCTGCGAAAGTGTCGTTAGTAAAAGACAAAAGTTACTATTTTTGTCGTTGTGGACGCTCAGCTAATCAACCTTTTTGTGATGGTTCACATGCAGGTACAGAGTTTAAGCCTTTGGCACACAAAGCTCAGCGCAATGAAGAAGCCTATTTTTGTCAATGTAAGCATTCTGCTAATCAACCGTTTTGTGATGGTAGCCATAAACAGTTTGACCAAAGCGATATCGGTAGCGAGGGTCCAGGGGTAAAAAGCGCTGAAGATAAGATCCCTGTAGCACAAGCGACTAAAGAAGAACCCAGCGTCGCTTTTATTCATCAGTTAGCCAAAGAAGGATTATTAAACCTCGGAGAGCATGGTCCCATGGTGTCAATGGGGGTACCACGTTATCAATTACCTGACTGGAATGATATTCAAATTATGACCGCACAATTGGCTACAAAACCATTGCAAGAAGATGCCAGTGTAGCAACACAGGTGGTTATTGGCCCTAAGGCTAAGAAGCCGTTAATACTAAGTATTCCTTTGTTAGTGTCAGATATGAGTTTTGGCGCATTATCAGAAGAAGCGAAAATATCATTAGCAAAAGGGGCGGAACTTTCGGGAACCGGTATTTGCTCAGGGGAAGGAGGAATGTTACCAGAAGAGCAACAAGCTAATTCTCGCTATTTCTATGAGCTGGCTAGCGCACAATTTGGTTACGATGAACAAAAGCTATTACATGTTCAGGCATTCCATTTTAAAGGCGGCCAAGGAGCCAAAACCGGCACAGGAGGGCATTTACCAGGGAATAAAAATATAGGCAAAATAGCCAAGGTACGGAATATTCCTGAAGGGCAACCCGCAGTATCCCCACCCACCTTTGAAAAAATGAGTTCACCGCAAGAATTTAAGAAGTTTGCTGACAGAGTAAGAGAAATAACAGGTGGTATTCCAATAGGTTTTAAACTAAGTGCGAACCATATTGAAGAAGACATTCAGTTCGCGCTGGATGCGAGTGCTGATTACATCATCCTTGATGGTCGAGGTGGTGGAACCGGTGCTGCTCCAGAAATTTTTAGGGATCATATCAGCGTTCCAACGATACCTGCTTTAGCCAGAGCGAGGCGATATCTTGATGAGCGAGGGGAAAGTGGTAACGTGACCTTGATCATTACTGGAGGCTTACGTTTGCCGATGGATTTTGTTAAAGCGTTAGCTCTTGGGGCAGATGCTATTGCGCTGTCCAATAGTGCGATGCAGGCGATAGGTTGTGTTGCTGCTCGTATGTGTAATACCAATAATTGTCCCGCGGGAATTGCAACTCAAGATCCACAATTACGTAAAAGACTCAACATTGAAAAATCAGCACAACAATTGTCAAATTTCTTTAATGCCTCTGTATCTCTAATGCAAGTGATGGCAAGAGCATGTGGTCACGATAATCTTAATGGCTTTAATAAACAGGATTTAGCAACTTGGCATCGAGAAATGGCAATGCTTTCAGGAGTGAAATACGCAGGCTTTGAAGAACTTAATTAGTATTAATAAAAAAGCCGCTTAAAGCGGCTTTTTGCGAGCTTAAAAGGTTTAATTTAACCTAATAACCACATTGTTGGCCTTTGTTTTTCTCTTTTAACCATGCATGAAGTGGTGCGAAGTAATCAAGAATAGCAGTCGCATCCATTTGCTCACTACCCGTTAATACTTTATAAGCTTCTTGCCACGGCTGACTAGAGCCCATTTCTAACATGGTATTCAATGCTTTGCCTGCCTCTTTGCTGTTATAGATAGAGCAGCGATGAATCGGGTCGGTATTGCCTGAAATTTCACAAAGTGCTTTGTGAAATTCAAATTGTTGAATATGGGCTAAGAAATAACGGCTATAAGGAACGCCGCCAGGAACGTGATATTTAGCACCTGGATCGAACGCATCGGCAGGGCGGTCAACGGGTGCGGTAACCCCTTGGTATTTTTCACGTAGTTCCCACCAAGCATTGTTATAGTTTTCAGGGGTAACTTCCCCTGAGTATACTTTCCAACGCCATTGATCGACCAATAAGCCAAACGGAATAAAGGCAATTTTATCAAGTGCCATTTTCAATAATAAGCCGATGTCTTTTGACTCGTCTGGGATCTCATCAATTAGGCCAATTTCTTTAAGATATTTAGGCGTAACCGATAAGGCAATGGTATCACCAATGGCTTCGTGGAATCCATCGTTAGCACTTGCTTGGTAGAATACTGGTTGATCTTTATATGCGCGTTGATAAAAATTGTGACCTAACTCGTGGTGAATAACGTTAAATTCTTCCCCCGTTTTTTGGATACACATTTTGATGCGAATATCATCTTTAGCATCAAGGTTCCATGCGGACGCATGGCAGACGACATCACGATCTTCTGGTTTAGTAAATAGTGAACGCTTCCAGAATGTTTCTGGTAAAGGCTCAAATCCTAGTGACGTAAAGAACTTTTCTGCGCCACGTACCATTTCAAGTTCATCGTAGCCGTGTTTTTCAAGTTGTTTGGTTAAGTCATAGCCAGGATCAGCATCCTCTGGTGCGACAAGATCATAAATATTACCCCAGCTTTGAGCCCACATATTACCGAGTAAGTGGGCAGGAATTGGTTGGTCTTGCGGTACCTTGTCTTCACCGTAAGTTTTACCCAATTCGGTTCTTACATAGCAATGTAAGTCATCATAAAGAGGCTTTACTTGACCCCATAAACGGTCAAGCTCTGTCGCAAATTCGCTCGGCTTCATGTCGTAATTTGAGCGCCACATGGTACCCAAGTCTTCATAACCTAAATTTCGAGCACCTTCATTGGCGAGTTCTGATTGACGAACAAACAAAGGCTTCATCGCTGGACTAATTGTGCGCCAGCCTTGCCATAAATCCAGTAGTTCATCATAGTCGCGTGATGTTGCCATGGTGGCTGTCATATCACCTAAGCTAAGCTTTTCACCAGCCTCAGTAGTATATGATCCTGTACCATACATGCTGTTTAATTCTGAACCAATTTGTGCTAGTTCTGCAGATTTTGCAGGATCTTGAGGTGCAGGCATAACAAGACTTTGCTTGAGGATGTTTAATTTACGGCGCTGATCTTCCGTCACCTTAACATCGTCAAATTTAGCTGCTTCCATCGCAAACTCAACACCTGCTTCCGTTGATTTACGACTCGCTTCTGCCGCTAGAGCATTGGTATCATCCGTGATAAAGTTGGCATTTATCCATGCAGCTCGGGCACCTTCGATATTTAATTCGATGGTTTCTTTTTCAACTTTAGCTAAAAAGTTTTCAGCGTCTTGCGCCGTTAATTGTTTAATTGGCTCTTTGGTTAATTCTGTCGATTTTTTTTCTTCTTGGCATGCACTTAATGCAGCAACAACGCACAAGGCAATGCTTGAATGTTTGAGTAAAGTTTTCATTATATTTATTAATAATCCTTTCTATTAGCGCTTATTGATGGTTGCAATTTAAAAAGATAGGCATGGGATTACGTTAAATTGCAAGCTAGTATACTAACGTAATGTGATTGAATGGAAAAGGCACTTTCATGTACTAAAAATGCTTATTGGTGCAATATTTATGTAAAGCATGAATTACAATCGCTTATTGCATGTTTTTAAACGCTTGTTTAAACTGTTATTCGAGCCCTAATATTTTGTGTAACAGAGTTGTAAATGAGTACAAAAAATAAAATTCTAGACGCCGCAGAAAGTTTGTTTGCCGTAAAAGGATTTAATGGTACATCGTTAAGAGAAATCACCAGTTTAGCGGAAGTTAACTTAGCCGCGGTTAACTATCATTTTGGTTCAAAAAAAGAATTGATAAAATCGGTTATGTCTCGTTACATGGATGAATTGGCTCCAAATCTTGTCATTGCCTTGGAAGATATTTGCAAGCAAGAGAGACAACCTAGTTTAACCGAGGTATTCTCAGCTTTTGTAGCGCCTTTGTTGTCATTAAACGTATTTCGAGAAAATGGTACCAGTAACTTTCTTCAGTTGTTAGGGCGCGGATATACAGATAGTCAGGGATTCTTGCGTTGGTTTTTTACCACACAATATCCAGGGTTGATTAGTAATTTTGTCTTGGCGGTTCAAAAAGCTTACCCACAATTATCAGCAGAAGATATTTTCTGGCGTTTACATTTCACCATGGGAACCATTGTCTTTACCATGTCTTCAAGTGATGCTTTGATGGATATTGCCCAAAATGATTTCGATCGCAATATGTCAATCGAAGATGTCATTCAAAAAGTTATTCCTTTTATCGCTGCAGGCGTTGCTGCACCAATAGAATAGAGCCTATATTAAGGTGTTGAGGTCATCCCTTAGCGCATTTTTCTTCATATTTTCTTAGAAATGGGTAGTTTTGTTTTTCTGCACATCGATCTCTTTTGTTTTTATCATGTAAATTGGGTAGAGTAACGGCATTTTTATCTGTTTATCGAAGGTGTTATGGGACCTCTTATGATCGACGTCGAAGGGACGTCGTTAACTCAGGAAGATAAAGAGTTACTCAATCATCCCCTAGTTGGTGGTGTCATCTTATTTTCACGCAATTATCAATCACCACAGCAAATATCAGCGTTAACTGATGATATTAGAACGAGTGTTAATGGTAATATACTTATCGCTGTTGATCATGAAGGTGGCCGTGTTCAACGATTTCGTGAAGGGTTTAGTGCTATCCCTGCGATGGGGAAAATATATCAGTTAGCCAGCGCTAATATTGAACAGGCAGCAGTGATGGCGAAACAAGCAGGAACGTTGATGGCCTTGGAAGTGCAATCGGTTGGCATTGATATTAGTTTCGCGCCAGTACTTGATATTAATAATATTAGCGCTGTAATTGGTGATCGTAGCTTTCATCAACAACCGGACATTGTCGCAATGCTAGCCCATCATTTTATCAATGGTATGAAATCAGTGGGCATGCAAGCGACGGGTAAACATTTTCCCGGCCATGGCAGTGTCAAAGCGGACTCGCATATTGCCATGGCAATTGACGAGCGCAGCTATCAAGCGATTGAAAAAGTTGATATGCAACCTTTTAAGCAGTTAATCGCTGATAACCAATTGGCCGCCATTATGCCCGCACACGTTATTTATCCTGATGTTGACGACAAATCTGTTGGTTTTTCTCGTATTTGGCTACAAGATATTTTGCGCAACCGTTTAGGTTTTGATGGCGTTATTTTTAGCGATGATTTATCTATGCACGGCGCCTCATCTATCGGTGGTTTTATCGAGCGAGCAGAAGCTGCGCAAGAAGCTGGCTGTGACATGTTGTTGATGTGCAATAATCGTCTTGCTGTCTTTGAAGTGATAGATAACGCGAATCTCGTGACATGCGGATATGGTGAGCAACGTATTGCTAAGATGCTAAAAACAAGCCTATCGACATGGCAAGATATGAAGCAAATGCCATTATGGCAAAGCTTAAACCAAGAAATCTCTAACTGGTGATCATGCAATTAAGGCAAAGTGAATCATTATGATAAAAAAAATAACCAATACGCAGATATTATTGTTAGCGCCAATTCTCTCATTTATTCTCTTTTATGTTTTACGTAGCAATGGCTTTGATTATTCGCCATCAGCCGCCGCAGCTATCACGCTGCTAACGGTTATTTTATGGGTCACTGAAGCGATCCCAATCCCGGCAACGTCGTTGATCCCCTTTGCTTTATTGCCAATGTTCGGCATTGTTGATCATAAAACTGCGGCATCCTCGTTGGGAAGCCATGTCATTTTGTTACTTATGGGGGCATTTATGCTCTCAAAAGCGATTGAAAAAAGTGGTGCTCATGAGCGTTTAGCCGTTTATATGGTAAAACTAGTCGGCGTCAGCAGTGCTAAGCGCTTAGTGATGGGGTTTATGTTTGCATCAGCTATCTTAAGCATGTGGATATCCAATACCGCGACAACCCTCATCATGTTGCCGATAGCGCTTGCTATCCTTTCACACGTTGACAACCACAAGCTTGCGGTGGCGATGATTTTGGGTATTGCTTATGCGGCCTCCGTTGGCGGAATAGGAACACCTATTGGTACGCCACCGAACGTTATTTTTATGGCGATATATGAGGAGCAAACCGGAAAAGAGTTTAGTTTTCTTAGCTGGATGAAGATAGGGGTGCCGATTGTTTTGGTGGTGATTCCAATTATAGCTTTGTGGTTAACTCGAGGTGTAAAGCTTGAACACAGCATTAATATGCCAACGTTGGGGCCTTGGCGGAAAGAAGAAAGTCGCACTTTATGGGTATTTGGTTTAACGGCACTAGCTTGGATCACACGAAATGAACCGTTTGGCGGTTGGAGCGGATTATTTGATGTCCCATACGCTGGTGATAGCACCATTGCACTCCTAGCGGTTGTCATGATGTTTATTGTTCCCAATGGTAAGGGTTCGCGTTTACTTGATTGGGAAACTGCAAAGGAGATCCCATGGGGAATGTTATTGTTGTTTGCTGGCGGTATTGCTATCGCTAAAGGTTTCGTCGCCTCAGGGTTAAGTGATTTATTAGGGCAATGGTTAACGTCATTGTCAAACTTACCAGCGTTACTGATGATAGTAACGATATGTTTAGTGGTTACCTATTTAACCGAAATCACCAGCAATACGGCAACTGCGACACTTTTGATGCCGATTTTGGCTGTCGCGGCGATATCATCTGGTTTTGACCCCGTAATATTTATGATCCCAGCAGCTATGTGCGCTAGTTGTGCCTTCATGTTGCCAGTTGCTACGGCGCCTAATGCGATTGCCTATGGTACTGGAAAATTAACTATCGCTGAAATGGTTAAAGAAGGTGCGATTCTTAGCTTTGTTGTTGCAATCATCATTGGCAGTGCGTGCTACTACTTATTGATGTAGTCACTCTTAGTGACTTTAATTTGGTGAGCTAACATTATCAGGAGGTCACGTATTTTAAGCCTAAGCGTGAATGTTAAGTTTGACCAACACAAAAAAAATAGCCAGCTGTTTAGCTGGCTATTTTATTTAATCAAAAAGTGTTTTTAATCATTAGAATTGCTAAGCGATGGCCTCACGACGTTGCCATCTAGGAAGCCATTTTTGCTTAAAGACCAATAATGATAGCGCAGTAATTACCCCTATTCCGGCATAAATCACCCAAATAAACATCGGGGAATTTAACTCTCTGGCAAAGTAACCATAACTCCAGCCAGATAATAAACCACCAAACAAAAAGCCTAATGACATTGAAACGAAGTAATAGCCCATATACATCGCGCTATTTTCTTTTGGCGCAATCGCGGCCACGTATTCTTGGCTTTTCGGTGAGGCAATCATTTCCCCGAAAGCGAAACCAACAATAGAAAGGGCAATAAGGATACCGCTAAAACCAATACCTGTCGCAAGACCGCCAATAATAAAAGACAGCGCGATAAGCAAGGTTCCACCGATAATGACCGGAAGCGCTTTAAACTGATTACAAAACTTACTGATTAATAATTGAAAAACAATAATGGCGCCAAAGTCTAAATTAACAATATATTCTGGGTTGACTTGTCGATATTGTTCAGCCCAGAGTTTAGCTAAGTTGCTTGCAGAAGTTGACCCTTCAGCGACAGAGTGCAAGCCAGCCGTAATGACATCTTGTGGCACCATCACTTTATAGTTTACCAATTCAAAATACAGCGCAGATGCCGCGTCTAAGTTGTTATCTTGAATCAATTGCACTTTATCGCTAATAAAGCTCGTTAGTTGTTCGATATTAACGCCCGCAAAAAATTCGAGAGTTGAAGGAGCTAACCATTGGATTAGCTGAACTAAATCTTGTGTATTAACAAAGTCTCGGATGTACAATGGAGTAGTGATAAAAAGCTGCAAATACATTGTCCAAAAGCCGGTTAATATCAGAAGGTAAACGATAAATGAGGTATTACCGAGCTGCATTTTTTCTTTAAACCAACGTGGATTCGTTTGGTTGTTTTGTGTTGGGATCAACTTATCCCAAACAAAATTAATAACAATCCAAAAAACACTGATATAGGTAAAAAGAGACCATGATATAGCGCCTTTTGCTGCGATCATTAAACCGATAATCACGGGAACAATCGTTAAGGCTAAACGACCATTGCCAAGCACCTGTTGAGCTTCTCCGAGCACTTCTTTAAACGATTTTTTCTCTGAAGACACCGCAGGCTCTTTATAAAAGAAAATCGCAGGAATAAAGTTTATCGCAATCCATAACGAAGACATGATAAACACCATATCCCAGCCTATAACACGAACATAGCCTGCAATCAGTGGCCCCAAAAAGCCACCGATATTCACCATGGTATAAAAAATGCCAAAGCCGATACCGCGGTTTGTATCATCGGTCACTCGCGAAATTGTTCCAACAACTATCGGTTTAAAACAGGCTGCACCAATAGCAACAGCGAAGAATACACCACAAAATGCCCAAAAACTGGTGACTTGTCCTAGTAAAAAATATGCAGGTGTCATAATGACAAACGAGAGGATAAACATTCTCTTATAGCCATAACGATCGGCTATGGCGCCGGTAATGACCGGGAACAAATATAAGAAAAAAGGCACCATCCCTTGCAAGAAACCACGCTCTTGATCACTAAACCCTAAACCTCCCTGAGAAATAGGGCTGGTCATATACAGTGATGAGAGCGCAAAGAAACCATACCATGCTAAACGCTCAAATATTTCCATGGTATTGGCAACATAAAAAGTGCCGTTAAATGGCGTTGTTTTTATATTTTCTGACATTGTACTTTCTTTAATTGTGAATATATTGTATACAATCTAAATGAATAAACTAAAATAAGCAACTGCTAATCATACTCCAATAGCAGTTGCTTTTCTATTATCTGCAGAGCACTAAGGGTTAGTGCTTAACTAAATTAATCGTTTATCGACAATTCTCGCGGTAAGCACTGCGGCAAAAATAGCAGTGTAAACGCTATAAACAACAACCATCCATTCTGGCATGGAGTGCCCTAAAAATTGCCACTGGATCTCTCCACAATCGCCTGTTGCTGCAAATAGCGGTGGGATCCATTCATGTAACGGAGCCCATGACGGAAAATTCGGGACAATGTCGCAACTAAACAAAAATGAAAAAGCAGCAGATTGCATCTCTACGTGGTCTAAAGCGATAATTAAGCCCCATATCGCGCCAGTTCCCCATAAAGCAAAGGCAACCAATCTTGCGATAACATATTGATGACCTAAGCTGCCAACGACGCCAGCAAAGAAGATTGCCCAAATTGCAACACGTTGATAAATGCACATAATACAAGGTGCTAAGTCGAGTACATACTGAAAATATAGGGCGGTAAGCTCTAAGCCTAATGCGGTTAAAGCCAGTAATTGCCATGCTCTGGCATTCGTTGTTAAGTTACTAATAAATCTCACAAACAAATCCTATGGTATTTCTATTAGCAATAATCTACCAATTCCAGCCAAGTGAATAAACTAAAAAAGCGCCTTATTGGCGCTTTTCTTTGTTACAAAGTGTAGTTTATTGCTCTACATTGATGACGGTTAGTTAATGTCCTGAACTAACTGTACTTGTTTCGCTATCGTTGTGGTGTTCAATTAAGTGACTATCGTAATAGCTCTGTGTTTGCGATTCTAAAAAACCAGACGAAATCGTTATCATGCCAACAATCGTCAAAACAATCGTATAAGGTAGTGCCATAATAACCATTCGACCATAAGATAAACGGATTAATGGTGCTAATGCTGAAGTTAATAGAAACAAGAATGCCGCTTGACCATTTGGTGTTGCCACACTTGGTAGGTTAGTACCTGTGTTAATAGCAACCGCTAACAAATCAAATTGATCTCTACTGATAATGCCACTCGATAGGGCTTTTTGAATTTCGGTGATATAGACGGTACCGACGAAAACGTTATCGCTCACCATAGAGAGAAAACCATTGGCAAGATAAAACATCACTAACTGCATATTGCCTTCGTATGTTAATACCCATGTAATTACAGGCGTAAACAGCTGTTGGTCAATGATAACGGCGACAATGGCAAAGAACACCGATAATAATGCAGTAAATGGTAGCGCTTCTTCGAATGCATGGCCAATTTGGTGTTCTTCATTAACGCCGGTAAATGATGTCGCTAAGATGATAACAGTTAAACCGATTAACCCTACCGCAGCCAAATGTAGTGCTAAACCAATGATTAACCAAATGGCAACGACACCTTGCATGATCAGCTTCATTTTGTCTTTTTTGGTACGTTTACCTGACTGTTCAGTTTCATAATCGATGAGGATATTGCGAACACTTTCAGGTAATTCAGAGCCATAATCAAACCATTTTAGCTTTTCAAGTAAGACGCAAGTGATCATACCAGCGATAAAAACCGGAATAGTTACCGGAGACATGCGTATCGCAAACTCGATAAAGTCCCAACCAGCTTGTTGGCCGATTATCAGGTTTTGCGGTTCGCCAACAATGGTGCAGACACCACCTAATGCGGTACCAACACCAGCATGCATAAGCAAATTTCTAAGGTAGGCACGAAAGTTATCTAAATCAAGACGTGAAACTTCATGTACGCCATTATCACAGGTATGATCATGTTCATGATGTTGAAAGTCTTTACCTGATGCCACTTTATGATAAACCGCATAAAAACCAACGGCTACTGCAATAATGACTGCAATAACGGTTAGGGCATCGAGAAATGCTGATAAAAAAGCACTACTAGCGCAAAATAGTAATGACACGACTGTTTTTGAACGTATCTTGGTGACTATTTTGGTAAATAAAAATAGCAACAGGTTTTTCATAAAGTAAATACCAGCTACCATAAACACCAAAAGTAATAGTACTTCAATGTTCATTTCTATTTCGTGCATTACTTGTTGCGGTGTTGTCATGCCAATAGCAACAGCTTCAATAGCTAGGAGACCACCAGGTTGAAGAGGGTAGCATTTGAGTGCCATAGCGAGGGTGAAAATAAACTCTATGACAAGTGCCCATCCAGCGATGTATGGGTTAATTTGAAATAAAATCGGGTTGATAATTAAGCATGCGATAATAGCTAGCTTATACCATCTAGGAGAATTTCCTAAAAAATTTTGATAAAAGGCACTTGTCGCCGATTGATTCATGTCTGTCGAACCTTATCTGCTGTTGATAAAAAAAGCGCATTTATACAGGTAAACCCATTAATTGCAAGGTTTTTTATTATCGCTTTTAAGGGGTGAAAAACGAATAAAGTTAAGTGGAAGTCTTGTTTGGCAAATATTGACGCTAAGTGCTGGCTCAGCAACAGGTAAAATTTTACCCATATGCTACCCATTAAAAAATCCACTACTTACCCTAAGTAAGTAGTGGATTTTTGTCAGTTACTAATTCATCTCGTCGCTTGGCAACTTAAACGTAATACAATACCAAATAAGCTGCTAATAATATCGCAACCCAAACAACCATGGTTTCAGTTGGCCAAAGTTTAGCAAAATAGCCGCGAGGCCTTTCTTTTTCCGTATCATATGAGCTTTGAATTAATTGTTTAATCGAGGAAATAACCATCATTTCCATACGCTGATAACTATTATTCAAGGCGCCGCCAATTTGTTTAATCATGTTTGGAGCTAATCTGCGATAGAACCAATCAGCGTCTAAGTTGGTTGATGGCAACTCTGGCGGATACATATGGCGAAGGTTTAGCCAGACAAAGGCCAGTGCAGAGAAGAACAATAATTGCAACTGCGTTAGCACATGAGTTAGGTCATAAGGTTGATAGCTAGCTTCCCATGGCAACAGTGCGTAAACCGTTTGGTGAGGGAAGGTACCAATAATAACGCATGCGCATGCTGCTACGGTCATTGCAATTAACATATTGCGAGGCGGCTCAGTGGTTCTGAGCCCTGAATCATGTGCAAAGAAGGCAAAATAGGGGATTTTGATCCCAGCATGATGGAATACACCTGCAGCAGCAAACAGTAATAATAACCAAACGACATCGTAGCCTTCAGCAACTGCAGCACTCATGATCATTGATTTCGAAACAAAGCCGCTAAAGAGCGGAAATGCAGATATTGAGGCGGCACCAACAATACAAAGTATCGTGGTTTTAGGCATACTTTTATATAGACCACCAAGCTCTGAGCCATTGATACGGCCGGTCATGTGTAATACCGCCCCCATGGTCATCATTAATAATCCTTTAAAGATTACGTCGTTAAATGCATGAGCAACTGCACCATTTAACGCCACGGCTGTTCCAATACCTACGCCAACGATCATAAACCCTATTTGGTTAATCATACTATAAGCAAGAACACGTCTCAGATCGTTTTCAATTACGGCAAAGAAAATTGGAAAACATGCCATTGTCACGCCAATCCAAACTAATAACTCAGTGCCAGGAAAACCACGAGCAAATGCGTATACTGCAACTTTTGTGGTAAACGACGCTAAGAATATTGTTCCTGTTGGTGTCGCTTCAGGATAAGCATCTGTTAGCCAGTTATGAACGAAAGGAAATGCGCACTTAATACCAAACGCTAAAAATATTAACCAAGCGCCAATTTGAGCAATGCCTTGATGCGCTAATCCAATTTCTTGAAATAGTAAGCTACCATTGACTTGTGCATATATGAGTAGTCCGGCGAGCAACATCACGCCAGATAGCACTTGAATAATTAAATAGCGTAATCCAGAAGAATAGGCTTTATCGGTTCTTCTCGCCCAGATTAAGAATACCGAAGTTAGCGCTAATAGTTCCCAAAAGACAAACAACGTCAGCAAATCACCGGCAAAAACTGCTCCAACCGCGCTTGCCGCGTATGCCAAGGCAGCGACGTGTTGTATGGTATCTTTAACATGCATGGCGTAAATGATCGCAATAAACGAAGCAATGTGGAAAAGATAGCCAAACATTATACTTAACTTGTCAATGCGCACGGGCTCTAAAGAATAGCCCATAAACTCTAGTGACCAAAACACGCCATGTTCAAGCCCATAGAGATTAATTGCGCCGAGCACTGGTGCTAGCAATAGGATGATATTTCTCGTCCAACCGCGCAAAAATATTGCCGCTAAAGCTCCTAAAAATAAGGGCAAAAATGGAGGAAGCATAATTAAGCTATTCATCGTAATAATCTTCCTTACGCATTAAGAACTTTCTCATCTCTTTGGCAATAAGCACTAAAACAACACACCCTACAAAGCCGTATATCGCATAAAATGCTGGGATATTTTCCCAATCGTGATAAATGTGACGATGTACAATAAAATCAACCAGCACTAGCAGTGCGCAAATAACATAAAATACCTTCAATATTTTTTGAATATTTTCGGGTTTATCAAAAAAATACTGTTTTTCATCGTTATGCTCAGCCATATTAACCTTCTCCATTAGTTGCAACGCCCGGAATAAGATTGATTAATTCAATCAAGGGCTGAGGGTAGAAAAATAATAAGAGGCAACCTATTGATGTCACACTGAGTGCGATTAAAATCGGTAGGGGAGCTTCTTTCGTTTGTTTCCAACTCCAAGGTTGTTCATTTTCGTTTGGCTTATTGAAAAATGCTTTCACTGGTATAGGCAATAAATAGGCAATATTCAGTAACGAACTTATCATTAAGGTTACGACAATAAAAAGTTTATCAGCTTCTAAAGCGCCTACGGCTAGATACCATTTACTCCATGTGCCAGCCATAGGGGGTAAACCTATGATACTAATAGCACCAATAGCGAAAGCGGTCATGGTGATCGGCATGGTTTTTCCTAGGCCAACCATTTCTGAAATATTTTTCTTATGGCTTGCTACCATGATGGCACCTGCACAAAAGAATAAGGTGATCTTACCAACCGCGTGAGTTGCTATGTGCAGCGCAGCACCAGCGCTCGCTATCGAAGAAGCTAACAAGGCGCCAACAACGATATAACTTAATTGACTAACGGTAGAATACGCGAGTCTTGCTTTTAAGTTATCTTTCGTCATCGCAATACACGATGATAACAAAATGGTAATAGCCCCAATATATAACATGATATCGGTAGTTGCTAAGTCCTTGAGCGTATCGATGCCAAAAATATAGATGACCACTTTAAGGATACTAAAAACGCCAGCCTTAACTACGGCAACCGCATGCAATAACGCACTAACAGGAGTAGGGGCAACCATCGCTGCGGGTAACCAACGATGAAATGGCATTAGCGCAGCTTTACCTATGCCATAACAAAACAATACTAATAGTACAGAAAGAGCTATCTTAGAATGTGACTCATTAAAGATGCCACCTGCTTTAAAGCTCAAATCACCGGTTATTGCGTAAGTACCAATTACAGCAAAAAGTAGAAACGCTATCGATGTACTGAGTAAAATCCCTAAATAGACTCGGCCACCACGTTTTGCTGCGTCGTTGCCTGCATGGGTTACCAGAGGGTAGGTTGATAGGGTTAATACTTCATAGAAAATAAATAGCGTTAATAGGTTTGCTGAAAAACAAATTGCCATTACTGAACTGATGGCAAGGGCGAAGCAACAGAAAAACCGGGTTTGGTTTTTTTCATGATGTCCTCTCATATAGCCAATGGCATATATGCTAGTGACTATCCAAAGGAAACTGGCAACCAAGGCAAAAAGCACACCAAGCGGTTCAACATGAAAATTTAGCCCAATACCAGGGAATAAATCGATGACATCTTGGCTTAACACAACCCCATTATAAGTGTTGTCTGTAATTGCCAACACAATGGTAAATAACAAGGTGGCGGTAATTAAGGTTACCGCTTCTCGAATATTAGGATACTTTCCAGTTGCTACAACGAGTAAGGCGCCAATAAAAGGCACGATGATCGATAAGCTGATCAGCTGCGATGGATCTAACGCTTGCCAGAGGTTCATAATGCACCCTCCATTTTTTCGTAGCCTTGAAATAGCCATTCTGAGGCACTACTTGCTGCCTCAATGGTCAAACTGGTATCGATGCCAAAATATACGTTGGCTATGACGAGGATCCACATCGGCAAGAGCATTAACCAAGGAACTTCTTTGATTGTGTTACTGTCTTTTGATTCTGGTAAAGGTTGAAAGTAAGCTGCCTCAATAACGCGGCCAATATAGACAACGGCTAACAAGGACCCCACCAACACAAACGCTGCAATAAGCCATAAACCTTGTTCCAATGCCGCATTAACTAAATACCACTTGCTAACAAAACCGACAGTAAGTGGTACACCAATAATACTTAACCCCGCTAGCGTAAATGCTGCCATTGTTAGCGGCATCTTCTTTCCTAACCCTTTAAAAGCGTCTATATCTACAGAGCCCATACGATAGAAAACCGCACCAACAGCCATAAATAATGCACCTTTCATTAACGCGTGATTAAAAATATGCAGCAGACCTGACATTAAGCCTGTCACGCTAACTAAACTGATACCTAAAATCATGTAACCAATTTGGGCTACACTGCTATAGGCCAGTAAGGTTTTTACATTACTTTGCACGGTTGCCATATACGAGCATTTAAATATTGCGACGATGGCTAATACCATTAGAATCAGTTCCATTCCCATCTTGTCAAAGACATGCTGGGCTCCAAAAACGGTAAAGATAAAGCGAATCATCACATAAACTGCGACTTTGGTTGCGGTACTGGCAAGAAATGCGGTGACGGTAGATGGAGCATGTGTGTATGCTGGCGGTAACCACATATGCAAAGGAAATAGTGCCAGTTTTAAACTAACACCAACCATAATAAAAGCGAGCCCAGTGTTAAGGGTGCGATTGCTGTCATAGGCATCCATTCTAACAGCGAGGTCAGCCATATTTAAGGTGCCGGTTTTCATGTAAAGTAAGCCAACGCCAATTAAAATAAAGGTCGCGCCAATCGTACCCATCACTAGGTAGCGAAAGGTCGCCGTTAAACAACGTCGGTCAGATGCCAAACTCACTAAAGTGTATGTCGCTAACGAAGATATTTCTAAAAAGACAAATAGATTAAAGGCGTCTCCAGTAATGAGAATACCTGAAAGACCAGTTAAGCAAAGCAAATGGGCAGTATAATAAAGTGAATGTTTCGAAGGCGCTATTTCCTTCTCTATGCTGTCTTTTGCGTAAACCAGCACAAGCGTAGACAGTGCACTAACCACTAATAAAACAAATGCATTTGTCACATCAATACTGAGCTCTATCCCCCAAGGCGGAGGCCAGCCTCCAAGAGCGTAGCTCAATGTACCATGCGTCAAGGTGTGGCTAAGTAGTTGCCATGAAACAATAAAAGCGGCACCGCTCACAAAAGTTGCAAATGCCCACGTTAGCATTGTACGCCCTAAAATTAAGGCGATTGGCGCTGCGAGAAGCGGAAGCAGGATCGGCAAGGCTGCTAAGTGTTGTTCAATCATCAGATCGCATCATCCTTATTTTCAAATTCATTTTCCTCAACGGTTCCATAGGCGTCTTTAATACGAACAATCAAAGATAAGCCTAACGCGGTGGTTGCAACCCCGACGACAATAGCGGTAAGAATTAGTACATGAGGCAATGGGTTTGAATACTGCGTCGCACCTTCAACGACAATAGGAGCAGTGCCTCCGTTTACTTTTCCCATTGAAATATAAAGCATAAACACAGACGTTTGGAAGATATTTAAACCAACGATCTTCTTAACCAGATTATTGGCGGAAATAACAATATAAAACCCTGTCATCATTAAAAAAACAACGATCCAGTAGTTGTAGTAATCTAATAGTAAACTCATTGAATGTTGGACCTCTCAGCTTGACTTGCAAAGGCATAAAAAATGCTTAACATAACGGCGAAAACGGTTAAACCAACACCCAGTTCAATGATGATAATGCCATAATGTTGACCATGAAGCGGGTTTTCAGCTAAGTAGTTGTAATCTAAAAAGTTACCACCTTTTGCCATACTGTATAAGCCAACACTTGCGTAAAGCAACACACCAAATGCGGCCATTATTTGTAAAAATTTAGGGCCAACCACTTTAAAAGCGCTACTTAGGCCAAACACTAACGCATATAAAATAAAAGCGGCTGCAGCAATGACACCTGCTTGGAAACCTCCGCCTGGCCCAAAATCTCCATGAAATTGGACATATAAAGCGAACAAGATAATCATTGGAATAATTATTTTGGCAACCACTTGCAGCACTCGATGTGCTTTTAAACCAGATTCAGGATTAGTTTCTTTATCGCTTCTTCTTATACCCAGTAAAGCCAAAACGCCAATAGCTGCCGAGAAAACAACAACTGTTTCACCTAGCGTATCAAAGCCTCGATAACTGGCCAGTACTGACGTTACCATATTAGGCAGGCCTACTTCTTTTGGTGATTCCTCGATATACCGAGGTGCAACATGTTCATGAATTGGGTTATCAGGACTGCCAAATGGAGGCATATCGAGGGTTCCGTAAATAAGTGCTGCACCGGTTACACACACGACGATAAGAGGCAGTACTTTTGAATGGGTATTGGTTTTCTCGGTTCTACCGGTCAAGGCGAGGGTACCAAGCATTAATACGGTCGATATTCCAGCACCTACAGCAGCTTCAGTAAAAGCAACATCTACCGCATCAAGGCTGACAAAAATTAGTGCGGATAAAAAGCTGTAAATACTAAATAGCATGACCACCGCGAATAAATCTTTAAGAAATATTACTCGTAACGCGGTTAAAGCAAGCATCCCTAACAGGACAAGATCAATTAATAGCGCCATTAATTTGCTTGCTCCTTTTTAGGTTGTTGTTTTTTTTCAGGCATTGTTAAGAGGCCTCCATGTCTAGCTGATTTTGCCAGCACATGGGAAGCGGTAGGGCTTGTAATTAACAAGAAGATCAAAATAAACACTAACTTGGCGGTGTTTAAATCAAGGTTAGTTTGCAGTATTAAACCACCTAACACTAATATTGCGGCGATCGAGTCAGTAACACTTGCCGCATGGACGCGAGTAAAAAAATCAGGAAATTTAAATAAACCAATAGCACCACTTAAACCAAAAAAGGCGCCAAGGATCAAAAATATTCCACTGAGGATATCGAGTATAATCATAACCAATCCTTGCCAATATAGGTTAGTCGATAGGGGCGATGTATTCGAAGAAACGAAGTACAGCAACCATGCCGATAAAATTTATTAACGCATACACGATGGCAATGTCCAGAAAATCAGGACGTCCCATTAAGTAGCCAACGGTTGCAATAAATAAGACAGTTTTAGTGCCAAACATATTGACGCCAAGTATCCGGTCGTAAACGGTGGTAGAGTAGAAAGCTCTCGCTAATGCGATCGCCATTACCACCAAAATCGCAACACAAACAGTTGCATAAATGGGTGTCATTCGTTTTCTCCCCAAATCTTTTTCAGTTTGTTTTCCATATCACCTTTTTGGAGCCTTTTTATTGATCTTTTTTGTAACGCGTGCACGGTAATTTCGTCACCTTCTAAATCAACGGCGAGTGTACCAGGTGTTAATGTAATCGAGTTGGCATAGAGTACACGAGTATCATAAGGTACCTTTGCCGCGCTAACTTTAGAAAGTGATGGGGAAATGCTATCGGCCGGTCCCCAAATTAGTTTAGTGACGTGATAACTTGAGCGGATGATTTCACTAAGAAGCCACAAAAAATAACGAAACACTCTTCTGCCCGTACTAACTTCTTTAGGTTGTTGGTCGACATCATCCATACGTTTAATCACCCAAACAACGGTGACAACTGAAATCAAACCAAATGAAAGTAATAAGGGTTGTAAAAAGCCGGATAGTAATAACCAAAAGCCGGAAAGTAACAATGCCCACTTTAAGAGATGCATAATAAAACCCTTTTTTGTATGTCGCTTGGACCTTTTATTTATCGCGCTTACATAGAAAAATACTTATTGTCAGCCTAGTATTTTTAGCCGTTGTGGATATCTGTAAATGCAATAATTTTTATTCTTTTATTTCAACACTCTATCACTAGTAAAACGTAAAAATAAACATTTTTCAAATTAAGTTGGTTAAATATATTTTTTGTGGGTTGTGATTGTAAAGCGCACGATTGAGCGTTGGCAGGGGGGATTGTATTGTTTTTAAACGTTTAGCGACGCTATTTTATCAATAGACCCTAGGGCAGGTTGCTCTTTTGCGATTGAATTTTATTTTTGGTTTAAACGCGTTTGACGTGCATGACTTGTTAAAGTGATTGATTGAAAAAGCTAAAATACTCAAAAGTACGTTAGCTATTTCAAATAATGAGTGCATTTTATTTAGCAGCGGCTCTACTTAATCTATCCCAAATATCTGCCCATGGTTCTAGTTGAGGTGGTGCCTCGACGATAATCGTAGTTACACCTAAGTCGTCTAGTTGATGGAGAGATGAGTATAGTGCTTGGCGATAACCTTGATGGTTATTAGGCATTTGAATTGCAATGCTGCATAAGGACTTTGGCTGTATTGATGATAGCGATAAAAAACCTGTATTGTCAGAGTGTGTATCAAGAGCAGCTTCTATCTCGTTTTTAGGGCAGATGATAACTTTTGCGTTTGGTTGATAATGGACTTTTTTATTACCGGAAACTTTTTGGTTATGTATTTTGGGTGTTTTAATTTCGATAGGCAGATATGGTTGTAGTTGCTCTTTTGATAAAGGACCACTTCTTAAAATTTCAGCTTTATGGTTTCCGACCTTTAAAATAGTCGATTCAGTGCCTAATTGACACTCACCAGCATCTAAAACCCCGGCTATCTTTCCGCTCAGTCCTTTTAAAACTTGTGCAGCGCTGGTTGGGCTTAGTTTTTGGTATGGGTTTGCAGATGGCGCGGCTACCGCAATATCAAATTGTTGCAGTAATGATAACAGCACAGGATGATTTGGCATTCTAATACCAATGGTATCTAGTCCGCCGGTAATGACATCAGAAACATCTGGATGACGTTCAAAAATAAAGGTTAAAGGACCTGGCCAAAACGCATTCACTAAAGGGTAAACCCATTCAGGAATTGATTTTACCCAACGAGAGAGATGGTCAATGTGACCAATATGGGTGATCAGCGGGTGGTTTTTAGGCCGCTGTTTAGCAATGAAAATATTAGCAACTGCATTTGGGTTACTGGCATCAGCTGCTAGCCCATAAACGGTTTCGGTTGGAACAGCCACTAATTGGCCACTGATTAATAGCTCTCCTGCTCGATTGATATCTGCGGGGATTGAGGATAAAAGTTTTTCAGTCTTCATGGGTTACACCAATGACAGCGATAAGGGTCAGCTGCTTTTTCTGTTGAATTTTCTACGTGCTGATGATCACAATGCAAACACTTACGAATAATCGCTTTAGTAAGATCTGTTGGAGCATGACATAATTGGCATGGTAAACCAGTGATACGATCACGTATCCAAAAATCAGGAGCTTGGCACTCAGGGCATAAGCTTTCAATGCGTTTTACAAGTTGTTGTGCAGTTTGAGAAATATAGACTTGACGCTGAGGACAGTGCATTGCTCTCAGATCAGGGGTAACACTAATAGTTTGTGTTAGTAGCTCACTGTTAGCCAACAAACCTATCTCCGTGAGATGGCTAAATAATAGCTCTACAGTTGCTATGCCTTTTATTATTTTATCACCAACTTTGACTATCCAAGCTTGGTTTTCATCAACTTGAGATAACATCGTTTTGAGCTGATTGACATTATCGCCATTAAAACTCGTTAAATTAACAGGGCCCGATTCAGTGGCGACGATATCAAGGTTGCGTTTCGCATCATGTAGAACCAGTATTTCTGTATCCCAATTCATTAAGCCTGCTAATGGCCCACCACCAAAACTTCCTTCACTGCCGAGGCCAAGGTCATGTTTAGATAATTGACAAGCTAATCGAGCTTTCTTCTTTGCACATTCCAATGGTGATAAGGTCCGCTCTATTTCTCCTGAAAATGTACCTAAGGTATCTGTGTCAAAAGTATCGACTAGTTCTAATTCAAAATCTATCGACCTCAATACAGGAGCTATTTGCGCCTCTTTACCATGTTTGGTTAACAGCGCCACTCGTTTAAGTGAAGTATTGAACAAAGCGTTGTTTTTCATCAGTGATTCACATGTCGTTTATTAATATGACAACCTAAATATGGCAACCTAGGTTTAAGACTATTTTAACATCGTCGAAACCAGCAATATAGACTTAATTACTAGGTAAATAGCAGGGGGTAATTTATAAATAAAAGATGAAGTCGGTTTAACTAATTTTGTCGATAAGCATAATATGGGTTAAGAGAACTTTGAAGCAAAATACGTTGTACAAGCGTTTAACGTGAATGTGCTTGTGCCAAATCATTCTTCTGGTACAATCAGTTACAATTTTCGGTTAAAAGTAGCGTGGAGCCAAATGGTTATTAAAGCACAAAGTCCTGCGGGATTTGCTGAGCAGTATATTGTTGAATCTATCTGGAATGGCGGTTTTCCTCCAGGCTCAATTTTACCAGCGGAAAGAGAATTGTCAGAACTCATTGGTGTCACTAGAACGACGTTACGAGAAGTATTGCAGCGTTTGGCCAGAGATGGCTGGTTAACCATTAAGCACGGTAAGCCAACCAGAGTTAATAACTTTTGGGAAACCTCAGGATTAAATATTCTTGAAACTTTAGCGCAATTAGATCAAGAGGGCATCCCAGATCTGGTTGATAATTTGATGTCGGCACGAACCAATATTAGTGCGATTTACGTGCGCGGTGCTATTAAGAATAACCCTGAAAAAACGATTGAGCTCCTCGAAGCCTATAAAGATATCGATGATACTGGTGAAGCCTTTGCTGAATTTGATTATCAACTTAATAAAGAATTAGTCGTTGCTTCACAAAACTCGATTTATTTATTAATTTTAAATGGTTTTAAAGGACTATATTCACGGATTGGTAGTTTATATTTTGCTCATCCTAAAGGCCGTGAAATATCTCGTCAGTACTATGAGAAATTAATCGAACTGGCAAAAGAAGGGAAGTTTGATGAGTCAGTTTATGCGGTACGTAAATTTGGTATCGAATCAGGAAAGTTATGGTTGGCGTTAAAAGACGACGTACTTAAAGAGCTTGCTGAATAGCTTTTACTGGCCATAAAGCATGAAGAATGAAAGGCAGGTACTAGGGAGTACCTGCCTTTTCTGTTTCTTGAGGCTTAGGGCATTGTGCAATAATGGTTTCTTCACCACTTGCATTGTCTTGAACCAGCTTGACATCAAATTGCCATAAATAGTAGAGATGTTTTAATACCTCTTCTTTAGAGTCTGCCAATGGAATATCTTGATGAGGCGTATACTTTAACGTTAATGAACGGTCACCTGATATATTTGCATCGATTACTTGTATGTTAGCTTCTAGATTACTTAAGTTGTACTGATTTGAGAGTGCATTTCTAATATTTCGATAGCCTTGCTCGTTGTGAATTGCTGCAATTTCAATATAAGCATTTTCTGAGTCATCATGAATTTGGAATAGCTTAAAATCCCTCATTAACTTTGGCGATAAAAACTGACTGATAAAGCTTTCATCTTTAAAGTTTTCCATGGCAAAGTGAACTGTGTCTAACCAATTACTGCCAGCAATATCAGGAAACCAGTACTTATCTTCTTCGGTTGGTTGTTCACAAATACGTTTGATATCCATAAACATGTTAAATCCAAGCGCATATGGGTTGATACCCGAATAGTAAGGGCTATTGTAATCGGGTTGCGCTACTACGTTGGTGTGACTATGTAAGAACTCGATCATAAACTGATCTGTGACTAACCCCTCATCATACATGTGATTCAAAATCGTATAATGCCAAAAACACGCCCAACCCTCGTTCATCACTTGAGTTTGTTTCTGAGGGTAAAAATACTGTGAAACTTTACGGACGATGCGAACGAGTTCTCGCTGCCATGGTTTAAGTAACGGGGCATTCTTTTCAATGAAGTATAAAATGTTTTCTTGAGGCTCTTTTGGGAAACGCTCTTTTCGCTTGGCAGCTTTAGCTTTGCTATCGGGTAACGTGCGCCAAAGCTCATTAACTTGCGACTGCAAATACTCTTCTCGTGACTGCTGGCGAGCTAATTCTTCTTCTAATGAGATCTTTTGCGGTCTTTTATAGCGATCAACGCCATGGTTCATCAATGCATGACATGCGTCTAAACAAGTTTCGACTTCATCGATACCATATTTTTGTTCACATTTAGCAATATAGTTTTTTGCAAAGAGTAGGTAGTCGATGATTGAGCTAGCGTCGGTCCACGCTTTAAATAGGTAATTTCCTTTAAAAAAAGAGTTATGACCATAACAAGCATGTGCCATCACTAAAGCTTGCATCGTCATCGAGTTTTCTTCCATTAAGTAAGAAATACAGGGGTCTGAATTAATGACAATTTCATAGGCTAGGCCCATTTGCCCACGCTTGTAGGTTTGTTCGGTTTGAATAAACTTCTTACCAAAAGTCCAATGGTTATAGCCAATTGGCATACCTACACTGGCATATGCGTCCATCATTTGCTCAGCAGTGATCACTTCAATTTGATTGGTATAGGTATCTAAACGGTAAAGCTTAGCAACTCGTTCAATTTCTGTTTGATATTTCTCTAATAACTCAAAGGTCCATTCGGTTGTGTCCGATAATGGTTTGCGTTTCTTTGCCATTTGGAATACTCCTTTAACCTTTTATTACGCCGCTTTACTGGTATTCTTTTTGAAAAGTTCTCTAAATACCGGATAAATATCTTCAACGGATTTTATGTGCTGAATAGCAAAGTTATCGTGCGTTTCAGCAATGCTTGCATATTGCTGCCAGAGTGTTTGGTGGGCACGCTGGGTAATTTCTATATACGAAAAGTAACGAGTTTGGGGTAATATTTTTTTAAGCATTAAATGATGACAATGCGGCGAATCATCCGCCCAGTTATCTCCATCGGAAGCTTGTGCGCCATAGATATTCCATTCCCTTGGATTGTAACGTTCATCAATAATTTTTATCATCAGTTCCAATGCGCTAGAAGCAATAGTTCCACCAGTTTCTTGTGAATAGAAGAATTCTTGCTCATCGACTTCTTTTGCTTGGGTATGATGACGAATATATACGACATCAATGGTTTTATAAGTTCTCGTTAAAAACAGGTAGAGTAAAATGTAAAAACGCTTTGCCATATCTTTGGTTGCTTGATCCATTGAACCAGATACATCCATCAAGCAAAACATCACTGCTTTTGAGGTCGGAATAGGTTGCTTAGCATAATTTCTGTAACGTAAATCAAATGTATCGATAAATGGAACGTTAGCTATTTTATCTTTTAGCTCCTTAACTTGTTTTTTTAGTGCTTTCTTTTCTTTGATGTTATCAAGAGGTTCACTCTCTAGCTTGGCGAGTTGATGCTCTAGTTCTTTTAAGGCTTTGCGTTTAGAAGATGTCATCGCAATTCTGCGGCCTAATGAACCTTGAAGAGATTTTACAATATCAATATTTGTCGGTACGCCTTCTGCACAATATCCAGACCGAACGGTTTTGTAGTCTATGAGCTTATCTAATTGATTCTTTTCTAAATTTGGTAATTCGAGATCTTCAAATAATAAATTTAAATACTCGTCTTTTGATATCGAAAAAACAAAATCGTCTTCTCCTTCACCTGAGTCACTTGCTTTACCTTCTCCTCCGCCTTGACCTTGTTGCTGAGGAGGACGTTTAATACGATCACCTTGAGTGAACTGGTCGTTACCAGGGTGTACTCTATCTCTAACACCACCTTGTCCTTGGTGAAATACAGGCTCATTCAGATCCTTTTTGGTGATACTGATTTTTTCACCACTGTCGACATCTGTTACTCCTCGTTTATTAATCGCTTTTTCGACAGATTGCTTGATCTGTGATTTATAGCGCCTAATAAAGCGTTGCCGATTGACAGTACTTTTGTTCTTACTGTTTAGTCGCCTATCAATAAAGTTAGCCATACAACCTCCTCAGGCCTGCACCTTAAGACGCTTTTCTTACGCGTAAGTACCACTCAGACAATAAGCGAACTTGTTTTTTCGTATACCCTTTAGACATCATACGTTCTACGAAGTCATCATGTTTTTTCTGATCATCCGTTGATGTTTTTGAGTTAAATGAAATCACCGGTAATAAGTCCTCAGTGTTGGAGAACATTTTCTTCTCGATCACGGTTCTTAGTTTTTCATAACTTGTCCAATTAGGGTTTTTACCGTTGTTATTGGCTTTCGCTCTTAGAACAAAGTTAACGATCTCATTTCTAAAATCTTTTGGATTACTGATCCCTGCAGGTTTTTCAATTTTTTCAAGCTCGTTATTGAGTGCTTCTCTATCGAATAATTGTCCTGTTTCTGCGTCACGGTATTCTTGATCTTGGATCCAAAAGTCAGCATAGGTAACGTAACGATCAAAGATATTTTGGCCATATTCAGAATAGGATTCTAAATACGCCGTTTGGATCTCTTTACCAATAAATTCTATGTATTGTGGCGTTAAGTATCCTTTGATGAACTCTAAGTAACGTTCTGCGGTTTCTTTGGGGAGTTGTTCTCTTTCTATTTGTTGCTCTAATACATAGAATAAATGAACAGGGTTTGCCGCTACTTCCATATGGTCAAAGTTAAACACCCTCGATAAAATTTTGAATGCGAAACGTGTTGATAATCCCGACATACCTTCATCAACACCGGCATAGTCACGATATTCTTGATATGATTTGGCTTTCGGGTCGGTGTCTTTTAAACTTTCGCCATCATAAACGCGCATCTTAGAATAAATACTAGAGTTTTCGGGCTCTTTCAGCCTTGATAAGACAGAGAATTGTGCCAGAGTTTCTAAAGTGTCTGGTGCACATTGTGCTTCTCTCAATTCACTGTTATTAAGGAGTTTCTTATAGATTTTAACTTCTTCAGATACACGCATACAGTAAGGTACTTTGACGATGTAGACGCGATCTAAGAACGCTTCATTATTTTTATTATTTCTAAAGGTTTGCCACTCTGACTCATTCGAATGGGCGAGTAGAATACCGTTAAAGGGTAAGGCAGATAATCCTTCTGTTGGATTATAATTACCCTCCTGAGTCGCCGTTAGTAAAGGATGCAGAACTTTAATTGGTGCTTTAAACATCTCAACGAATTCCATCACCCCCTGATTTGCTCGACAAAGTGCGCCTGAATAACTATAGGCATCTGGATCATTTTGCGCGTAGTGCTCAAGTTGTCTGATATCGACCTTACCAACTAATGCAGAAATATCTTGATTGTTGTCATCTCCTGGTTCTGTTTTGGCGATGGCAATTTGATCTAGAATAGATGGATAGACTTTTACGACTTCAAACTTGGCAATATCGCCTTTGAATTCATGTAATCGTTTCGCCACCCAAGGCGACATAATGGTATTAAGGTAACGCTCTGGGATATTGTACTCCTCTTGAAGTACTTTACCGTCAGCATTTTTGTCAAATAAACAAAATGGATGGTCATTAACGGGGCTGCGTTGTCCATTGGCACTTAGTACGTAAATCGGCTCTTTTTGCATTAACGCTTTTAGCTTTTCTGCTAACGAAGATTTACCACCACCAACAGGGCCAAGTAAATATAAAATTTGTTTTTGCTCTTCTAAACCTTGCGAAGCATGACGCAAATAAGAAACAATTTGTTCGATTGCTTCTTCCATGCCATAAAAGTCTTTGAAAGCTGGATAGCGTGCAATAACACGATTTGAAAAAATTCGGCTTAAACGAGGCTCAGCTGAAGTATCTATCATTTCCGGTTCACCAATGGCTGCAAGCAAACGCTCTGCAGCACTGGCATAGGCGAATCTGTCTTTTTGACAAATATCGAGAAACTCCTGTATCGAAAAAGTTTCTTGCTGTGCTTGTTCGTATCGTGACTGATAATGTTTAAAAATGCTCATAACGCCTCCGCATACCGTAATCATGTCTGCGTTAAACATATGATAATCAAGCTGATAAATAACATGTTTAACCAGTATCTAATAATAAGACCGAGAAAATTAATTATGTTATCTATAAGCTTAGTAGTTATTTTTTAAGTCGCAGAAAAATTTAACAATTTTTTTGTAATTATTTAAAATTGATTGCTTAGCAATTAATAAAATTCTACTGAAAAGCTTTTCGGTATAAGCTGGCTACGATGTGGTATTCGTTTAGCGAATTTTTTTAGGGGAAAGCGACAAAATAAAAAAAGCAGGCAAAGCCTGCTTTTTAGAAAAGAATTTAACGATTAAAAATTATGCAAAGTTTTTGCTAGCAAAATCCCAGTTTGCTAATGCCCAGAATGCTTCCATGTAATTTGGACGAAGATTACGATAATCAATATAGTAGGCGTGTTCCCATAAATCTACCGTTAGCAAAGGAGTAACGCCTTCATCTGTAAGTGGAGTAGCAGCGTTTGAGGTATTAACGATCGCTAAACTACCATCGGCGTTTTTAACAAGCCATGTCCAGCTAGAGCCGAAGTTGTTAATGGCGCTGTCAGTGAATTTTGCTTTAAATTCAGCAAATGAACCAAATGAAGCATTGATAGCATCAGCTAAAGCACCTGTTGGCTCACCACCGCCGTTCGGGCTTAAGCTATTCCAATAAAATGTGTGGTTCCAAATTTGAGCCGCGTTGTTGAAAACACCACCTGATGAGGTTTTAACGATATCTTCTAAAGATTTACCTTCAAATTCAGTTCCTTCAATTAAACCATTTAGTTTAACGACATAAGTATTGTGATGTTTACCATAGTGATACTCTAAAGTTTCAGCAGAAATATGAGGTGCTAGCGCATCTTGCGCATATGGTAAAGCTGGTAATTCGATAGCCATTTTAATCTCCAGAAATTGATTATATGTAATAAAAAATTGCTCAAATAAAGAAGTTGTTTGTTTTGGCTAAAACCTAGTAAACTACTCAGGTATTTAAGCCACGCATAGTGTACTGGATTATATAGGTATTGCTAGTACATTTATCAAGGTAAAAAGATGATTTATTAGAATTAATTAATAAATATTATGCATACCATTGAATATTGGTGGTTCAATACCCATAACTGTTGAAAAAGATTAGATGTAGAGGTTACTGATGGAACAAGATACGATTGCGCGTATAAAAGAGCAAATAGCTCAAAACAATATACTTTTATATATGAAAGGTTCACCTAAGTTACCCAGTTGTGGCTTTTCTTCTCAAGCTTCGCAAGCACTGATGGCGTGCGGTGAAAAATTTGCTTATGTAGATATATTGCAAAACCCTGATATTCGCGCTGAATTACCGAAATATGCTGAGTGGCCAACGTTTCCTCAATTGTGGGTTGAAGGTGAGCTAATCGGTGGCTGTGATATCATCATGGAGATGTATCAAAAAGGTGAATTGCAAGAATTAATTAAAGAAGCGGCAGCTAAATCAGCTGCCGAAGAATAATTTTTTAATTACGGTTGAAAATTTTCGGAATGTCTCAATACTAATGAGACAAATATAAAGAACTCAATTAACATTATTTGGAGAATAAAATGAGTGTATTAGTTGGTCGTCCAGCACCAGATTTTACTGCCGCAGCTGTTTTAGGTAATGGTGAAATTGTAGATAGCTTTACGTTATCTGAAGCAATTAAAGGTAAAAAAGCAGTCGTATTTTTCTACCCATTAGACTTTACGTTTGTTTGTCCGTCTGAGTTGTTGGCCTTTGACCACCGTATGGAAGAGTTCAAAAGCCGTGGTGTTGAAGTTATCGGTGTTTCTATCGATTCTCAGTTTTCTCACAACGCATGGCGTAATACACCAGTTAACGATGGTGGTATTGGTCCAGTGCAATACACTTTAGTTGCTGACGTAAAACATGAAATTTGTCAAGCATACGATGTTGAGCATCCTGAAGCAGGTGTTGCTTTCCGTGGTTCATTCTTAATTGACGAAGAAGGTACAGTTCGCCATCAAGTAATTAACGACTTACCATTAGGTCGTAACGTTGATGAAATGTTACGTATGGTAGATGCTTTACAATTCCATCAAGAGCATGGCGAAGTATGTCCAGCAGGTTGGAATAAAGGTGATAAAGGGATGACCGCTTCACCTGAAGGCGTTGCTTCATACTTAACGGATAACGCAGACAAATTGTAATTATTTGTCTTTTATATTAAAAAAGCCGCTTTTGCGGCTTTTTTTATCTCCAATCCTTATCTACACTTAATATTACTTGTTAACTTATTGTTTCTGTTTGGGTTACCCGGAAGCGACACAATGCTAGGAAGGTTATGAGATTTCCGCGACCAATATATGAAAACTTACCATACTTTTACTTTATCGTCAGTGGTTTGTTGCTAGTGCGTGGTGATGGTTGGGGGTTTGTATTATCGGCAGCGCTTTTTTATGGGGCAGGCTGTATTACTTTAGTAACACGCTCTGCAGCACGTCGCAAAGACCGTCGAATAGAAGGCAAGCGTTATCCGTTGCCTGAAATACTTTATGAATATCTGCCATACGGTTATGGGGCCTTAGCCATCTTTATTGTCATTGTCACTGAAAATCCATATTTTCAATTTGCCTCTATGGTTATTTGCGTTATTGCTTTAAGAAATTTAATATTCCGTCACAATAATCGTGTCAAACGTAATCGGAAACTTTAAATCATAGAATAAATAGTGTTGTCGTTTTAGTAATGGTCAACGCAATGGCCACCCACCTAAGGTTTTCCACCGATTAACGATGTAGCAAAATAGCTCCGCGGTTTTCTCTGTATCATAGAGTGCAGAGTGAGCTTCTTTGTTACTAAATTCAATGTCGGCTGCTTGACAAGCCTTTGCCAATACCGTTTGTCCTAACGCTAATCCAGCAAGAGTTGTAGTATCAAAACTTACAAATGGATGAAAAGGTGAGCGCTTAATTGAGCATCGTTCTGTCGCTGCATTTACAAAACCTAAATCAAATGACGCGTTGTGGGCTACCATAACTGCTCGTTGGCAACCCGCCGCTTTCATTTTTTTTCTAATTAATTTAAATATGCTTTTCAAGGCTTCTTCTTCGCTAACCGCCGATCTTAATGGATGAAAAGGATCTATGCCGGTAAACTCTAAAGCTGCTTTTTCTATGTTGGCACCTTCGAATGGCTCAATATGAAAATGAATGGTTTCATCAAGGGAAAATAGCCCTGTTTGCTCGTTAATCGATAGGGTTGTTGCAGCGATTTCGAGTAACGCATCTGTCGAGGAATTAAAGCCCGCCGTTTCTACGTCAACAACGACAGGAAAATATCCTCGAAATCGGTTAGCAAATAAACTTTCTTCTTTTTTAGGTACGCAAGCGTCAGACATAACCACCCAATTCTAAAACGATAAAAGAGATATTATCGCAGAAAGTTAATGCGAAAACTCGTCTAGATTAAAAAATTTTAAGGATGTTTATTAATTAAATATTTGTTGGTTGCTTTTTGAGCCTTTGATTAACGGCGGTTAACTTTTTTAGTTTGTCCGCAACAAGCTCTTGAGGGGCATACTTCTAATTCGATACCAAATGATTGCGGTAAAATTTCTTATCAAAAAATTATTTTAGGTAGTGTGCCAAGAGATTATCATGTATTTATCAATGCCATTGCTTTTAATGTGGTAAATCTACATAATCGATAAAAAACTTCTAAAGTTTTGCGCTTTAGTGTCGATATTAATGTTGTAGCCAATAACGAAACTAGATTCTCATGCAAAAACTATTATTATTCGTTTTATCTGTTAGTTATTTTAGCGCAGCCAATGCTGGCATTCGTCAATATCAAGCAGATCTCGATACATCTCAGTGGCAATTAGTTGATAACTCTCGGTTGGAGTGCACGTTGGCACATCCGATTCCCAATTACGGCTTGGCAAAATTTTCGAGTAAAGCAAACCGAAACATTAATATGGAGTTTGAACTTGAAATGTTAAGGTTGCCAGACAATTATTCATTAGCTGAAGTTCGTTCAGTCGCTCCTAAATGGAAGCCAGGAGAAAGAGGGTACACCATCGCCGATATGAAGTTGCACAAGCAGTTTTCACCTGATTTACCTAAAAAAGTTGCATGGACAATGCTCAATGAGTTAGAGCAAGGAATGAGCCCAACGTTTTACTACGATGATTGGTATAGCGATAATGACAAAATTTCAGTTGGCCTCTCAAGTGCGAGTTTTAAGAAAGCATATAAGAGTTTTGTTAGCTGCGTTGGAAATTTACTTAACTTCAATTTTGAAGATATTGCTTATACGGTGTTGAACTATCAATTTAATAGTGATGAATTGACCAAAGCATCACAACGTAAAATGGCGATGATAACGGAATATCTAAGCTTAGATTCAGAGTTGGATTTAGTGTTGGTAGACGCGTTTACTGATAGTTATGGTGGTAGAAGCTTAAACCAAAAAATATCAAATCAACGTGCTGAAAAAATTAAAGAGTACTTTATCGCTAGTGGGATTGACCCTTCGCGAATTGCAGCAACAGGTTACGGTGAGAAACGCCATGTCGCATCAAATGATACCGTTTTAGGAAGAGCAAAAAACCGACGTGTAGTGATCAGAATGGAACAACCATGATCTAATTAAAGATATTAATTATGTAAATTTAAAGCTACACTTGTACAAATGTGTGGCTTTTTTTTGTATCAAAGTTTTATTTAATCTTTTTTTATAATTAGTGTATAACATGTAAATTACAAATTATTGACAAAAAATAAGTGATTTACCGTTGGCAGTTTCATTTACTCGCATAAAAGCCGTATTTTCGTTGTTTAAGTTAACGAATTTATTAGTGATTTTTATTATTAATAGTATTACTGCTGTGCTGATTTCTTTTTATCGTCAAAACATGACTAATGGCAGTTTTGACGTTTTCGTCGATGAGTTAACTTTTTATTTTATTCTTTTAAATATTCTCGGTTTTAATATTGTATTTACCTATATTTACATTTCTCGAGGGGCTCATCAGCAATTACCTTTATATAAAATAGTTAATATTGGTTTGGGAGCTTTGTTATTAAGCTTACCTTTTGTACTGGTTATCTTTGATTGGGGAACATCAAACTTTATCCATTCACTTTATCTTTCTTTTCTCTATTTACTTGCTATCGTGTTGCCAGTTGTTTGGGCGATAATGCTGATTTTTTATATTAAACGCAGAGAAGCTCAACCTGAGTTTCAGTTACTAAAGCAACAAGTGGCTGAACAGTCGTTAGAGCGGGAAAAAATTGAATTGGAACTGCAATTATTGCAGGCGCAAATTGAACCTCACTTTTTCTTCAACACCTTGGCTAATTTGCATTGCTTGATCGATCAAGATTCAAAAAAAGCAAAAGTTTTACTGGAATCGTTGACGGAGTATTTGCGTTCAACTGTACCTGTTTACCGCCAAAAATTTATTGAGTTAGAACTAGAACTTCAAATGATCAAGCAGTACCTAAATATTCAATCGATTCGTTTTGGCGATAAATTAAGTTATCAAGTAATATGTGACGAAGATCTATATCCTTTACCTATACTGCCACTCTCACTATTAACTCTAGTAGAGAATGCGATTAAACATGGTATTGAAAAGAGTGCTAAAGATGGAAAAGTAAGGATAGAAGTTAATAAAAATGACCAACAAAAATTGATAATGACGGTTTCGGATAATGCCGGACTATATAAAGGTTCATTATCAATCATTGACAATGGTCTTGGCCATGGAACGGGTTTAAATAATTTAAAAGCTCGCTTAAAAATTGCCTATCAAAATGAGGCAAAGTTAGTTATGGAAAATGTCGATAAGCAGCTAACTATTGCCACTATTGAGGTACCTGTAAATGGATAATAAAGTCGTTGATATTTTGGTTGCAGAAGACGAGGTGATTTTAAGAGAAAGTCTTGTTGCCAAATTAAAAGCCTATTGGCCTAGTGCGCATATTGTAGCGTCAGTTAATAATGGGCAAGAGGCCATCTGCGCCATCAATCAAATGAAGCCTGAAGTCACTTTTTTAGATATCCAAATGGGAGATATCTCAGGTATCGATGTTGCTAAACAGATTGGTTGTCATACTGAAATTGTCTTCGTTACAGCATTTAATCAGTATGCTGTCGAGGCTTTTGAACAAGGCGCACAAGATTATTTACTTAAACCATTTTCTGATGAACGTTTGATTGCTTGCATAGAGCGTTTACAGCAACGTTTACAGCTTCCAGAGTATCCAGTGCATCAAGATATTGCTAGTAAGGGATATATGAGCCGTATTAATATGCAAATAGGCCATAAAATATGGGTTGTACCGATTGAAGATGTCGTGGTATTTCAAGCCAATGGCCGCTATATCAAGGTAATAACGAAGGATAGAGAAGCGCTTATTCGCTTGCCCCTAAAACAATTGTTAGAACGTTTAGATCCAGAAATATTTTGGCAAGTTCATCGTGGCACTGTGATTAATATTAACCACCTAGATTACGTGACACAAACAGAAGGGGATAAACTAGTATTGCATATGAAGCATAATCCTATTGAAGTGCAAGTGAGTCGTAGTTATACCCATCTTTTTAAGCAGGCATAAAAAGGGGGACTTTCGTCCCCAATCGTTACCTCAACGAAAAAATGTTAAACACCAGTCAAACCGACACAAACCTTATGTAGTTGCAGTTTATTCCACTGAAACACTAGGGATACATAGGGTGTCTTAACCTCTGTTCAGGTATATAAAACCGTAAATCTCAAATGAAAGAAAGTAGCAATGCCATGAAATGTCATTTTTGTGACATCAGTAATGTAATCACACACATGAGAAAGTTTTCTAAGATGATTCTAAGACGATATCGATGGAATTAATTGTATATTAATCAATCAACTAATGGTTTTTGAGTTCGTAATGTTAAGAGCTTAAATGACAAAATTTTTTTGGTGAGTTTTAGTGTGCCTTTTACTTTTGTCAGTGTAAGTTGCGTTATAGAATTGTTCTTATCAATAGAAACCAAATTGCTTTTGATGGAAAGGTTAAATTTAGCTACTTGCGTTTCAAATGAGCAAATAGCTAAACCAATATTAAAAAGTATCACTTAATCATTAAGTCAACTTGCTGGCGATTATTTTGATTGCTAATAATAATGCGTATTTGCTCGGAGAATTTAACCAGTAATCTGCCTCGTTTGCGCTCTTGTGATATGACCTGCCCATACTTTTCTTGGTAAAAATCAATAATGGCTTGCTCTTCAGCTAAGGTGTAATAATTAACCACATAAGGCTTTTCATCAACATATTCTGCGAAAACCTTAGCATCTGACATCACCGCTGGCATTGTTTGCTCTTCAGCGTGCGCTTCTTTACCGTATGTTGTCGTGACTAAAAGGGCAATTATCATTCCTGTGAAGTGTAATCGTTTCAACATAACTATCCTTAAAAGTGAATCATTTACTCTTAATAGTACGTCATCATCAGTTATTGTACTAGTGCTAAGGAGCGCTTAACGTTAATTTTCAAAATATTATCAAACTAAGTTACAGTAAAGTGTATTTAGATAAGGTTAATTAACGTGATATTTATCAATAAATTTATCATTAAACGGTTATAATACAGCACAGTTTAATAGATTATTTAACGTATACGGTGGAGACAACTTTGCAGTTTAATGATTTTGGTTTAGATAAGCGGTTATTATCGACGATTGCACACTTGGGGTTTACTGAACCTACAGAAATTCAGCAACAAGCAATACCTGTTGCGATGACTGGCCAAGATCTTATTGCTTCTTCTAAAACAGGTTCTGGAAAAACTTTGGCTTTTATTATTCCTGCGATGCAACGCTTGATGAAAACGCGAGCGCTATCAAAAAGGGATCCTCGAGTTGTTATTTTAACGCCGACGAGAGAGCTTGCTAAACAAGTTTTTGGTCAACTTCGCTTGTTTACCAGTGGAACTCAATTTAAATCGGTGTTGATATTGGGTGGTGAAAACTTTAATGATCAAGTAAAAACCTTGGAAAAGGATCCTCATTTTATCGTTGCAACCCCTGGTAGGTTGGCAGATCACTTAACACAAGGGCATTTCTATTTGCATGGACTTGAGTTATTGATCTTAGATGAGGCCGATAGAATGTTGGATATGGGCTTTGCTGACCAGTTAAATCAAATCAATAATGCCGCTGATCACAGAAAACGGCAAACATTACTGTTTTCGGCGACGTTAGATCATGCGCAAGTTAATGATTTTGCTTTAAAGCTACTTAAAAAACCACGTCGAATTAGTATTGGAGCAGCTCATACGGAGCATAAAGACATTGTTAAACAGTTTTATTTTGCTGATGATTTATCACATAAAGAACGTTTACTGTCACATGTTTTAGAGCAACAACTTCATCAACAATTGATCATATTTACTGCAACGCGCGCGGATACTGAAAGGTTAGCAACTTTGCTTGCATCACAAGGACATAGTGTCGTCGCTTTAAGTGGTGAACTAAATCAAAGCCAACGAAATCAAATTATGGAAGGTTTTAGTAAGGGGCAACAAAAAATACTTGTTACCACTGATTTAGCATCAAGAGGCTTGGATTTGGTCAATGTTTCCCATGTTATCAATTTTGATTTACCGAAACATAGTGAAGAGTTTGTCCATAGAATTGGCAGAACGGGTAGAGCAGGTAACAAAGGTATCGCTATTTCATTTGTTGGGCCTAAAGATTGGAATAGTTTTAAAAATATAGAAGCATTTTTGCAAACCCAATTTAATTTTGATGTGATGAGTGGCTTAAAGGCAAAGTTTAAAGGCTTAAAACCGAAAAAGGTGCATAAGCCTAACGTAGAAAAAATCAATGTACCAACAACGAAAGAAAAAACGATTAAAAAACGACAATCAATCAAGAAACCAGTGTTTAGTAAAGATGTTGGAGATATGCCGGTGATGCGCAAAAAAGTCAAAATTGCACCGGAGCAAATTGACAACAATAATGACGAAAGTAATGAATAGATAAATATGTTAGCGAGTTTTCGATCTCTTTTAGTTTTGGTGTGTTTTTTTTGTGTCGATTGGGTATCGGCACATCCGCAAGAAGAAGCCGTTATAAAATTGCCTACTGCTATTAGTATAGCCGCGCCGTCTATCCCTCCGCTTATCTTTATCAATGACAATGGTGAGCTGAAAGGGACATTAGTTAAACAATTACAACGATTTTCTCAGTCGACAGGAATCGATATCAACATTGATATAATGACCTGGACCCGAGCATTAGAGCAAGTGAAGTATGGGGCTCACGATGCACTTATTCCGGCTATTAAAACTCCAGAGCGAGAACATTATATTGCATACCCTAGTCACCCAATTACTCAATTTCAGAGGTCGGTCTTAGTCAGAAGGAAAACTGATAAAGAGCAGTTAATTGAATTAGGCAATTACCTCAAAGGTAAGACGTTAGCTAAAGCCCGCTCAATGCTACTTGGCAATGAATTAGATGAGCTAATTGCTGATAAAAATGTCGAAACGGTCGAAGTCAATTCAATAGAGTCGGCGTTGCAAATGCTTAATAGTGGACGAGTTGATCTTGTCGCAACCGATGAAAATATTGCACGTACAATTATTGAACAGTTGCGGCTCAACCATGCACTCGATATTATTTCTGTGAGTGATAAATCAGCACAGTCGTATCTAGCATTTTCTAAGCAATTTGCACAACGCTTTGATATAAATCAATTAATGATACTGGTATTAGCCGCTGAATAAGCCCAACCTAATGTACAGATAATGAGTTCATATCAACATGAGTTTAAAAGCAATCAACTGAGGACTGTGGATGAAAAATGTATTAATTACTGGAGCAAATCGTGGAATAGGGCTAGCGTTAGCGCAAACATTTAGCCAGCAAGGTGATGCGGTATTTGGTGTTTGCCGAAAAAGTTCAGAGGAGCTCAACCACTGTGCTCAAAAGGTGATAGAGAATATTGATGTAACTGTTGATGAAGATAGAAAGCGCTTGCAATCTATTTTAGATAAAACACCGATTGATGTTCTTATTTGCAATGCAGGCATTCTAAGAGATGAGCAGCTAGGTGACATCAATACGGCAACTATTCGAGAACAATTTGAAGTCAATGCTATAGCACCACTGATGATCACAGAAGTACTACTTTCTAATCTTAATGCCGGCGCTAGAGTTGCCATGATAACCTCTAGAATGGGCTCAATTGCTGATAACGGGTCTGGAGGAAGGTATGGCTATCGAATGTCTAAAGCCGCTTTAAATGCAGCTGCTGTCTCGTTAGCGCAAGATTTAAAAGACGATAATATTTCGGTCGGGATTTACCATCCAGGATATGTACAAACCGATATGGTGAATCATGGTGGAGATATAACGGCTACTGAATGTGCTCAGCGACTAGCGCAATTGATTAATCAACAGGACATGAGCACGTCAGGGACATTTTTACATTCGAATGGTCAAACACTGCCGTGGTAATGTTGGCGACTAAGGCCGAAGATAGCAAACAGCAACGCATTTGGCATACGGTGCAATTGATACCTGAAGGTAAAGTTGCTACCTATGGCCAAATTGCCGACTTAGCTGGATTACCTGGTAGGGCTCGAATGGTAGGAAAAGCGTTAAGTCAGGTACCCCAAGATGGCTGGCAAGGGATGGCTGTACCTTGGTATCGGGTGATAAATGCTCAAGGCAAGATTTCATTTCCCGTCGATAGTGAGGCTTTTGTAAGGCAAAAGTCTTTGTTAATTGAAGAAGGCGTTGTCATTGTAGGCGCTAAGATCAGACTTTTTGATTTTCATTGGCAGCCTGATCTTAGTCAAATACTGTTTAAGTTAAAATATTAAAAATAACCTATAAACAAGATGTTCTACCGCCATCGACAGGCAAGTTAATCCCCGTGATGTAACTCGCTGCCGGCGATGCCAAAAATGCTGCCGCATAGGCAAACTCTTCAGGCTTGGCAAATCGTCTCATTGGAATGTGAGATTTCTCATTGATTGTTGCTTGCTCGATAGAAATATTTTGTTTTTTTGCCTTACCTTCAATAATCGCATCAAGACGAGCAGTGGCTGTTGCGCCAGGTAATACGTTATTAACCGTGATACCAAATTCTCCTAACTCATTAGCCAGGGTTTTAGCCCAGCTAGCTACCGCTCCTCGAATCGTGTTTGATACGCCCAAACCTGGCAGAGGTTGCTTAACTGATGTAGAAATAACATTAATAATACGGCCATAACCTTGCGTCTTCATGAAAGGGATTAACGCTTGCACTAAGTGATGGTTTGAGACCAAATGAAGATTAAACGCATCGATAAATAACTGGGCTTCTGCAGTGTTCGCAGGGCCTGGAGCCGGTCCGCCAGTATTGTTAATGAGGATTTCGTAACCACCATTGTCAACCACGTCTTGATTGATGACATGTTTAACTTGCTCTGGTTGGCTGAAGTCTGCGACAAGTATATGATGTTGTTGACCTTTTGAACAATCTAACTCATTTAACACCTTGGTTAGTGAATCAGCATTCCTTGAAAACAAGGTAACACTAGCGCCCAATGCTGCTAATTCAATGGCGCAAGCTTTACCTATTCCTTGGCTACTACCACATACCAAGGCGCGTTTGTTTGTAAAATCAATATTCATGTTTTCCTGATCCAATTTTCATTATTTGTAGCGACGTTTTAACATATTGGTCGGCAGATTGTCAGTGCAGAGCTAAATATTTGAGTTAATTTAACGATAGGAATGTTAATTTTTTTTGACATCGATTGTTGACGCCGGATAATAACCCTAAAAATTATTGTTTAAATAGCTTTATGTCTCATTCGAATAGTGCAGTTTATCTTGCAGGGCAAAAACACAATCAAGCCATCGTATTTCTCCATTCGTCATTAAGTAGTGCTAAACAGTGGCTGCCTTTAATGCATCACCTTAGTGATAATTACTTTTGTATTGCCATTGATCTATTGGGTTATGGAGAAGCAGAGCCCGTCGTTGAGCCATCGCAATATAATTTTAACCTTGAACTGCAGCGGATCAGAGAAATTGTGGCTAATACGATAGCAGATAAACCCTTTCACCTTGTTGGACATTCCTGTGGCGGTGCAATTGCGCTTAAATGGGCTGTAGAATCACCTCAAGCAATAATAAGTCTTTGCTTGTATGAACCTGTGGCTTTTCATCTTTTACCAAGTGGCAGTGATGAGCGCAAAATTATAGATGACTTTTCACAACAGGTTGCTAATAAGCCCAATATTGAAGCTGCTGAATTATTTACTGATTTTTGGAATTTTACTGGTTTTTTCCGACAGCTACCTAAAAAGATTCAAGAGCAAATGGCAAAAAGTATCGCGAAAGTAAACTTGGACTTTATTGGCTTAACTTCAGAGCGATATCATCTTGAAGATTTAAATAAATTAACGTTTTCAAGTCAAATTATCGTAGGCCGTCAAAGTCCAAAAGTCAGTCAAAACTTAGCTTTAGCTATCTCAAAAGCCTTAAGTAATTGTCGTTTAACGCAAGTTGAAGCAGGGCATATGGGGCCAATTGCCCAGCCAGGTGTATCTCTTCCTCCATTTATTGACTTTATTAATCAACAATAAAAAAAGACCATAAAAAAAGCCCAGTAGTAAGCTACTGGGCAAAAATTAAGGGAGAAAACATGATAAAGAAAGGTATTATTGGTTTTTTTCCTCCAGAAGACTTCCGCTATTTATAGCAATTTTTCTTGGTTTTAAAGCTTCTGGAATTTCTCTTTCTAAATCAATATGGAGTAAACCATTTTCCATGAACGCACCAATCACTTTAACATGATCACCTAATTGAAACTTTCTTTCAAAATTTCGCTCAGCAATACCTTGATGTAAAAACTTACGCTGTTTGTCTTGTTTATCAGCGGATTTGGTACCGGTAATGATCAAATTACTCTGTTTAGACTCTATTTCGAGTTCATCTTCAGCAAAGCCAGCTAACGCCATGGTAATGCGGTATTGATCGTCAGCTAAAAGCTCAATGTTATAAGGGGGATAGGTTGATTGTTTGTCTGCACGAGATGCTTTGTCCATCATACTTGCTAAATGGTCAAAGCCAATAAATGAACGATAAAGAGGGCTAAAATCTGTTGTTGTACGCATAATGTTATATCCTAATATGTAGCAATATATTGTTCACAAAACTATCGACTCAAGTCTATGGTTAAATAGATACTAGTTGAGAATAAGTTATTGTTTAGTAATGCCTTTCAAAAATGAACAGGCGGTTTATGTAGCCCCTTTACGGCGACTACATAAACTAAGATGGGGTGTGAAAAGAAGTTTTCAAATCATTATCTGAAAAAAATTGTTCGAATTTTGTTATATTATTGTTTTTTATGAAAAAATTAATTTTTCATTTCAACGGGTTCAACCGATTCGTTGGTGTCAATAGTTTTCAAGGTCGACAATGCAAGATCATAGTTTGGATGCTCAGAAATCGTTTCGACAATTTCTTTGTACGCTAATTTGCCCGCTTTATCGATAATTATAATCGCTCTGGTTATTAAGCCCATATCTTTAATTAATAGGCCATATTGGGTTGAAAAATCTCGCCAAACACTATCAGAAAGTACAGTAACTTGATCAATGTTCTCTGCTTGGCAAAATCGTTTTTGCGCAAAAGGTAGGTCATTGCTTATGGTCAGCATTACGATATCGTCTGAGTAATTAGAAACTTCTTCATTAAAGCGTTTAGTTTGTAGTGAGCATACTCCGGTATCTAAACTCGGAACTGCCGAGATAAGAATGGTTTTATTGGCAAAATCAGACAGTTGTACTTTAGAAAAAGACTCATTAACGACAGTAAAGTCAGGGGCTTTTTCACCAACACTTACTTGATGGCCTAATAAGGTGACAAACTTACCGCCAGCTTTCACCAAAGAAGCGTTTTCAGGCAGGTGAGAGGTGTCAGTATACGCTTTACTTATAGAGGCAAAACAACAAAGACTAGCGAGGATAACAAAAGATGGTAATTTCATAATTTATCTAATTTTTTGTAGGATAATAAAAGTTTACCTTTGATTGAGAAAATTACCATATTAACGTGTGATATTTTTTATTTTAGCTATTGTTATATTAAGCAAAACCTAATAATGTCCAAAAAGATCTGGTTATTTTTGCCAGAAACTCGAAATAAGAAAAAGTTAACTATTTTATGACTACACCGTTATTAATTTGTGATGATTCTAATATGGCGAGAAAGCAAGTTGCACGCTCGTTACCTGATGGATGGGATGTTAGTGTAAGCTTTGCTAGTAATGGTCAAGAAGCCATTGAAGCGATAAAAGCGGGCAAGGGTGATGTGCTATTGCTTGACTTAAATATGCCGATCATGGATGGATATCAAACACTTGAAGCTATTGTCGCTCAAGACTTGCCAACGATGGTGGTGGTTATTTCGGGAGATATCCAGCCAGAAGCCTATCAACGTGTTAAAAGTTTAGGGGCGTTAGATTTTATTAAAAAACCAGTAAATAAGGAGAAGCTTACTGAAATTCTCGGCTTATACGGTATTTATAAAGCTGCCCGTGAAAGTGGGCTAACTAGTTCCACCTCACCCAACGTTGATAACAGTGCAGATCTGCAAACGCAAGACAATGAACTTAAGAGCAGTAAACTTGCTCCAATGCCGAAAATAGATAAACCCATCGAAACGATAGCGCAATCTCATGATAAGCAGCAATTGCAAGCTTTAGAGCAAGATATAAGAGATTGTTATCAAGAAATTGCGAATGTCGCGATGGGGCAAGCGGGAGACTTATTGGCACGTTTACTTGATGTTTTTGTTGTCTTACCCATTCCAAACGTCAATCTTATCGAGGTTAGCGAGTTAAGCATGGCGCTTTCTGCGGTAGAAGCACATGAAAGCACTTCCGGAATATGTCAGGGTTTTATTGGCGCTGGGATTTCTGGTGAAGCTTTACTTATTTTGAACGACTCTAGCTTTAAAGATGTCGCTTCCTTAATGAATTACCAATATGAAGTCGATGAAAGTACTGAGTTGGAATTGTTGATGGATTTAGCCAATGTGCTTATTGGTGCCTGTTTAAGCGGCGTATCAAATCAGTTGGACATGTCGTTTAGCCAAGGTCACCCAGTAGTTTTAGGGCAGCACCGAAAAATATCTGAACTCATCGCAACCAATGCTGAACGCTGGAAAAGGACGCTGGCAATTGAGATTAGTTATGGAATTGAAAATTATAATATAAAGTGTGATTTGTTGTTGTTATTTACTGAAGACTCAATGAAAACACTGAATAACAAGCTAGCTTATTTATTGGATTAGTTATGTCGTTGAAAACAGAACAATTAAATGAACTACATTGGCTAATGGAAATGCTCCATTCTATTGATGCTGGCTTAGTGGTATTAGACAGAAATTATCAAATTCAAATTTGGAATGGTTTTATGGAAAACCATAGTGGTTTGCTACCAAGGGAAGCCAAAGGGAAGGTGATATTTGATTTATTTGAGGAAATACCACGAGACTGGTTTATTCGTAAAGCTGAATCGGTATTTTTGTTAAAAAATAAAGCATTCACTATTTGGGAGCAACGGCCTTACTTATTTAGGTTTCAAAATTACCGTCCGATCACCGGTAGCGCAGATTTCATGTATCAAAATACGACATTTATTCCGCTGTTATCTGCGACTGGCGAGGTCACGCATTTATGTTTGATAGTTTATGATGTTACCGATATTGCTATCCATAAAAAGGAGCTTGAAAAAGCTAACCAAGAACTTGCAATTCTTAGCCAAACCGATGGACTAACTAAACTATTCAATCGTACCCATTGGGAAAATTGCTTGCAAGCAGAGTATAAGCGCTGGTTGCGAAGTCAAAATGCCAGCTGTTTAGTTATGCTTGATATTGACCACTTTAAACGAGTAAATGATGAATATGGCCATATGGTTGGTGATGAAGTGATCCGTCATATCGCTAAATTGATCAGAGATCAGGTTAGGGAAACCGATGTATCTGGTCGCTACGGCGGTGAAGAGTTTGCCATACTTTTAGCTGATACCGATTTAGCGAGCGCAAAAACTTTCGCCGAGCGCTTGCGCAGGAATGTTGAAGAATCTGTGGTTAAATACAATGATATTGATATCAAGTATACAATATCAATTGGTATCGCAGAGGTCAGTCATAGCATTGATAATTATGAAGCTTGGATTGAATGTGCCGATGCTGCACTTTATATGTCTAAAGAGGGGGGAAGAAATAGAATAACCCTATACCCCAAGCATGGTTAAGCCCCGTTAGGGTAAGCGATATTGAATTACGGTATAAAATGAGCAGCATTTTTGAAAAATAGCTGCTCGCATTTGATTTGTGCTGGGATCAACAACCTCGTTAATGGTGTTTAAATACTTGTTTACCGTTAACCCAGGTTTCCAACACGTTTATCTTCCAGAACTCTTGCTCGTTGACGTTAAAATAGTCCTTATCTATAAGAATAAAATCAGCTTTTTTACCCGGCGTTAAACTGCCAATGATATGCTCTTGGTGACCTGCAAATGCAGCATCGATGGTAAAACTTCTCAGCGCCTCTAAACGGGTCATTTTTTCTTGTGCAAACCAACCTCCTTTAGGAAGCGATTGGTGATCTTGACGTGTTATCGATGCATGTAAACCATAAAATGGGTTAGGGGATTCAACAGGGAAATCAGAGCCTGCCGCAATAACTACGTCTTCATTAAGTAACTTTCGCCACGCATAAGCCCCCTTTATTCTATCTTCACCTAAACGATCTTGCGCCATATTTTTATCACTGGTTGCATGGGTGGCTTGCATTGAGGCAATAACACCGAGCGCTTTAAAGCGAGGTATATCCGTTAAGCGTAATACTTGTGCATGTTCAATTCGATGTCTCAGTTTTTGAGAATCTGTTGCTTGAATAGCGTTTTGATATAAATCTAAGGTCAACTTGTTGGCTTGATCACCAATGGCGTGTGTATTTACCTGAAAACCCAGCTTCATCGGCACTTCAATGTATTGTTTTAATTGCTGGTTATTGTGCAGTAATAAGCCCTTATTACCCGCTTGGTCATGATAATCATCAATTAATGCCGCGCCACGGCTTCCTAATGCGCCATCAGCTTGAATTTTAACACTATTAAAGCTGAGCATATCATCGTCGGTCTTAAATTTACCGCTTTGTAATATTGCTTGCCAGTTTTCACTTGGTAAGTAGAGCATTGCATTTACGCGAAGCGGCATTTTGTTTTCTTCAGCTAATGCTTTAAAAATTTCAAGATTACTACCATCAATTCCCGCGTCATGAACACTGGTTAAACCATAGGAGACGAGACTTTTCATGGCTTTTTCAAGTGCTATTGCTTGCTGTGCTTCGGTTAATGCAGGGATAGTTTTTTCAATTAAAGCCATGGCATTATCAATAAAAATTCCGCTTGGCTTACTATTCGTGTCTTTAACTATTTCACCACCAGAGGGAGATTTACTATCACTGTTTATCTTAGCGAGTTCCATGGCTTTGCTATTTGCCCACCCCGCGTGTCCGTCTATTCGTCTCAACCATACGGGTTGATCTGGAAAGACTTTATCTAAGGATGCCGCACTTGGAAATTGTCTATTGGACCATTGTTCCTGATTCCAACCCCTTCCGGTGATCCATGTTTGCTCTGGGTTTGCTTTTGCATAGTCCAGCGTCTTTTGTACAGCGTCATTTTCACTTTTTGCCCCCACTAAGTCAGCGGTTAACAAGCTTAAGCCGTAACTTAAAATATGGCCGTGGGCATCAACTAAGCCCGGTAGTAAAGTTTTTCCCTTACCGTCAATAAGATCGACATTAGTGTGCGTTGTTACTGTGTCGTTGCTTAAAAATATTTTATCGATTTTATCGTCAGTAAATTGAATAGCATGAAATTTCAACAACTTATCGTCATTAATTGTGTAGCCATTAATATTTTCTAGGACGGTAGTTTGAGCATAAATACCAAGACTACAACAGGCTGTACTGGTGAGTAAAAGAGAGGTTAACCATTTTTTTTTGAGCATCACTGTTTATCTTTTTATTGTTATTGAACATTGATACTAGCATGGTTTAAATGAGTTTCTTAGTCAACTAGACCGAGATTACTGCACGTGTTTAACGTGAGAGACGTTGAGCTAAATAAAGCATGATTAGGTAGGGCACCAGCATTAACCAAACAGCAAACGGTGCAATGTGCTGATACACAGTCATCCCTTGTGTTAATTCGACTTCAGCTTTAAGCACCGCTTGTTTAAATTGTGGCAAAATATCGATAATTTTCCCATGACTATCAATGACAGCGGTAACCCCAGTGTTTGTTGCACGTAAGACTGGGCGACCAAACTCTTTTGCCCGCATTCTAGCAATCTCTAAATGCTGGTGGGGGCCATGTGAATCGCCAAACCAGGCATCATTACTGACGGTAAGGATCATATTGGTTTTATCGGTAAAGTTAGCTGCTAGTTGCTCAGGAAAAGCGATTTCAAAACATATCATTGGTAAGATATTAAGCCCTTGTGCGACAAGATTTTCCTGCTGATAGGCGCCTCGCGTAAACGAGGATTGGGCTAAATTAAATAATGGCGCTAATGGTCTTAAGATATCGCCAAATGGTACAAACTCGCCAATGGGTAATAAATGGTGTTTGTAGTAGCGATTGCTGTGGTTATAAAAATAACTACCAGTGTCATCTGCAGGGGTGCGCTTACCGAGTACAATTAAACTGTTGAATGATTCTTTGGTGTCAAAGTTATAGTTGAGGATGCCGGTAATGATAGCACTGTTATTGACACTGGCTGATGCATCGGCGATGTCTAAGAACTCTTGCGTGGTCAATAAAGGCTCTATACCCGTAATCGCTGATTCCGGCCAAATAACGAGATCTGCAGGGTAACTCTGTCTCGTTAGCGTTAAGTATTTCATCATTGTTGGCCATTGTTGCTCTGGCTGCCATTTCAATTCTTGTTGGATATTGCCCTGAATCAAAGCTACATTGATGGTTTTATCACGAGCTACCAATGGATTAATTAACTGAACAAGTACTGTTACTACTCCTGTACTTATTAACAAAATGGCACTGCGACGCTGATACGTTTTGCCCACTAAGTTAGCGATAAGGACGCTAACGAAAATGACCAAGAAACTAATACCCACTTCACCGACAATTGGGGCAAAGGCGGCTAGTGGACCATCAATCTGGCTATAACCAATAGAAAGCCAAGGAAAACCCGTTAACAATCTTGCTCGTAACCATTCAACCACTAGCCAACTTGCGGGAAGTAACCAAAAATTGTAGTTTGGTTTATGAGCGAAACGACTACTTAAGTAGCTAGCCAATGCTGGAAACAAAGCTAGGTAAGCCGCTAGAAACATGGTCAACATGATAGAGACTGCTATCGGAACACCACCGAAGCGATCGATACAAACAAAAACCCAACTAATGCCGGCTAAAAACCACCCAAAACCAAAATAAAAACCATGGAGAAACGCTCGTCCAGTTTTTGCTTTAGTTAACCAATGCAGCCAGCATGGAAATACAATAAGCACTAGCCACCACTGAGAAAATGGGGCATAGGCAAATACTAAACTTGCGCCAAGCAAAAAATCAACTCGGTATTGTTTAAAATGACTAGCGGCTGACAACAGCTTGGCAAACAAGTTTTTCATGATAGTTAGGTTTTAAGACACCGTCAGGATTTAATCAGTCGTTTTGCCTAAGATAGTGTGGTTTTTAGGGATGGTAACTTGTATCGTCTGTATACGGCGGCTATCGGCGGCAGCGATTTTAAAGTCAAAGCCATTGATTTTGATATTTTCACCTTTTTTAGGCATATGTCCAAACTTATGAAGGATAATACCACCTAAGGTATCGGCATCATTCTCATCAAGGCCAGAGGTAAAATATTCATTAAATTCTGGTAATTCGATTAATGCTTTAACCATATAAACATTACCAGCTAACGGCTTAATATTCTCTTCAATTTCATCATCGGTTTCATCTTCAATTTCACCGACAATGAGCTCGAGTATATCTTCAATGGTAACAACACCAGAAACGCCACCATATTCATCAACGACAATAGCCATATGGTAGCGCTGTGAACGAAACTCCTTTAATAAAGGTTCTACCTTTTTACTCTCAGGCACAATGATAGCAGGGCGAATGACTTTTTCTAAGGTAAACTCATCTTCATGTTGATTAAAACCATAGGCCAGCAGATCTTTAGCGAGAAGAATGCCTTCTACGTGATCAAGGTCTTCTCTTATCACTGGAAAGCGTGAATGGCCTGATTCAATGATCACCGGTAAAGACTCTTCGAAAGGATCGGTAATATCGATAGTGACCATTTGTGAGCGTGGGATCATAATGTCTCGAACACGCATGTCGGAAACGACTAATACACCTTCGATCATTAATTTTGTTTCTGGTTTAATCAGTTCCCTGTCTTCTGCATCGTTTAATACATCAACTAGGGCATCTTTGTTTTGCGGCTCTCCAGTAAACAGTTGTACAATTTTATTTAAAATTGACCTATTTGAAGAGCCGTTGCTAGAGTGAGGATTATCATCGCTCATAGAGCTTTTTTACTTCCTGTTAATATCGTTAATAGCTGTTTAGTTTGAAACGTAATGTTATTATTTTCAAGTAAATTTTATTTTGTTATTTAAATTCATTTAAAACAACACGTTAAATGAAATATGGGTTAGCAATTCCTAGCGTATCTAGAATTTCGATCTCCAATGCTTCCATCTCTGTAGCATCGTCTTCATCAATATGGTCAAACCCCAACAAATGCAAGCACCCATGTATTACCATGTGGGCCCAATGAGCTTCAAATGATTTGTTTTGCTCTAGAGCTTCTTGCTCAACAACCGGGGCGCAAATTACAAGGTCACCAAGTAACGCTAGCTCTATTCCTTCAGGAACCTCAAAAGGAAAGGATAACACATTAGTGGGTTTGTCTTTGCCACGATATTGATCATTAAGCGTTTGACTTTCCTGTTGATCAACAATACGGATAGTTAACTCATAAGGTTTGTTATATTTTGATAGCGCAGCATTTACCCATGTGTGAAATAACGTTTCCGTTGGCAGCTGTGTGCTATTTGACGCTACTTGTAAATCAACCGTAATCGTCATTTAGCTATCCAGCTTCGGTTGTTGGTTGTTATTTTTTTGCTCTGCTTTTAGCTTGTTAACTTTTTTTTCATAAGCTTCATAAGCTTCAACAATTCTTGCCACGACTGGGTGTCTTACGACATCTTTTGATTGAAAAAAATTAAAACTTACCCCAGGGATATTATCAAGCACTTCAATCGCATGGCGCAATCCTGATTTTTGCCCACGAGGTAAATCAACTTGGGTAACATCACCAGTAATGACCGCACGAGAGTTAAAGCCTATCCGGGTTAAAAACATCTTCATTTGCTCAACCGTGGTATTTTGACTTTCATCGAGTATGATAAAGGCATCATTAAGGGTTCTACCGCGCATATAGGCAAGTGGAGCTATTTCAATTACGTTGCGTTCTATCAGTTTTTCAACTTTTTCAAAGCCAAGCATTTCAAACAAGGCGTCATACAACGGACGAAGATAGGGATCGACTTTTTGTGATAAATCACCCGGTAAAAACCCCAACTTTTCACCAGCTTCCACCGCGGGTCGAGTTAAAAGAATTCGTCTGATTTCTTGTCGCTCAAGCGCATCTACCGCGCAAGCTACTGCTAAATAGGTTTTACCTGTTCCTGCAACACCAATACCAAAGCTTATATCGTTGGTTAACACATTTTGTACGTAAGCTTGTTGATTATCGTTACGAGGTTTAATCACGCCACGCTTGGTTTTGATCGTGACCATTTTTTCGTAATTAACGTCGATTTTTTCTGGTGGTTGTTCCAGCGCATCTGCACTGATAATCGCTAAATGAACCATTTCATCGGTAATAGCCTTAACTTCACCTTTAACCGTTGCTGATTCGAGATATAGATCCTTTAGTAACTTTACTACTGCCGTGGCTCGTTTAGGTTGTCCGACAACTTTAAATTCATTGCCGCGATAACTTATTTCAACCCCTAAACGTTTTTCAATGGTTTTAAGGTTGTCATCCATTGGGCCACATAAATTAGCCTGACGATTATTATCCTCAGGCTCTAATTTAAAGATTTGGTGGGCGTTTTTAGTCAAAATTTCTTCCTTGATTCTCTAAGGCGTGTAGGTGTTAACCCCTAGCTCATCTGAAGATTGCGTTGATTCTTGGTGATGGTTGTTAGCAAGAATATCCGCAGGAGACATTGCAATACGCAGTCCCATTTCATCTTCAGTTCTTACTAGCTTGCCACGTAAGGAATTGGCATAAACATCAGTAATTTCAACATCAACAAACTTACCAATGACATCGTGAGGCGCTTCAAAATTAACGATACGGTTATTTTCAGTTCTGCCTCGAAGCTCCATTGGGTTTTTCTTTGAAGGGCCTTCAACAAGAATACGTTGTTCAGTACCAAGCATTTGACGAGCAATACGCAACGCTTGTTGATTTATGCGATCTTGCAATATCTGCAAACGTTGTTTTTTGGTGTCATCACTAACATCATCAGGTAAGTCTGCAGCAGGGGTGCCAGGTCGTGCACTGTAGATAAAGCTAAAGCTCAAATCAAAATCAATCGCTTGGATCAGATCCATTGTCGCTTGAAAATCGTCATCGGTTTCCCCTGGAAAGCCAATGATAAAGTCTGATGACATACAAATATCAGGGCGTGCTTTACGAAGTTTACGAATTTGGGATTTGTACTCTAGCGCAGTATGTCCGCGCTTCATTTGCGTGAGAATACGATCAGAGCCACTTTGCACGGGCAAGTGCAGGTGACTAACAAGTTCGGGGACATCTTTATACACCTCGATGATATCGTCAGTAAATTCTACTGGATGAGAGGTGGTGTAACGAATACGGTCGATACCATCGATCGTCGCTATCAATCGGATAAGCTCTGAAAATCGACAAATGCTACCATCATGAGTAACACCGCGATAGGCATTAACGTTTTGACCTAATAGATTTACTTCTCTGACGCCTTGCTCAGCCAATTGCGCCACTTCGTAAAGTACATCATCAAGTGGGCGGCTGACTTCTTCACCTCGGGTATATGGCACGACACAAAATGTACAATACTTACTACAGCCTTCCATAATAGAAACAAATGCGGTTGCACCTTCAGCTTTTGGCTCAGGTAGGCGATCAAACTTTTCAATTTCAGGAAAGCTGACATCAACAACAGGGGTATGGTCACCGGTAACTTGTTTGATCATTTCGGGTAAACGATGAAGTGTTTGCGGACCAAAAACCATATCGACAAATGGTGCCCGTTGACGAATAGCATCGCCTTCTTGAGAGGCAACACAGCCACCTACACCAATGAGTAGGTCTGGTTTCGTATCTTTGAGGTTCTTCCATCGCCCGAGTTGGTGAAACACTTTTTCTTGAGCTTTTTCACGGATTGAACAAGTATTAAGTAAAATTACATCCGCTTCTTCAGCTTCTTGTGCTAATTCAAAGCCATGGGTGGAATCTAATAGCTCAGCCATTTTCTGCGAGTCATACTCGTTCATTTGGCATCCCCAAGTTTTGATATATAACTTTTTACTCATTACTACTGCGCCTAACTTCTGCTTACGTGATAAAAGAGCGGTATTTTACTCTTTCTTGTTAGCAGAGGCTAGTGAAAGTCAAAGCTTAGCCGAAAATTTCGATAGTTCTTTATCGTGGTTAAAATAAGAACGCCACTAAATCAAAGGCTTTGTTTGGATTAATTAACGCCACAACAATCGACAAACCGCCAGTCAAAGGGTAAAAAACACAGTTGTCTTCGACTAAGCTTATTTTCAACGATTAATGCAATTGTTGCAGCGAGTGGATAAAATGCCTCATCAAGAAAGTGTCATTAACGGCACTGAAATCACCAATTGACTACCTGTTGGGCGCTCTTCGAAGACATTGACTGAAGCTTTGTATTTATTGGCAATTTGACGAATAAAGTACATTGCCATGTCAAAATTTATTTTGCTTTTATAATTGGTAAAACTACCTTCATCATCACTTATGGTTAACCAGATTTTTTGTTTAAATTCTTTTATTGAAATATTAAATACTCGGCCATTGCCATTGAGCACCGCTGAGGTTATCGCGTGGTAAAGCATGGTATAAATATCTGATTGAAGCTCATAACTGAGCGTGCTTTCATCGATATCGTTAGTGTAATGTATCTTCACGTGGTATTTTTTCTCTGCGTAGTCAATCAAATAAGGAAGTGCGACTGACAGCGTTTTACCATATAAACCATCTGGAGTTTTTGCATAGGAGCTACCATGTAATTCTTCGATGGACTTTTCGATGAGCGAGCTGACTTTATCTTTATTTGCCAAAAGCTTGTCGTTATCATCGATACATTGGTGCCATAAAGTAAGTAAGTTAGATAGATTTTTTTGAACATTTAGCACAGCTTTACCTTTGGTTTTTATATCATTGGCAAGTAATGCATGAATATGGCTAATAGAGCGGCCACGTAAATACAAAAGCCACAGGACTAAACTGATAAAACCGATAAGGAAAACCGCATACAAAACACGTATTCTTGGCGTCCAATACCAAGGGTAGGCAACGTGGATTTCAGCAAACGTTTGATGATTACTCCATTGTCCTAAACTGTTTGTGCCTTTGATATTTATGTAGTAACTGCCCGAAGCAAGTCCAGTTAAGTTCAGTTGGTTTCCGGAAACAGGATACCAAAGGCCCTTGTTGATTTGATATTTAAATTGTTTAGCAATGCCAGGACGATAATCTAATGACGCTAAATCAAGTTGAACAACATCATTGGCTGAGTCGATATTAATGACTTTATTAAGTACAGTCGACTGTCCCGAGACTGTTACTTTGCTCACAATAATATTGGCATCAAAGGCCGTTGGCTGTGATATTGGAATCTTAACAACTCCTCCAAAATGACCAATATAGATGTTATCGTCGATTAAAACCGGTTCACATGTGAAACTAAATTCTTGGGTGTTAGGTATCAGAGATAGTGCGAACGTCTTAATATCAATTTGATAAACACCATTTCTTGAAGGGGCCCATATATGATCTTGAACTAAGGCCGCTTTTCCAAAATCAATCCCTTTTCCAATTTGTTTTAATAGTTCACCATCATAATTGAGAATAAACGCCCCCTCGCGTTTAGAAAATGCAAATATTTTATTGTTAGTAGCAATCAATGAGATTATTTTTGATGTGCTAGGGATATTAATATGGCGAATTTTGTCTGAAGCAGCATCATAAATGTCTATACCTGCAGCAGTGGCCAACCATAACTCTTTATCATTGACTATTTCAATATCGATTATTTCAGGAGAGCTAAATGGGTAAATCGCGTCTACTTTGTATAATTGCTGTTGAGTTTCAATATCAAAAACTATAAATCCATTGCCGTCGGTAGATATATAAAGTTTGTTTCCATGATGTGTTATTCCTAACATTATTTGGTTATTATCATCAAACTTCAATTTATCAATACTGTGGTTAATCAAGTCATATCGCCAAAGGCCATCAAAGGTGGCAAGATATAATTGATTCTCGACGACTTTAAGATCATTTATTCGTCTGCTATCGCCGATAAGCTTATCAGCAATATCTTTATTTATGACTTTGCTACTATCATTATAGGTGTGAAGTCCATCTCCATAACTACCTATGATTAATTCGTCACGGTATTTTTCTAGCTCAATAACATTAATTGACGCATTAAATATAAAATCTTTATCAGTAATTGAAATTTTAGATACTCTACCGACACCCTGACTACTCGCGTACCATATAACATCGGAACTATCGTGATAAATGAATCTAACCCTTTTATCATTAATATTTTTAAACTGATGTTTCAATTTAATTAGTTGAGTATCAAACTGATGAATTTTTCCGTTTAAATCCAACACGAAAATGCTTTTCTCATTAAAGCTTTTGGTCATTAATTGAATTTGAAAGTCAACATTTAATGATGTGGTTATTTGATTGTTCTCTATAACGATGAGCTTATTTTGCAATGCAACAATCACTTTATCTTCGATAACTATGACGGTTTTCAAGTCACCTTCAAAAACAGTGTCTAACCCTAAAGCCGTAACTATTGATAACTTTTGATTATCAAAATAGTATAGGTTCTCCGTTGTTTCGACAAAGTCACCGTAAGAAATATGACTGTCAATTATTTGTGTTGTTTGCTCTACCGGGTCTAATTTGTATAACTTGTCAGCGATAAAGTAGTAATTATTCTTAAACCAGTGGGCGGAAATTGTGCTTTGATTATCAATGGAAATTGGTAACTGGTCGATGTAGCCATCTTTAGGGTTAAAAAGCCAGACACCACTAGTTTCTGTGCTCAGTAGGAATTTATCGTTTAAATTGGCGATATGATGAAGCCAAGTAAAAGGAAGTGGCCATTTATCACTAAACTTACCGTAGGTGATAACTTCCTGACCATCAAAGCGACTTAACCCTTGTTGTCCTGCAAACCAAATAAAGCCGCTATTATCTTGAGTTATATGATTAATGCTGGTTAGAGATTTTAGTACTTTAACATCAGCATTCGCTGACATTGTATAAATGGATATTAGTGGTGGTAAGAACCACCACCAATTTATTTTAGCTAAATTATGTAATACTTTTTGGAGCGATTTTAGGAGAATGATCATTCTGTCCACAGCGCGGGTGTGCTGGCGGGACTGCATCTTCTTCTTCAGGTTTTTGCACCAGGATATAAGTTGGTTTACGTGGGTCATTTTCTTCTTGTTTTTCATTCCATGCTTTTCTGATCTTATCGGCATGTACTTTGCCATATTTAACTTCATAGGCAGTGGCAAGCATTTCGACACCAAAGTCATCCATTACCATAATCGAGTTGTTATGGTAGCCACTATCAGTATCAAAATCTATATCTACGGTTAAGATTTTATCGCTTGGTAGCACTAAATCACAGCGCATTTTCGCGACAACTGCGCGATCTTCATGGGCTTTTAACTTTGTAAGGTTTGGTTTTTCGGTAAAATCATAGACCAAGTTAAAGTCTTTAGTGACGCGAACTTCTTTTTTTAATGCTGACATAATCATTCCTTATTGTTATGTAGTTAATTGCGTGTTACTCACGCCAATTTAGTATACCGAATATCCTCGACATGACTACAAGAAAATTTCAACGTGCTGTCAATTACTTAGATTAGTTATCGATAATCTATGCGCTCTTAGTTAAAATAACCCAAACGGTTAACTTAGGTAACAAGGCGTGAATAATTTTGATTGCATCGTTAGCGGTGGTGGTATGGTGGGGGCGGCTGCTGCGCTGTCAATGGCTCAACTTGGGTTAACCGTTGCAGTTGTTGAAAAGCACGAACCCAAGGCGTTTAATGTTGAGCAACCACATGATATCAGGGTTTCTGCAATTTCTATTGCCTCACAGCAGTTACTTGAAAGTTTGGACAGCTGGCAATACGTGGTTAATACCCGGGCGGCTAAATATTCGCGCTTAGGAGTTTGGGAACAAGATTACAGTTATACCGAGTTTAATGCTAATGAAATTGAGCAGCCACATTTAGGGCATATTGTTGAAAATCGTGTGATTCAACTCGCATTGTGGCAACAGTTAAAGCACCACGACAATATCACAATACTTTGCCCGGACAGTATTTCTAGCATCAAGCAATCGGAAAAAGAAATAATGGTTTCGTTAGCAGAGCAAGATATTTCTGCTCGCGTATTAATTGCTGCCGATGGCGCAAACTCGGCAATTAGGCAAATGGCCGGTATTGGTATTACTGGCTGGGATTATCAACAGTCAGCAATGCTGATTAATGTAGAAACACAAGCAGGTCAGCAAGACATTACTTGGCAACAGTTTACCCCGAGTGGCCCACTTGCTATGTTGCCATTAACCGGTCATCAGGCATCATTGGTTTGGTATGATGATAAAGATAAAATCAAACAACTTTCTCAATTATCATCAGAGCAACTTTGCCATCTTATCAATCAGACCTTTCCTAAAAAGCTAGGTGAAGTTAAACGCGTTTTGGCCAGTGGAGCATTTGGGTTAACTCGGCGTCATGCTAATCGCTATCAACAGGGCAGAGTGCTGCTTCTAGGGGATGCCGCACACACCATAAACCCTTTAGCAGGACAAGGGGTTAATTTGGGGTTTAAAGATGTTCACGCATTAAAAACTTTGGTTGCCAAAGCCATTGGTGAAGGAAAATGCTGGCATGATACTGACACGCTTGCTCAATATGAACAAGCAAGACGCTGTGATAATTTACTGATGATGTCGACCATGGATGCCTTCTATCAAGTATTTAGTAAACAACTTCCTGGCTTAGCTAAGTTACGAAATCTTGGCTTAACGATGGTTAATAAGGTACCTGTACTTAAAAAGAAAGTCCTAGCTCATGCTTGCGGGTTATAAATCACTATAATGGTGAAGAGTAAGTGATAGGGGGGACGCAGATACGTTAACCTTGCATAAATTTTACCAACAGATCATGATAAAACAGCACTTGGTAAAACAACACTTGATAAAAGAACATATGACAAAGTAACACAATATAGCACGAGGCCGTGACTAACAGTTTAACTCTTGCGTGTTTTTTGTTGATTATTTAGAAAATTTAATGAATATGAATACTTAAGAAGAAGTGGCAGGGGTATGAGGATTTGAACCTCAGAATGACGGGATCAAAACCCGCTGCCTTACCGCTTGGCTATACCCCTGCAGAAACTTGCAGTGTTACATTTATCCTCTAAAAGGAAAGTGGCAGGGGTATGAGGATTTGAACCTCAGAATGACGGGATCAAAACCCGCTGCCTTACCGCTTGGCTATACCCCTGCAATGTAACTTTCTCACACTAAACGTGTGTTGAAATGGTACGGGGTGAGAGACTTGAACTCTCACATCTTGCGATACTGGAACCTAAATCCAGCGCGTCTACCAATTCCGCCAACCCCGCATTTTTCAAATGGTGGCTACACCGGGATTTGAACCTGGGACCCCATCATTATGAGTGATGTGCTCTAACCAGCTGAGCTATGTAGCCTTTCCAACCTTGCCTCTCAGCAAGTGGCGCGTATTATGCAAATCTGCTCAGCGTACGTCAACCGTTTTTTTTCAAAAAAATAAGACTTTTTGACTGTTTGCCTAAACTCTCGACAAAACGTCGATAATATACACAAAAAGTTAACCTTTTTCGCGTTTTTTATGAAAAAATATTTTGAATTTACTGAACTGCTTCATCGTGAAATGTGATTAGTTAAAGGCAAAAACGTCAGAAGTGATGAAACTAATAACGTCTAATACTTGTTGATGTTGTGTTTAATATTATTGATAAGGTAATTAACACAATATCTTTAAAGCTCAAAAGATAGCCTGTATAGAACTTTTTAATTAATAATACTTAGGGAATGAATTTTATCTTAGCGGTTGCTTACATAGGAATAAACTTACATAGCTTTAATGCGTTTAAGGTACTTTTTAATCTTTATGCTGAATCTATAGCTAACAATAACGCTTAAGAAAAGGTCAAGGTGAGGCACTTAGATGACACATATCCTAATTAAATTCGTTCAAATTATGACTACAAGTTAGAGAAACAAAAAAGAGCGCTGTTGCGCTCTTTTTTACTATGTTTATACTTGTGAAGACTAAACGTTAAAACGAAAATGTACAACGTCGCCGTCTTTAACAAGGTAATCTTTACCTTCTAAGCGCCATTTACCGGCTTCTTTAGCACCAGATTCACCATTATATGCAATAAAGTCATCGTAGCTTACTACTTCTGCACGAATAAAGCCTTTTTCAAAGTCTGTGTGAATAACACCTGCAGCTTGCGGTGCGGTGGCATTTTGTTTTACTGTCCACGCGCGAACTTCTTTAACACCCGCAGTGAAATAGGTTTGTAATTGTAATAAGCCGTAACCAGAGTTTATGACACGGTTAAGACCTGGCTCTTCTAAGCCCATTTCAGCCATGAACTCATCACGATCTTCCTCGTCCATTTCTGATAATTCGCCTTCAATTTCTGCGCACACTGGCACAACAACAGCACCTTCTTGTTCAGCAATCTTGTGAACGATATCGAGATAGGGGTTATTTTCAAAACCATCGTCATTAACGTTGGCAATGTACATGGTCGGTTTAATCGTCAGGAAGTTTAAATACTTAACTGCGGCAATTTCTTCTTTGCTTAACTCAAGTGAACGGATCATGTGACCTTCTTCAACATGCTTTAAGATTTTTTCTAATACTGGTAACTCAAATTTAGCGTCTTTATCGCCGCCTTTCGCGCGTTTAGTTTGACGAACAATAGCGCGCTCAGCAGTATCCATGTCGGCAAGTGCAAGTTCAGTATTAATTACTTCAATATCGGCCGCAGGGTCAATTTTATTGGCAACATGAATGATATTGTCATTCTCAAAACAACGAACCACGTGGCCAATGGCGTCGGTTTCACGAATATTTGCTAAAAACTTATTTCCTAAACCTTCTCCTTTTGATGCACCAGCGACAAGCCCCGCAATATCAACAAACTCCATAGTTGTTGCTATCACACGCTCTGGATTGACAATTTTGGCAAGGGCATTCAAGCGAGGGTCGGGTACAGGTACAACACCAGTATTCGGTTCAATAGTACAAAAGGGGAAGTTAGCTGCTTCGATCCCGGCTTTGGTTAATGCATTAAATAGAGTAGATTTACCTACATTTGGTAAACCGACGATGCCACATTTAAATCCCATGATAATACCTTTAAGTTGTGCCTATCATTCGTGGTGAATGATTAAGTTGCTTTGAATGAGTGCAAACGTTGTTGAGCTTTTTTGAGGTCATCTTTTAGCCAAATGTCCATGCAACGTGCTGCCTCATCAATCGCTTGATCAATTTTGTCTTGTTCTGTCGCTGGCGCTTTTCCTAAGACATGGCCAGTGACTTTGTCTCTGTGACCTGGGTGTCCGATACCGATGCGCAAACGATAAAATTCTTTGTTGTTAGCCATTCTGGCAATAATATCTCTTAAGCCGTTATGGCCACCATGTCCGCCACCTTGCTTAATTTTGCAAACACCAGGCTCCATATCGAGCTCATCATGCGCAACAAGTATGTCATCAACGGGAATACGGAAAAAATTAGCAAGAGGAGCTACCGCTTGGCCACTTCTATTCATAAAAGTTGTTGGTACAAGCAAGTGAACAGTATGTTGACCAATTTGGCCTTTACCATACATTCCAAAGTATTTCTTTTCAGGCTTTAAAGAGATGTTATAACGTTCGGCGAGTTGTTCAACAAACCAAACGCCAGCATTATGGCGAGTTCTTGTATATTCAGGGCCTGGATTACCCAGGCCCACAATCAATTGAATTGTCATCTAAGGGAAGCCCCTAAATTACTCTTCAGTTGCTTCTTCTTCTGCTGCGTCTTCAGCTTTGCCTTTAGGCGCTGCTGCAGTAACGATGGCATGGTCGTGATCTTCACCTTTCGCTAACTCATCAGATGTCACACCTTTTGGTAATTTAATGTCTGATAAATGTAACGTTTGACCAACTTCTAAATCTGCAACGTCTACTTCGATAAACTCTGGTAAGTTACCTGGTAAACAAGTGATTGCAATTTCAGCCATATGGTGGGCAACTGTAGCACCTTTTTTCACAACAGCTTCTTCGTTGATGAAGTGTAAAGGAACGTTAGTGTGAACAGCATGCTTAGCATCTACACGCATAAAATCTAAGTGCATGATAACTGGCTTGAACGGGTGACGTTGCATGTCTTTGATAAGACACTCAACAGGCTTACCGTCAACGTTTAATGTTAAAACGTGAGAGTAGAAAGCTTCTTCTTGCTGAGCACGGAACACTTTGTTATGCGCTAACGTTAAAGAAACAGGCTCTTGGCCTTCACCGTATAGGATCGCTGGAACTTTGTTCGCGTGACGTAGGCGGCGGCTCGCACCTTTCCCTAAGTCAGTACGGACTTCAGCGTCCAAAGTAAAAATATCTGTCATGATAAATACCTTAATATATTAAGTAAAATGGTGTTGTTTTTTGCGACCAAAAACAACGCATCACCTTTGATTATCGCCCCACAAAAGCAGTAGTCAGATAAAAAAGGCGCGAAATATTAACACTTACCGCCAATAAAACCAAGTCATTATTCTAAAATTATTGTCGTTTAACAAAAATGCAAAAGAGATAATAAAAAAGCACCTTGTTAGGTGCTTTTTTATCGAGTAACTTGACAAAATTAGTTATCGAACATTGCAGAAATAGACTCTTCGTTGCAAACGCGTCGAATTGCTTCAGAAAGCATACCGCTTAGCGTTAATTGGCGAACGTTTTTCAGCTTCTTGATTTCTGGCGATAATGGGATTGAATCGGTCACAATGACTTCGTCAATCACGGAGTTTTTCAGGTTTTCAGCAGCATTACCCGATAATACTGGGTGAGTAGCGTAGGCAAATACGCGGTTAGCGCCGTGATCTTTTAACGCTTCAGCAGCTTTTGCTAACGTGCCACCTGTATCAATCATATCATCAACGATAATACAATCACGACCTTGGACATCACCAATAATATGCATAACCTGAGCAACATTTGCTTTTGGACGACGCTTATCGATGATGGCTAAATCTGCATCGTTAAGTAACTTAGCTACCGCTCGCGCTCGAACAACACCACCAATGTCAGGTGAGACAACCACTGGGTTATCTAAGTTCTTTGCTAACATATCTTCAAGTAAAATTGGCGTACCAAAGACGTTATCTACCGGTACATCAAAAAAGCCTTGAATTTGCTCAGCGTGTAGGTCAACCGTTAAAACGCGATCGACACCAACACTTGAAAGGAAATCCGCGACAACTTTTGCCGTAATTGGCACACGAGCACTGCGTACACGTCTGTCTTGTCTTGCGTAGCCAAAGTAAGGCATAACCGCTGTGATACGTCCAGCAGATGCACGACGTAAGGCGTCAATCATGACAATGAGTTCCATTAGGTTGTCATTGGTTGGCGCGCAAGTTGACTGAATAATGAAAACGTCAGCACCACGAACGTTCTCAGTGATCTCAACGCTAATTTCGCCATCACTAAAACTACCAACTTGGGCTTCGCCCAAAGTGATATAAAGACGGTTTGCTATCTGTTTGGCCAGTTCAGGGGTGGCGTTACCCGCAAAAATTTTCATGTCAGGCACTATCAGTTCCTCAGAAACTTATGACATTGTCTTTACCATGCTTTATCTAATGATAAAGTACAGTGGTTCTGTTATTAACCGTATATGTGTGCTTTATACCGTTAACCATTTAATTTTTTATAACATTGGCATTGGCCACTTCATTAATTTGCTTAAGCAAAGGAGAGTGGTTGATACCTTTGGCAACAAATGAATCTATATGTTTTGGTAACATCGATTGTATTTGCTTTGCCTCTTTTTCAGAGCTAAATCGCGAGAATATGCAAGCGCCCGTACCCGTCATTTGAGACGGCGCGTATTCTATCAACCAAGAGTATAGCTTGGCAACCTCGGGGTAATGTTTTATTACCAGAGTTTGACAGTCATTGTGACAGTTTTCAATGTCGACTACATCTGAAGTCAACTTAGGGGTGTTGCGTGTTAGGTCTTGTGCACCAAATACATCAGCAGTCGAAATACTCACCGGCGGTTTAGTGACTAGATACCAATATTCTACCGGCTCTATTGCGGTTAATTGCTCGCCAACTCCTCGAGCTAGTGCAGCGTAGCCATGGATAAAAATAGGAACGTCAGCACCTAGTGACAAGCCTATTTTCGCGAGTTTTTCAATCGGGAGATTTAATTGCCAAAGTACATTGAGTGCATGTAATACGGTAGCTGCATTTGAAGAGCCGCCGCCTAGGCCTCCCCCCATGGGGAGTATTTTTTTTACTTTAATTCTTGCACCACATTGTGCCGGTGCAAAAGATTTTAGTTTTAATGCCGCTTTCATAATTAAGTTATCACTGTCTTTAACCCCTTGGATAGAATCTAAAAGGGTTATTTGACCGTCATTGGTCTGAGCGATAGCAAGGGTATCGCCATAATCAAGAAACTGAAACACCGTTTCTAGTTCGTGATAGCCGTCAGCGCGACGCCCAACGATGTGTAAAAACAGGTTAAGTTTTGCCGGTGAAGAAAAGTGATAAAAATGACTCATAACATTGTATCTAAATCTGCCACTGGCTAATCGCCAGTTTGATGGTGAAATTACCTTGTTTGATCGTTAAGCGGTGAGGAAGATCAATACCATTAACGTTAATAAAGGATTGATAAACTATATTCCATGTTTGGTTGTTGTATGTGCTTGAAATCGACAAAGGTAATTGGGTTTTCTCATTCATTATTAGCGTGTCGTTATCATCAAAGGTGATACCTTTAACCCAATGTTTTAACGCATTAGCGGGAAGCTGATATCCGGTTAGCGTCAGCAGTATATCGTCAACATTTTTACTGCGGTATGTCTTATCATCAACGTCTACTTGATAGAGATCATTTTTCAGATTAACCGATAAGACGTTTATGCCAAGAAACGTGGTTAAGTTAAGTTGTTCGGTGGCATTGGCTTGATTTAAGCGCCAAAAAATAGTGGCACTATTGCGTTCTTTTCTATCGATAAAGGCGATACGACCATTAATTTGCCATGAGTTTAGCGCTTTTAAATAGGGGAGTCGGTTATCTTTACTATAATGTGGTAGTGGAGCATTCTGGCTAATGGTTGGCTGAGAGGAGCAGGCGGAAAGTATTGTTATTAATACTAACAGACATAAAAATGAAAATTTTTTGTTAAGAGATGGGTTAAAAAAATTGATCAATAGCAAGAAACTGTCAGTTTGTGTTTGTTGGAGGGAGTATCTGCTTTCAATCATCTCAAATATTTCGTAAAATTGCGCCACGCAGCGATAGTGAGTGTTGGTAAGTTATCAGCTTATCACAACTGGCTATTGAATTTGCTGTGATTATATCGAGATCTAAGAGCAGATGTCATGGTGTTCATGACAAATAACTTCAAAATAGGCGATTAAACTTAAGTATGTCCATTGTAGCTGTAGGAATTAATCATAAAACCGCACCTGTTGCTGTCCGGGAAAAGATCTCTTTCAATCCCGATCAACTCAGTGTTGCGCTTAATGAAATGCTACATCAAGTTAAATGTAATGAAGCCGCCATTTTATCTACGTGTAATCGAACTGAACTTTATTTGGTGCAAGATGGTGATCTTAACCAAACTAAAGGTAAGGTGCTCACGTGGTTGGAGCAACATCATAATGTACCCGCTTCAATAATATCGCCTAGCTTATATTGGCATAATGACCAGCATGCCGTGAACCATATGATGAGAGTCGCTTGTGGCTTAGATTCTATGGTGTTAGGTGAACCGCAGATTCTTGGTCAAATGAAGCAAGCCTATAGTCAAGCAAAAGCAGCAGGCTCGATGGCTTTGGTAATGGACCGATTGTTTCAACGAACGTTTGGTGTAGCCAAGCGAGTTAGAACAGAAACTGATATTGGTGCGAGTGCTGTTTCGGTGGCCTTTGCCTCGGTTAATTTAGCAAAGCATATTTTTGCGAGTTTGGAAAATGCCAAGGTGTTATTAGTCGGCGCTGGTGAAACGATAGAATTAGTAGCCAAGCACTTATATGAGAGCAAGGTTGGAAAAATTACCGTTGCTAACCGAACGCGTTCCCGTGCTGAAGGTATGGCAACACAACTCGGCGCCGATATCATTACACTTGCGCAAATACCAGAACGTATGGCTGATGCAGATATTGTTATTAGTTCAACCGGTAGTACCTTACCGATTATCGGTAAAGGTATGGTTGAACAAGCCTTGCGTTCACGTAAGCATCGACCAATCTTTATGGTTGATTTAGCGGTACCTAGGGATATTGAAGAGCAAGTTGCCGACCTAGAAGACGTTTTTCTTTACACCGTTGATGATTTACAAGGCATTATTGCCAAAAATATGGAAAATCGACGTAAAGCCGCTGTTCAGGCAGAATCGCTTGTTAGCCAGCATAGCGATGAATTTATGTCGTGGATGCGAGGTCTTAACACCCAAGATACTGTGGTCAGTTATCGTAATCAGTGTTTGCAAGAACGAGACCTTTTGTTAGAAAGAGCCCTTGGCCAACTTAAAGCGAACAAAGATCCTGAAGCGGTCATTGCTGAGCTTGCGACTAAACTGACTAACAAATTTATGCACGCGCCTACCAGTGCAATGCAATCTGCCGCACAGGGCGGAGAACTCGATAAAATTGTTTATCTGAGAGAAATATTTGACCTGGACAAACCTCGTTAGCGACCTGAATAAAAAGTAGCGCCTTGCATGATAGATTGATTGCAAGCAAACGCATTACACTTTACACTTCCGACAATTTTATAATGACGCAGCATTGCGCATTTTATTTACACTATATAAGAAAGACGACTTAATGAAAGAATCGGTTTATCAAAAGCTTGAAGGGCTGGTTGAACGTTTTGAAGAAGTTCAAGCGTTACTATCAGATCCCGATACCATATCAGATCAAGAAAAGTTTAAAGCGCTTTCCAAAGAATTTGCGCAGTTAGAAGAAGTAACCAACACTTTTAACGAATTCAAGGAAGCACAAGATGACTTTGCGACCGCTGAGGAAATGCTTAAAGACGATGATCCTGATATGCGTGAAATGGCGCAAGAAGAATATAAATCTGCCAAACAAACGGTTGAAGATTTAGGTCAGGCCTTGCAAATATTATTGTTACCTAAAGATAAAAATGATGACAATAACTGCTTCGTAGAAATCAGAGCTGGAGCAGGTGGAGACGAGGCTGCCATCTTTGCAGGTGACTTATATCGCATGTATACACGCTATTGTGAAAAACAAGGCTGGCGTGTTGAAGTGATGAACATGAGTGAAAGTGAGCAGGGTGGCTATAAAGAAATCATCTTTAAAATAGAAGGTGATGGGGTTTATGGTCAAATGAAATTTGAATCTGGTGGCCATCGTGTTCAACGTGTGCCAGAAACTGAGTCACAAGGGCGTGTTCATACTTCTGCGTGTACAGTAGTAGTCATGCCTGAAATCCCTGAGTCAGAAGCGATTGAAATTAACAAAGCAGACCTTAAAATTGACACCTTTAGAGCGTCAGGTGCGGGTGGACAGCACGTTAACAAAACCGATTCGGCTATTCGAATTACCCATATTCCAACCGGTGTCGTCGTCGAGTGCCAAGATCAGCGCTCTCAGCATAAAAACCGTGCACAAGCGATGTCGGTATTACAAGCTAGATTACAGGCTGCAGAGGACGAAAAGCGCCGAAGTGAAGAAGAGTCATCTCGTCGAAGTTTAGTAGCAAGTGGTGATCGCTCAGAGCGAATTCGCACCTATAACTATCCGCAGAGTCGAATGACAGACCATCGTATCAACCTAACGTTATACCGTTTGGCGGAAGTGATGGAAGGCAACCTACATTTAGTACTAGATCCTATTTTGCAAGAAAACCAAGCAGACATGCTGGCCGCACTTGCAGAGCAGAACTAATTCACTTGACCGCTATTTTATCAATGGTGAATTCAACTATTGAGCAAGCAATCAAACAAGGCGAGCAACAACTCGCCTTGTTAAGTGATAGTGCTAAACTTGATAGTCAATTGCTGTTATCTTCGGTACTGGGGTGTGAAAGAAGTTATCTATTAACATGGCCAGAGCAAAAGCTGAAAGTTGAACAGTATCAAGATTATTTGAAGCTACTAAAACGCAGAACCTCTGGCGAACCCATCGCTTATATCTTAGGTGTTAAAGAATTTTGGTCATTATTATTAAAAGTTGCACCAAGTACTTTGATCCCAAGGCCTGATACTGAAGTATTGGTAGAGGCCATACTTGATCATCATGACCAAGCTGCGAAAACCGTTTGTGATTTAGGTACTGGTACGGGGGCGATAGCGTTAGCATTAGCTGTTGAGCGAGCATATTGGCAAATTGATGCCATAGATTTTCAGTCTGAAGCAGTGGCATTAGCGATAGAAAACGCCAAGACGTTAAATATCAATAACATCAACGTTTATCAAAGTGATTGGTTCGCTAATGTTATGCCGAGTAAACGATTTGATATTATCGTTAGTAATCCGCCATATATTGATGGCAATGATCATCACTTAAATGAAGGTGATGTGCGCTTTGAACCCAAAAGTGCCTTGGTTGCGGATGACAATGGTTTTGCAGACTTTAGACAGATCATCGAACAAGCTAAACATTATTTAAACCATCACGGAATGTTGTATTTCGAGCACGGCTTTGAACAAGCCGAAGCGTTAAGAACCCTGTTAACTGAAAATGGCTTTATTGAGGCGCAAACACGACAAGATTATAATGGCCTCGATAGAATAACCTTTGCAAAATATTTATCAAACTAACAACAATAAGAGAGTAGCATTATGTTTAAACACCTTCATATGACGATTGCGGTGATCAGTCTTTCATTATTCACTATTCGTTTTTTTTGGACATTAACAAAATCTGCCCAGTTAGATAAAAAATGGGTTAAAGTTGTTCCGCACGTTAATGATACGATTTTACTATTATTAGGCATAGCGATGGCGGTTAAGCTATCCATTAACCCTATGGAACAACTATGGTTAGGTGAAAAATTACTCGCGGTAGCTGCTTATATATTTACTGCATTTTATGCGTTGAAACTTGCTCGCAATAAAGCATTGCAAATTATCGGTTATTTAGGCGCGGTTGGCTGGTTTATGTTGATTGTTCGTATCGCTATGACGAAAGAAAATATCTTGTTGTAGCCTTTAAAAAAAAGAAATTGTCCCCAATATAAGTACTAAATAAAAGTTAGTGGTAGGTATTTACTTTTTATTGTTATGAATGATTTGTTGTTATCGGAAATAAATGCACCTCGTCGTGAATTGTTGAATCAGTTAGCGCTGTTAGAACAGTCGGTATTTGGTTGTTCAAGCGATGTTGAAGAGGTGCTCGCACCCTTGGTATCGCAATGTAAAAAAGCGGTAGCAATGATCGATGACTCGATGGACAAAGCCGAGGTCTTTATAAATGAAGTATTTGTATCTCAGCTCTTTATTGATAACACTAAATCGTTGTGGCCGGTATTTTCTTACCAGCTTAAGGCCAGTGTCGAGCACAAACGAATTGCCCCTGTGTTAAAAGCCGCAGTAATACAATATTTAGCTAATAAGTGTGATATCGAAGCGGATATTGTTTATTTACCTGAAAAGGTCATGGTACGTATTTTATGTGACGATGTTTATTCGATTATCTTTGATCCAATTAATGGTGAGTCGTTGAACTGGCAGCAACTCGAACAAGGCTTGGATGAATTGGGTGGTGATCCGAGCCAGTTAACCATAGCACCAATGGAACAAGAACCAATGGTAGTTGAATACTTAACGGGCTTAAAGAATAGTTTGATCAATGAGCTTAAGTTTGAGCAAGCGTTAGCTTGTGTTGATATATTAATTTCGATGCGCCCAGAAGACCCTTTTGAGCGCCGAGACCGAGGTTTTTTGTTGCATCAACTTGATTGCTTTAAAGTGGCTTATGATGACTATCAATACTTCGTTGAGCGATGCCCACAAGATCCAGCCGCACAACTTTTAAAAATTCAGCTTGATAAAATCTCGATAAAAGATACCGTATTGCATTAAGATCTTTTAATTAAAGATCAATAGACCCTAATAAAAATAATAACTTGGGTTTTTATCCCAGCAATATGGAGTGCTTATGGCAGATTTCGCTACCGTAATGGCAGAATCCCCCCCTTTATTAACAAACGATGCGACGATATTAGGGGTTGTTGCCTTAATGCTAGGTGCTGTTTTTTATACCGCACATCTAAACAACAAATATTGGCAACGATTTTACACCTTTGTCCCGGCGGTACTCGTTTGTTATTTTCTTCCTTCATTGTTAAATACCTTTGATATTATCGATGGTGATAAATCCAATTTATATTATGTTGCTTCGCGGTATTTATTACCGGCATGCTTAGTATTATTAACGCTAAGTGTCGATTTAAAGGCTATCGCTAGATTAGGCAGCAAAGCGGTTATACTGTTCTTAACCGGTACCTTAGGTATCGTTATTGGTGGGCCAATCGCTTTGTTGCTGGTCGCGAGTGTTTTTCCTGAGTTAATTGGCGGCCAGGGGCCGGACGCGGTTTGGCGAGGGATGACGACTATAGCCGGAAGTTGGATTGGCGGTGGTGCTAATCAAGCGGCAATGAAAGAAATATACGGCGCGGGAGATAGCATATTTTCTGTGATGGTAACGGTAGATATTATTGTTGGCAATCTTTGGTTGGCAGTTTTACTGATCATGGCTGGAAACGCAGACCGAATAGATGCCAAAACAGGCGCTGATGTCAGTGCTATTGCAGAGCTGAAACACAAAGTAGAACGTTTCCACGCTGAACATGGCCGTATTGCAACATTAAGGGATTTAATGATTATCCTAGCGATAGGGTTGGGGGTAACAGGTGGCGCACATTTATTTGCAGATCTGGTAACACCTTGGTTTATTGAGCACTTCCCAGAGTCGAAAAGATTGAGTTTTCACAGTAAGTTCTTTTGGTTGATTGTTTCTGCTAGTGCCGTTGGTGTTTTATTATCTTTTACTAAAGCAAGAACGCTTGAAGGCGCTGGTGCCTCAAAAGTCGGTTCAGCCTTTTTGTATATATTAATTGCATCCATTGGTATGAAAATGGATGTCACTAAAATAGTAGACACGCCGATTTATTTTATTATTGGTGTCGTGTGGATGCTTATCCATGCCAGTTTAATGTTGATTGTTGCTAAGCTAATTAAAGCACCGTTGTTTTATATGGCGGTAGGTAGCCAAGCGAATGTTGGAGGTGCTGCTTCAGCGCCAATAGTGGCGAGTGCATTTCATCCATCATTAGCACCTGTTGGGGTTTTACTAGCGGTATTGGGGTATACTCTTGGCACTTATATGGCGTGGTTTTGTGGACAGATACTTCAAAGTGTCGGTTGATTTAGTTAACTAGGAAAATTTATGACAATCTCTAAAGTAACCCTTGGCGATATCACCATCGCAAATGATGCACCATTTGTATTATTTGGTGGCATGAATGTGCTCGAATCTCGTGATTTAGCGATGAAAATTGCTGAACATTATGTAGAAGTAACACAAAAACTTGGTATTCCTTATGTTTTTAAGGCCTCTTTTGATAAAGCAAATCGTTCTTCTATCACTTCTTATCGAGGCCCTGGTTTAGAGCAAGGGTTAAAAATATTTGAAGAGATTAAAGCAACGTTTAACGTTCCGATCATTACCGATGTTCATGAACCTTATCAAGCTGCGCCAACTGCTGAAGTTGTTGACATCATTCAGTTACCCGCATTTTTAGCGCGTCAGACTGATCTTGTTGTTGCCATGGCTAAAACCGATGCCATTATCAATGTTAAAAAACCGCAATTTTTGGCGGCTCATGAAATGCGACATATAATCAACAAATTTGATGAGGCAGGAAATAATAAGGTTATTCTATGTGAGCGAGGCAGTTGCTATGGTTATAACAACCTTATCGTTGATATGTTGGCAATGGATGAAATGAAGCACTATGCACCTGTCATTTTTGATGCGACACATGCATTGCAAAAGCCAGGCGGGCGGGCTGATTCTGCAGATGGCAGACGAGCTCAGGCTGCACAGTTAGCTCGCAGCGGTATGGCTCTTGGTATTGCAGGCTTATTTATTGAGGCACACCCTGATCCTGATAATGCCAAATGTGATGGGCCTTGTGCGTTACCTCTTGATAAGTTAGCACCGTACCTTGAGCAAATGAAAGCTGTAGATGATTTGATTAAGAGTTTTAACCCTTTAATAACCGACTAGTAAACGTATGTGAATATCAAAAAAGGGTGTCATGGCGGACACCCTTTTTTGATTTAGCGAGCATTAATTCTAGAGAAATTAAGATGCGTTGAACTCATATGAGCTTGGTAACTAATTGTTATAAACTAGCAGCTTATTCAGCTTCAATAGTTACTTTTGCCAACATAGGTTGAGCTTTGTTTTCTGCCTTGTCAGCTTTAACAAGTAGCGGCTTAACAAGGTTAGATTCCAATAGTGCTTTTGTATTTAGCTTCATTTCAACAGCTAATTGTGTCTCAACAGTGCTTTTTAAAATTGCATTGTTAATTGGCTCTGGTTGAACTAAGTTTATGGTATTGGCGTTAACACCAGCAACGAGAACCAGTGAGCTGGCAACGATGCTTAATAGAGAGTTTACTGATTTCATATGTCACCTGTATAAAGTACGTTATGTTTCCTTATAGATGCTAAGGGACATTACTCTCGCGTTATACATCAGTGGTTGGGAGAGGCCCTGATAAATAGCTTGCTACTTTTAACACTAGGAAAGATGTTGTCCTTCATCTATGGTGTGAATAATAAGTTAATGCTGGCAAATTTTAAAACGACAAATTATAATGTTATTCATTAGAAAAACTAATGAATGTTGTGGTGTTTTGGTTTTGTGCAAACTTATTCATAAAACTGTCATATTTATCATTTATACTGAGGCGTATCTTGGCTATTAGAATCCCTCCACTCAACTCTCTACGGGCGTTTGAGGCATCTGCTCGGCAATTGAGTTTTACAAAAGCAGCAGATGAATTATTTGTCACTCAAGCGGCAATTAGTCATCAAATAAAATCTTTAGAAGAGCATTTAGGCATAAAACTATTTATGCGAAAAAATCGTTCGCTTTTGTTAACAGAAGAAGGTCAAGCGTATTTTCTCGACATTAAAGATATTTTTACATCTCTACATGAAGCGACTGAAAAATTATTAGCGCGTGGTGCTAAAGGTGCAATTACGGTTAGTTTGCAACCGAGTTTTGCTATTCAGTGGTTAGTACCAAGGCTAACCAGTTTTAATTTACAGCACCCTGATATTGATGTGCGTATAAAAGCGGTTGACCAACCAGATGGTTTATTAACCGAAGATGTAGATATTGCCATTTATCACGGGCGAGGGCGCTGGCCAGATGTTCATGCTGATCAGCTACATACCGAGTATTTGTTGCCGGTTTGCTCTCCTCTGCTTTTAAATGGAGCAAAGCCACTTAATAGTATTCAAGATTTGGCAAACCATACTTTGCTGCATGATACTTCTCGTCGAGATTGGAAGCGTTGGTTTAAAGAAGCTGATGTAAAGGGCGTAAATGTTAATCATGGTCCTATCTTTAGTCACTCTGCTATGGTGGTTCAAGCCGCCGTTCATGGCCAAGGTGTTGCACTTGCTCAGAGTATTTTAGCTAAACCCGAACTCGATGCTGGACGTTTAGTTAATTTGTTTGACCATCGTTTAGTGAGTAAAAATGCCTTTTATATTGTTTGTCGTGAGCATCAAATGGAATTAGGGAAAATTGCGTCGTTTAGGCAATGGGTATTAGATACAGTTGCCGCGGAGGAAGCTTAATCGTGCCTTCTAAACTGATTAATACACCTGAGTGCGATATTAAAGCAACAGTGGTCTTTGCTCACGGTGCTGGTGCCGATAAGGAAAGTGACTTTCTTGAAGTTGTAACCAAGCGGCTAATTGATGCTGGTATAAAAGTGATTCGATTTAATTTCCCCTATATGGATAAAAGGGCAGTGGATGGCAAGAGAAGGCCGCCAGATCGTATGCCTACCTTAATTGGTTGCATGGAGGAAGTGATTACCGAGCATTTGGCAGATAAACCACTTTTTTTAATGGGAAAGTCGATGGGTTCGAGAGTAGCGGCGACAATTACTCAGCAGGGGACGTTTCCAATTTCTGGCGTTATCGCGTTAGGGTATCCATTTCATCCACAAAAGAAGCCAGAAAAACTAAGATTAACGCCTTTGCAAAACCATAATGTTCCAGTGCTGATAGTTCAGGGCGAACGCGATCCCTTAGGAAATCAACAAGAAATTGCTAACTATGAGTTATCATCTACTTGCCAATATTTATTTTTAACCGACGGTGATCATGACTTAAAGCCGCGTGTTAAATCAGGCTTTACTCATCAACAACATCTAGATAGTGCGGTAGCAAAAATAGTGGAGTTTATTAGTGAACAAACGTAATTGGAGTGGATTATTATTGATATTTATTGGTGTTAGTGGCTGTTTTTCCGTATTATTAGGCGCGTGGTTGTCTCATGCAGCTCAGTCATTAAGTACAGAGCAGCTCAATCGCGTTCAAATTGCACAACAATATCAAATATTACATACCATTACCTTATTGGTCATTGCTGCTTGGTACCGATATGAACCGAGTAAAGTACTTCTGCTAAGTGCGCTGGGCTTTATGACTGGAATTATGTGCTTTAGTGGTAGTTTGTATATAAAAAGTTTTTTTGCTATTGAGCAAGTGACAGTAATAGCACCGTTTGGTGGAATTGCTCTTGCGTTTGCTTGGTTGCTGTTAATAGTTAAAGGTTTCAATAAATAATGACTGCTGTCGTACTATACTGTCGCCCTGGATTTGAAAAAGAATGTGGCGCTGAAATTCAAGAGAAAGCGGCTTGGAATGAGGTCTATGGGTATTTAGAACTTACAAAGCAGCAAGGGATTGTTTACTTCCATCTCAATAATAGCGAAGATGGTGAACGCTTAATGGAGCGTATACCACTGAAACGATTGATATTTGCTCGGCAATGGTTTGTTACCTTAACCGATTTAATTGAATTGCCAGAATATAATCGTGTAGAAGCCATTGCTGAAGCATTAGGTACGCAATGGCAATATGCTGATCTACGCATGGAAACGCCAGATACTAATGATGGCAAGGCGTTATCTAAGTTTTGCCGTAAACTTTCGGTACCGCTTCGTCAGCACTTACGTAAAGATAAGGTGTTAACTTCAAAAGATGATAACGATGGTGCGGTTCTACATGCGTTGTTTTTTTCAGGAACTGAAGTTATTTTAGGCTTCTCGTTAGGACATAATAGCTCTCCACATGTCATGGGTATACCTAGGTTAAAGTTTCCGAGTCATGCGCCAAGCCGATCTACCTTAAAGTTAGATGAAGCGTTTTTACATTTCATTCCTAAAAGGGAATGGGATAGTCGTTTGACTTCAGGTTTAAATGCCGTTGATTTAGGAGCAGCTCCTGGTGGATGGACGTATCAGCTGGTTAGGCGAGGTATGATGGTCACCGCAATTGATAATGGTCCAATGGCCGAGTCGCTAATGGAAACCGGTCAAGTAAAACATCGAATGATTGATGGCTTTAAATATATACCTGCTAAACAAAATGTTTATTGGCTTGTTTGCGATATGGTAGAAAAACCGTCACGCGTAGCAAAGTTAATGGCAAATTGGTTAATCTATGGCTACTGTAAAGAAGCCATTTTTAATCTAAAGTTACCGATGAAGGGGCGCTATGCAGAAGTGGTTAAAGATCTTCAAGTTATCAAAGACATTTTCGCCGAACACCAAGTAAAGTATGAATTATACGCCAAACACCTTTATTACGATCGTGAAGAGGTGACAGTACATGCAAGATTATTATCGGCACCACCTTTGAGTCGATAATTAATAAAAAACCGGCCTTGGCCGGTTTTTTTCAACTTATTTACTTATAAACGTTCAAGAACGGCTTGAGTAAAATCTGTGGTGCCATGGCTTCCACCAAGATCACGTGTTGTTCTGTCGCCAGATTCGATAACATCGGTGATCGCTTGTCTAATTTTATTTGCTTTATCGCCCATTTCTAGGTATTCCAGCATCTGAATAGCAGCAAGAATAACAGACGTGGGGTTCGCTAGGTTTTTACCAGCAATATCCGGGGCACTGCCATGAACAGCTTCAAAAATCGCACAATCTTGACCTATGTTTGCACCTGGCGCCATACCTAAGCCGCCGACTAAACCGGCGCATAAATCAGATAATATATCACCGAATAAATTGGTGGTAACAATTACATCAAATTGCTCAGGGTTCATAACAAGTTGCATACAACAGTTATCAACGATCATTTCAGTTGATTCGATGTCAGGATATCGCTCTGCTACTTCACGTGCTACTTTCAAAAATAAACCTGAGGTTGATTTAAGTATATTGGCTTTGTGAACAGCAGTCACTTTCTTGCGGCCTTCTTTACGAGCGGTTTCATAAGCAAATGTTACGATACGTTCAGCACCTTCTCGAGTGATCAAACTCATCGCTTCAGCAGTTGATCCATCTTCAGAAACAGTTTGCCCCAATCCAGAATACATGCCTTCAGTGTTTTCACGAATGGTAATAATGTCAATATTTTCATAACGTGCCTTCGTTCCTTTAAACGATAATACTGGACGCACATTCGCATAAAGTTGAAACTGTTTACGTAACGTAACATTAATCGACGTAAAGCCTTCACCTACAGGGGTCGTTAATGGACCTTTTAAGGTGATTTTATTTTTCTTGATCAGTGCTAGTGTTTCTTCTGGAACGAGCTCTCCATGTTTTTCTAATGCGACAAGTCCTGCATCGGCATATTCATAATCAAAGTCGCATCCTGCTTTATCTAATACCTTTATGGTAGCGTCAATGATATCTGGGCCAATACCGTCGCCTGGAATGACGGTGATTGTTTGTTTAGCCATTATATTTACCTTTAAATCTGAAAAATAGTTGTTTCAACGTAACGTTAACAAGTAATGCCATTTGAAATGGGGGAGGGTTATATCATGCATTGCTTTTGTAAGCTAGGATGAAAATTTTCATAACCCTCACCAAGTGGCTTAACGTTATTATAGCGCTAGTTTAGTCAATTTGAGAGGGTATTTTAACACGAGTTACCAATTGGTTTATTAGACATTAGTCCAGCATGACGTGCTTTATCAATTCTCTGGGGGATACTTTTGAATTAAGCTATCTAAACTTTCGTATTTATGAGCTGTAGCATACTCTGTAAGTGTGCCATCGATGAAAAGTAAATAGGAGCATTCGTCTTGTGTGGTAAAACCATCTGATTTCATATGCTGAGTTCGATAAAATAATACTTGGTAATATGTGTCATTGACTTTTTTAGCTTCGGTAATATCCGGTTTCCCTAACGAAGACAATGCGTTAGGGAAGGTAAACTGCCCAATTTCAAGCTTAGCGATAAATTGCCGATTAAACTCTTCCCTGTCTTTCCATTTCATATCTGCTGGGTTATCGTCCCAAAAATTGATCACTAATAGTACGATCAATGCATACCCGAAAAGTGCAATAGTGATAAGACTGAGAACTTTTTTATTCATTATTTAATGACAACCTATCTTATTCTCTAGGAATACGGATGAACGAGCGGTTCGGTCGTTCTTTGTTTACTCTTTTCTGCAATAGCCATTGCCTGAAGAGCTGCGCTCAAAATAACGCGACTCTTTGTTAAATCTTCTTCGTTTAGCCCACTAAGTTTGACAGCTTTTGACTTGGCTATCGTCATTTTATCACTCAGCAAAAACTTTAAACAAAGCTCAATAGATCCAAGGCGTTTATATCATATTTAGCATGCTGTTCTAAAAAAATACGATGAACGGTTGATAAAAATCGTTTACTAAACAAATTACTCCACTAACCCAATTATTCAGACAACCTTATATCTTTTAAATTAAAGCCAAGCGGAATATCCTGTTTTAAGGTTAATAGTGTTCGACTTAACTTCATTTGCTGGTCACTTTGTTTGAGTTTTTCTCTAATGCTCGCTTTTAGATCTTGAGCATTGATTATCCCCGTTAAAGAGCCATAACGATTTAATAATTGAGCAGCCGTGATTTGCCCAATACCGGCGACACCAGGTATTTTATTGGTTGTGTCTCCTGTGAGAGTCCACAAATCGAGCAATTTTTCTGGTGGAACATCAAATTTCTTTTTAACAAAGTCTCTATCGAGGTAGCGTCTGTTAAAGTAGTCATGAACGCATATTCGCTCATTTAAAAGCGACAAAAAGCATTTATCGGTTGAGACGATGGTTGTATTTTGATCTCGAAGCGCTACTTTTATTGCTAACGTTGCGATTAAGTCATCCGCCTCATCGGTTTCTGAACAAAGTGAGTCTACACCATTTTCCATAAACCTATCTTGAATGGTGTTAAGCGCTTCTGCGAGGTGCTCGGGCATTTTCTTACGCCCTTTTTTGTAGTCCGGGAAGACTTGATAGCGCCAACAAGGTGCTTGACTATCAAAAACCGCCAAAGCATGTGTCGGTTGGTGTAGCTCTAAAATATTATTTAATGCTTTTTCACAGGCGCTAATCGTGTTGAAGATAACTTGTTTCTTAGTGTTTTCTGATAACTCTTCGTTAAGCAAAAAAGGCCTTTCTTGAACGGCATAAATTCTACGAATTAAGTTGAGTGCATCAATTAAAACTAAGTGTACTGACATCAATGGTCCCGTATTACTTGATAACAAGGGGTGTATTCTGAGCCTGGTAATTTCATACGTTGCTGCTCAACAAATGATTTTAATAACGTGTCCATCAACGACATAATTCTTTGATCACCGGTTATTTTGAAAGGACCGTGCTCGCGTATCGCTTTAATGCCCACTGATTTAACATTACCTGCAACAATTCCTGAAAAAATTCGCCTTAAATTGGCAGCTAATGTTGCGGTATCAAGATCGTAACTGATCTCGGTTTCTGACATGTTTTTATGGCTAGGTTCAAATGGCTGCTGAAAGTCGGGTTCAATAACCAATGACCAATTAAAGTGATAAGCGTCTCCAATTTGCTTGCGATAGGTTAACACCTGTTGCAGTCCATCAACCATAGTTTTAGCAACTTTAGCAGCATCATCAATAATGATTTGGTACAAGCTTTGCGCTTTCTCACCAAGGGTTTCACCGACAAACTGATCTATTTGTTTAAAATATTCTTCACTCTGCTTAGGTCCAGTTAAAATTATGGGTAGCTTTTGTGCCTGATTTTTCGGATGAAGCATGATCCCGAGTATATACAATAACTCTTCAGCGGTTCCTGCTCCACCTGGAAAGATGATAATACCATGGGAAATACGAACAAATGCCTCAAGGCGCTTTTCAATATCTGGCATGATGACCAGTTCATTAACTATCGGATTAGGGGGCTCAGCTGCGATAATACTCGGTTCGGTCAAACCAATATAACGACCGTTACTCAGTCGTTGTTTAGCATGACCTATTGTTGCACCTTTCATCGGGCCTTTCATCGCGCCAGGTCCACAACCAGTGCAAATGTTGAAGGATCTTAACCCTAGTTGGTAACCAACCTCTTTAGTATATTTATACTCATTCTCTCCAATAGAGTGGCCTCCCCAACAAGTGACCAAATTAGGTTCACTTTCTGGAATGATGACGCCTGCATTTCTAAGAATATCAAATGTATTATGGGTAATGGTTTTAGCCGAACTATCTTGCCCATAGCGACCATTAACAAAGAGAATGTCGCGTAGAACCGCAGATAGATGCTCTTGTATACCACGAATGATTTTTCCATCGACAAAAGCATGTTGTGGAGGATTCTCAAGGGCGATTTTTACGCCTCGCTCTCGTCTTAATACTTGAATGTTAAAGTCTTTATACTGCTGATAAATGATTTCTGCATCGTCGGTATGACTACCAGAATTTAGTACTGCTAAAGAGCAGTTACGATACAATTGATATAATTGACTACTTGCCGACTGTTGTAAATTTTCTACCTCTAAAGGAGATAGTAGATTCATTTTGCCAACAGGGTTTAATTGATACTTCATAATGCAACTCCTTTACGACGACAAACTAGGAAGCGTATATGACCTGATTTTTTCCGTTTTTCTTCGCTTGATATAAAGCTGTATCTGCTCGTTCAAAGGCGATATGGACATTATCTTCCTGTTTGACATGTGTCGCGCCAATGGACAGTGTAATACTGACTTTATTGTTTTTGAATTTAAAAGGTAGTTTAGCTACTTTCAAACGAATCGCATTGAGCTTCTTAACTAGTTGCTCCTGATCGTGGTTGGAGAAAATGAGCACGAATTCTTCACCTCCATAGCGACCGACAAATTCATTTTGAGTAAACTCTTTGGCAAGTGTGTTGGCGATAACTTGAAGGGTTTTATCGCCAGCAGTGTGACCATAGGTGTCATTGATTCGTTTAAAGTTATCGAGATCGATAACGACAAGTGCCAAATCAAACGGCGTATGATGGAAGCGAACCATTTTCTTGGCAAAGTAATCATCAAAAGCGGCTCTATTACCCAATTTGGTTAGCGCGTCTTGATAGCTTCTTGCTTGTTGTTCTTGTACTTGTTTTTCAAACGCTTTACTTTGTTGCTCTAAATGCCTGACTTTTTGTTGCATATCATTGAGCTTGATCGACATATCACTCAGTTGCATTACCTCAAAAGTTGTTTTTTCTTCTAGAGCGCCAGCTATCTGACTTAATTTATCGTTAATATCTAATTTTATGTCAGCAAGAGAATTTGCTTGATCAAGCCCTTTGGCCATATCAACAATTTTTTGCTGAAGCTTCTTCGTTAGTGAGTCATGCTTAGCTTTGGCTTCGTCGTTACTATGTATCGTGCTTTGCACGGCTTGTTGAACGGTAGATAAGGTTTCACTTAACGTTGAAAGAAACACTTTTGCAGTAGAGCGTTCTTGAATGAGATCTTTATTGATAATATCAAATACTTCGAGGAAATCTTCGAGCAGATCTTTTTGTGTTATTTCCTGACAAAGGTCAGCACGGATTTTATTTAATGCTGGTTTATACTTCGTTGAGACAACCAAGTTAGAAATAAAAGATGAAAAGCGCTCAATAATGGTTTTATCAATGCCTGATTTTTGCGAGGTTTTACTTGTTTGTTGATTGAGTAAACCACCAATGGGGGCAGCATCTTTTATTTCAATTGCAAATTGATAACATTCAATCAGTTGATTAAGCGCAGGAACATATTGAACAACAGAATCTTTGTGTTCATTACTTTCATTAATTAATTGACGCAATTGTTTTTTAAGGTTGGCTGGTAAACCGCTTATTTTTTGAAGTGTTAAAGCAGCTTGATGGAATTTTTCATGCAAAATTTTGATATTGTTGTCATTCTTTATCGAGTGCTTTTGCAGAAGCTGAGATACTTCTATTACAATATCTTCAATCTCACTCCAATCGTTAAATTGACCTAATTTTTTGCGTAATTGCGCGAGTTTATTATCTAAAACTAAATCTATGCCTTTTGCTGCAAGAGACAGTTTGCTAATTAGCTGGATAAGGGTAGTTGACTGAATTTTTAAATTATTTTCGAGTTCGGATTGCGCCGTCAACGCAGTATCTAACTTTCGCTTTAATGAGATTAACTCTCTGTCTGCTGCAGTCGGTTGACTCATCTAACAACAATTCCTTTGAAAATATTTACAGCATTGTTATGAAAAAAGAAAATTATGAATAAATGCCATAAAGAAAAACAGTATAGGTACTCATAGTATACGCCAGATAAAATAAAATCATTAAAAAATTTACTTACTACAGCGCCGTAATCGCAAATTAAATGTAATAATTATTGACGAAGCGTCCTACAATTTGGCGCTTTCATCTCTTGTGTCGAACGAAATGGATTTATATCTAAGCCACCTCGACGAGTATAACGTGCATATACCGTAAGATTTTTTGGCTGACAATGCTTGCTAATATCGCAGAAAATACGTTCGACGCATTGCTCGTGAAATTCATTGTGTTGACGAAAAGAAACGAGATATTGCAATAAGGCTTCGTGGTTTATTTTTTGCCCGACATAACTAATGTAGATAGAGGCCCAATCCGGTTGATTGGTAATAAGGCAGTTAGACTTTAAAAGATGGCTAACTAATTTTTCTTCGACCATTTCATTATCACTAGCCGTATTTAATAAAGCTGGGTTGAGCTCATAATTATCAACGGTAATATCTAAATCATCCAGTAATTGATAATCGCTCTTAGCAAATAATAACGCAGGACAATCATCGACTGGAAATAAGGTTACCTGCACGGTACTTTTAGTCAGCGCGCTCAAATCATTAATGAGGGTTTCCTTGACGATTTGCCAGGAGTCAAAGGAACTTTGATTAAAACTGTTTAAATAAAGCTTAAACGATTTAGATTCGACAATATTTTCTGACTGACAAGGGAAACGAAATTCTGCCAAAGCAACAACCGGTTTTCCTTTATTATTCAGCCAAGACAATTCGTAACCATACCAAACATCTTCACCGGTAAAAGGCAAACTATTTTCACTAATACTCAACTGTTGGCGGTTTAAACTCCTTGGAACCGCTTGCAACAAAGAGGCATCATACTGATCGCTATACTCAGTTGCTTTTCCTAAGGTCAGGCTTTTTAAAATTGAATCGTTGCTGTATTGGCTCATAACATTTAGCATGCGTAGTAAAAGCGACTATTTTAAAGTATTTTGGTTGGAGATGATATTGTTGAACACGAAATTATCACAGAAGGTTCTTGAATTTTCTGAGCGATATGTCCAAGCGTTTATGGATGAATTTGAACACTTACCTGTTACTGAACATGACAGCGAATGGCCTTCGCCTTGTACCAAGCAACCGTTAAATGAAGATTTAATTACTTGGAAACCTGAAAAGATTGAGGATAGTCTTACCTTCAGCAATATAGAGCAAGCACTAGAATTAGCTATTCACCCTGACATCGTCAGTTATTTTACAACAATATATGGTGATAACATGGCTGCAGTATGCAGCGAAGGACATTTGTCTTTGTTATTTCCATGGAGTCAGCAGGACTTTTTACGACTGCAAGAAAATATTGTTGGTCATATTTTGATGAAAAAAAAGCTTAAACAAGATATTACGGTATTTTTTGCCGTGACTGATCAAGATGAGTATTTTTTATCGATTAATAATCAAGATGGTTCTGTTTGGGTAGAACGCGTTGGTTGCAAACCGCACAAGCGCTTGGCTGATTCTCTAGCACAATTTTTTGATACACTTACCCCTCTAGTTAGCAAAGAATAACTTATTTCTCGTTTAGCTTTTGCTTAAGCTCAGTTACTTCTTTTTCTAAGGCAGTAATTTGAGCTTTCAATGGCTGTAAAGCCCGTTCAATAGCATCATTAATGTCTTGAGTCATGTCGTTATTATTGTTGCTTGCGCTTATATTGGCTAGTTTATTGAGAGGGGAGATAGCTGTCCTTTCTGGTTGATGAGTCCACGTCTTTAATGCCGACACTATGCTTGGTAACGGCACAGGTTGTGATAATTTTGGTTTTATAAGGGCGACAGTTGGCTTTTTACCTTGATTTGCCAGTTGGTTGGCAATGCATAAAATTTCTTCAGAAATAGTCATATTAAAAATAATCGCAAGTGGAATTGACCATATTTTAGCGAAAAAAGTTACCGCTGTCGTTATTAATTTTAGTGTGATAGTGGTTATTTTTATAAAAAACAGCATGTTACAATGTTGGCTCATTGTTTGCTGAATGTCTGCCATAACAACATATTAATGAAACCAAAGGAATATTTTATGAAAAAGTCATTGATTGCATTAGGTTTAATCTTACCATTAACCGTTTCTTTAACCGGCTGTGTTATTGCTGTAGATGGTGACGGTGATGCTCGTGTGATGAGTTCTGATTTTGATGATAGAGAGTATGATAACCGCAAGGCAATTGCCAAAACACCATTACAGTCAAGTATTGTTGATGTAAAAGCAAAGCTAGGCATTGCTGATTTTACAGAGTCTTATACTCATGATGATAAAACAGTACAAGTACTTTATTATCGCACGCATCGCGTTCATAAAGATGGCCTAACGACAAAAGATGAATGTACTTATCTTAAGTTTGTTGATGGCAGCTTAGTCTCTACCGGTAATGGTGCAGATTTCGAAAGGTATAATAACTAATCGATTAGAAACCAATTTATTTTAAGGCATTAAAAATTCAGTTTTTAATGCCTTTTTACTTTTAGGCTTTGAACTGATGCGTCTGGGTAGTGAGATATCTTACGATTAGTTTTATTAGCATCATAATCCATTTGCTAATTGATGTAATCAAATCGCAGTGAGTGTTTAAAATTTGATCTTATTTTAATTTACCTGCTATGGTAGCGAGATAATAATAAATAATCTTATCAGGGTTACAACAGTATGAATGAACAGTTAGAACAGCAAACGGAAGTTGAAATCAGGGCTGCTTATTTGGTTGCAGAAGACTTAAAAGTGGCGGCATCACTATTGTATCAAGCGTATCATGATGATCCTGTTTTTCTGGAGATATTTAACGGTGATAGCGCTGATTATGAGCAAAGATTAAGAACCTCGATAAGGGAAGAGTTAAGTGCATTCTGGCAAGCAAAGCAACCTATTGTGGGGTTGTATTTGGGAGAAACCATGGTTGGTGTGGCCTGTTTGAATAAACCTGATGAAGGGGTTGGCTCTGGGCGTTTTTGGCATTGGCGTTTAAAGATGCTGCTCGGTGCTGGGTACTTTGGCACCAAGCAAATGATTGAAAAAGAAGATATCGTTCTCGCTTCAGTACCTATGAAAAAGTTTCATATGCTCTCTTTTATTGCAATACACCCTTTACATCAACATCATGGCTTTGGACATTACCTAATGGCAGCTGTGAATACATTACTTAACGATCACCCTGACAGCGAAGGTGTAGCAGTGTATGCAACGACATCAAAGTATCAAGAGTTTTTTACTGATGTCGGCTACGAATTAATTAAGCAGGTGACCGTAGGGAAAGTTTCAGGATCATTGATGGTTCATTACCGAGAATAACGTCATTTTGGCCTCAGCCCCAAGACCTTAACAAAAGGGACGATGGCTATTTTAATACTAGCATTGCCAGTATCAAGAATAGCCAATTGCAGAAAAAATAAACCTAGGTTATTAGCCCCTAGACACGATGATTTGTTTTATCGTTAACTACAACGTACTGGAAGATAACGATACATATTGCCGCAAGGGCTCCATATAAATGGGCATCGATCGCTACATTAGCACCTATCAGGGCCTCGATATCACTGCTCGCTCCATAAAATTGTTCATGGACTAATTTTACTACCACACCCAACAGAAGAAGATAACCCGTTTTTTCTTGTGCTTTTATATCTTCAATAGCACCGAGAATAAATAAGCCATGCAAAATGCCGGAAAGTCCTACATAGGTATCCATTGTCGGAGAGCTGATATACAGGCCAAAGCTCGTACCTAAAGCAAGGACGAACAGCACAATTATGTATGATAATAGTGTAAAGTATTGGCCGTGAAGTGACCAAAGTAATACAACCGCAACGATATTCAATAATAAGTGGAATTCGTTGGTATGGAGCAAATGTCCAGTGATAATCCGCCAAATTTGGCCTTGCTCAACTGCAAAGGATTGGTAGGCCAATGACGATTCGATATTAAAGTTCAAAAACGATAACACAATACTTAAAGCGATTAATGTCAAAGGGCCTAATAAGTGTATTGGCTGAGTTGGTAGAGAAGAGAATTTGAACATAGCAAGTGATAAACCCTAGAATTTTATTCGTAATACCTACTGAAAATAACGTCTGAACAACGTAAAATAGCGTTATCGGTTACTTCATTGAGTCAAGGTTGATGGCAAGAGCTTATTGTACATCTTGTTTACGTCCCACGGTTACATGTATTTGCCAATTTATGGTGACAATTGATAATCAAACGACGTTGATTGTATTACAACATCCAAGCGAAGTGAAAAATCACAAAGCTACGGTTCCTATGCTAAGCGGTTCATTGAATAATGTACATGTTTTCGTTGGTGAAGATTTTTCATCAAGAGACGATGTGAAGTCTTTGCTAGACAAGTTTAGTTGGCCAGTATTATTGTATCCATCAGATAGCAACTGTGTGGTATTTGATGATGTTAATGATACTAAGGTTATTATTGAAGCGAACAAGAAACCTGATTGCTTAATTGTTTTAGATGGTACGTGGCGTAAAGCTTATAAAATATATCAACTAACACATTTTCTGCACGAAATAACGCACTTTGCTTTATCTGAGCAATTTCCGTGTCGTTACTCGATTAGAAAAACTGATAAAAAAGGCGCGCTATCTACGTTAGAGGCGAGCTGTTTTATGCTGTCAATAGTAGAACAAAATGCCAAGCGCTATCAGCCGCTATTGGACAAGTTTTTAGCGTTTAATGACTACCAACAAAAATTCGTAAAATCACAACCACACAAGAATAATGGATAAGCCATGTTATTAATAAGTAGAGTGTTTAGTATTTTATTGGCATTAACAGCATTTACACTTGATGCAAAGCAAGAAATAAGAGAGCCGGAAGCGACTACGGCAATCGATAATAAGTCGGCAGTTACAGCGTCTAACTACATGGTGGTCGCTGCTAACCCTTATGCGAGTCAGGCTGGTAAAGATATATTGGCCAAAGGGGGGAGTGCTGTTGATGCCGCGATAGCCGTTCAACTTGTGCTAACACTTGTCGAGCCTCAGTCTTCAGGCATAGGTGGTGGTAGCTTTATGCTGTATTGGGATAAACAAACTAAGCAGTTGCAAACTTACGATGGCCGCGAGACTGCCCCGAAAAAAGTGAATGACCAGCTTTTTGTTGGTGCTAATGGTCAGACTGTTTCTTGGATAGACGCAGTCGTTGGTGGGCGTTCAGTAGGTGTTCCTGGTGTATTAAGTGCAATGAAATTAGCCCATGATGAACACGGTAAGTTACCTTGGGAGTCGTTATTTGGCAAGGCAATAGAACTTGCAGAACAAGGCTTTATTGTATCACCTCGGTTAGAAAAATTGTTGGCAATGAATATCAATCCTGGGGTAAAAAAATTAAGTGAGATAAAGCAATATTTTTATCCTGATGGCCATCAAGTTAAAGCGGGTGATCGCCTAAAGAACCCTAAATTGGCAAAGGTGTTGAGAAGTCTTGCAAAAGAGGGAATTACACCGTTTTATCAAGGGTGGATCGCCGACAGTATAGTCAAAGCCGTGCAACAGGCTGACATAGCGCCAGGCTTGCTGACTAAAAGTGATTTGGCTTCATATAAGCCAGTAAAACGTGAACCGGTTTGTGGGGGGTATAAGCAATACGAAATTTGTGGCATGGGACCGCCAAGCTCTGGTGGCGTAGCTGTGATACAAATCTTAGGAATGTTAGAACCTTTTAAACTTGAACAACGTCGGTTTAATGATATCAATACCATTCATTTATTTACCCAGAGTTCGAAGTTAGCCTTTGCAGATCGAAATCATTACATAGCTGATAGTGATTTTGCCGATGTTCCTGTGTCATCTTTGCTTGATAAGCAATACCTTAAACGTCGTGCTGCGCAGATACCTTTGAAAAAAGATTTGGGGCTTGCTAAAGCCGGTCAGTTTGATGAGCTCATAACGTATGCGGCTGACGATAGCTATGAGCTACCGTCAACCAGTCATATTTCGATAGTCGACAAAGATGGAAACGCTGTTTCAATGACGACGAGTATTGAAATGGGCTTTGGCTCAACAGTGATGGTTGAGGGCTTTATTTTAAATAATCAGTTAACTGATTTTTCATTATCACCAGAGCGCAATGGTAAGCTTGTCGCCAACCGCGTCGAACCTAAAAAGCGACCTCGCAGTTCAATGGCACCCATGATGGTATTTAATCCAGACGGCAGTTTACGTTTGGTCGTTGGTTCTCCAGGTGGTAGTCGAATCATCAATTATGTTGCACAAACATTATTAGCCGTTATTGATTGGAATATGGATATTCAAACGGCGATCAATTTACCTAAGGTAACCAACCGCAATAAGGTGACAACGATAGAGCAAGGAAGTTGGTTAGAAACCCTCGCTTCAGGGCTTAAACGCATGGGGCATAACGTTGTTATACGTGACCTTAACAGTGGTTTACATGGTATTGAGGTAACATCCAATGGTCTTATCGGCGGTGCTGACCCTCGCAGAGAAGGGGTTGCTATGGGACAATAGTGCATGTGTAATTATTCATGATTAATGTTGGATTATTTCAATTTTTAATATAATTGATTTCATAATATTCCAATTGATGTTTTATTAACATATGTGTTACAAACAGTTGGCGAATCATAAGCACAATAAATATTACATTTTATATAGGAGTTGGAATGAAAAAATTGTTTGTATCGTTAACCATAATGATGGCTACATCCGCTGGCGCAGTAAGTGTTGATAGAGGGAAAATTGTTCAAATATATGCAGATAACGAAGGCCATGTAGCTATAAAACTTGATACTGGTTTTCCTGATGCTGAGCTAAATGGCGAGTGTCCGTCTTATAATGGTTGGGTAGGGTTGCATGCTCCAAATGAGAACTTATTAAAAAATATTTATCATGCCAGAGAAACTAACTCTAACGTCACTGTTGTTACAGAAGGTTGCGAAGATACAACGTGGATTAAACTGAAGTCAGTTTACATATACTAGATTAATATCACTACACCTTTCTATTAGAGTTTTTTACATTAGCATTACTCATATAACTAGTAGCTGCTTTTATTTGCAGCTACTCCTTTATCCTAATTTTTCATTTCTAGTTCCCAGTGTAGCGATAATTTAAACAGTTTAATGGTTTGTAGTGCGTTTAATGTCTTAATTCAAAAGGAGTTTGGTTGCAATTTAACAATGGATAATATCAAAAATTTGTTTCGTTAAGTTTTTACTGTAGAGTGTGCGGGCTTAAATAAGCAGCACAGCACCTGTTATAAAGAGCAGAAGGTGTTCTAACTTTTTTAATGCGATATTAAAGGCAAATGTTCTAAGCAAATAGTTTAATGGGCAAGAACGATAAGTAAATTAAGAATAGTTAAGTGGTGGACGATACTGGGTTTGAACCAGTGACATGGCGCGGGTTGTAAAGAGTAGAAGGTGTTTTAACTTTTCTAGTGCCGCAATATAGCTCTAAACAGATAATTTCGACTTTAAGCGTATGGAATTAAATAAGATAATTTAAGTGGTGGACGATACTGGGCTTGAACCAGTGACCCCCGCCTTGTAAGGGCGGTGCTCTCCCAACTGAGCTAATCGTCCATTGGTATAGACACAATAAAATAGTGGTGGACGATACTGGGCTTGAACCAGTGACCCCCGCCTTGTAAGGGCGGTGCTCTCCCAACTGAGCTAATCGTCCAATTTTATTGCACAAGAGACTACTTATATCAGAAGTGGTGGACGATACTGGGCTTGAACCAGTGACCCCCGCCTTGTAAGGGCGGTGCTCTCCCAACTGAGCTAATCGTCCGTCTCTGTGGGGGCGTATTATAGGCACATCCAAAAAGCTGTCAACAAAAACAGTGGCTTTTTTTTACCTTTTTTAATGAAAATGAATCGAATGGTCTATTTTTCAACATCTTGATTATTTTATAGACTTTCCAGTGCGTTAAAAATACGAGTTATTTTAATTTATCGAATTAATTCTCTTTTTAGAGGGTGTATTAACGGGGTTTGCCTGATAAAATAGCCGCCATTTTTATCATGGCAAAGTACGTGCGTGTCGAGATTTAGTAAGTTAAGCCGTACTGTTTTGTCAATTTGATTAACCTAGAGAGATCTTTATGAGCTTAACAACACGTTTTGCGCCAAGCCCGACAGGATACTTGCATGTTGGTGGCGCACGAACTGCCTTATATAGTTGGCTATATGCTAAAAAAAATGGTGGTGATTTTATTTTACGTATTGAAGATACAGACCTTGAACGCTCAACTCAAGCATCTGTTGATGCAATCATGGATGGCATGACGTGGTTAAACTTAGATTGGACCCAAGGCCCATTTTTCCAAACAAAACGTTTTGATCGTTATAAAGAAGTTATCGCACAATTGGTCGAGTCTGGTCATGCTTACCGTTGCTATTGCACGCCAGAAGAAGTCGAAGCTATGCGCGAAGAAGCACGCGCTAAAGGTGAGAAAGAAAAATATAACGGCATGTGGCGGGAAAGAACAGACTACCCAGAAGATAAGCCTTATGTGATTCGTTTTAAGAACCCTTTAACGGGAAGTGTTGTTATCAATGATATTGTTAAAGGTGACATTACTATTAACAATGAAGAACTTGATGATCTCATTATTGCTCGCTCTGACGGTTCGCCAACTTACAATTTAACCGTAGTCGTTGATGACTGGGATATGAAGGTGACTCATGTTATTCGTGGTGACGACCATGTCAATAACACCCCCCGTCAAATTAATATATTAAAAGCACTGGGGGCCCCTGTACCACAATACGCTCATATTCCAATGATATTAGGTGACGATGGCAAGCGTTTGTCTAAACGTCATGGTGCCGTTAGTGTCATGCAATATCGCGATGATGGCTATTTACCAGAAGCGCTACTCAATTATTTGGTGCGTTTAGGTTGGTCTCATGGTGACCAAGAAATTTTTTCTCGTGAAGAAATGATTGAACTTTTTGACTTAACCGGTTGTAACCGTGCACCTTCAGCATTTAACACTGACAAGCTGATTTGGGTAAATCAACATTATATGAAAACCCTAGATCCTGCATATGTTGCGGAGCATTTAGCATGGCATATGAAAGACCAAGGGATTGACACCAGTGTTGGTCCAGCGTTAGCTGACGTTGTAAAAGTACAAGCAGACCGTGTTAAAACATTAAAAGAAATGGCTGAGATTTCACGCTATTTTTATCAAGATTTTAGCGAGTTTGATGCGACAGCGTTGAAAAAGCATTTACGCCCAGTAGCTCAGCAACCGTTAATGTTGGTTAAAGAAAAATTGGCTGCGTTAACCGATTGGAAAGCCGAAGCAATTCATGCAGCGATCAATGAGACGGCTGAGGAACTTGAATTAGGCATGGGCAAAGTGGGAATGCCGCTGCGTGTTGCTGCAACCGGTGCTGGAAACTCACCTTCTCTAGATATAACGCTTGAATTATTGCCTAAAGAAAAAGTGTTAGCTCGCATTGATTTGGCATTAGCGGCTATTTCTGAGCGTATCGCTAACAGTTAATTCAAGCACAATTGTTAATGTGAAAAAAAGGCTTAAATGATGATCATCATTTAAGCCTTTTTTAATCGTCCCTATATATTTAGAAAGTTTAGTGTTTAATAACTCGAGAACTCTTCACGATAATGGTCAACCCAAAGTGCAGTTGCACCGCAAATGGCTACGGGCATAACAACTAAGTTAACAATTGGCAACATTGAAAAAATCGCAGTGGTGATACCAAAACTATAACTTAATCCTTTTTTATGGGATAAAGCACGCCTCATCTCATCGAAATTTACTTTATGGTTGTCAAATGGGTAGTCTTTATATTGGATCGCCATCATCCATGCGAGAAATAAAAACCATAATACTTGACCAATTACAGGAAGGATCCAGTAAAGCAAGAAAAACCCAATTGCTCGTGGTAGGTAATAGCGGAACTTGCACCATTCGCGGCTCAGTGTGCGAGGAATGTCTTTAATAATTCCAGTAGCACTTCCTGATGGCGGTTGGCGTTCGGTAAGTAGCGCTTCCATTTTTTCAGCAAGCAGGCCATTAAATGGTGCAGCAAGCCAATTACTGACAGAGCTAAAGATAAAAGAGAACATCACCAAAATAAATAAAATGGCAACTGGCCAGAGTATACTGCTAACCCAAGACATATAGTCGGGTAACCATGCTTCTATTGCAGTCATATAGCTTTGTAATTCAAGTATTAAGTAATAAAAAGCAAAAGAAAATAGCACTAAATTTATCGCTAAAGGAATAAAAACAAATCGTCTTATCCCTTTCATGCGAATTAGCTCAAAGCCTTTGATTAGGTATCCAGCACCGCTGTTAGCATAAGGTTGTTTAACATTCATTTGTAATTTGAGTCACTTAGTTGATTTTAATTTTTCATTCACAATAAGTATAAAAATTCTGATGTCATTTGAATAGAGGCAAGTTGTTACAAAGTCATTCGCTTTCTGCTAGAGTGAGCGAGAAACCACATAAGAATCCAATACCGTCGGTCAAGGCATAGGTAAATTGGGCGAGAAATATTTAGCATTATGCGCTTAAAGCAAATTAAATTAGCTGGCTTTAAATCCTTCGTGGATAAAACAAAAGTCACATTTGAACATGATATGACTGCGATCGTTGGCCCTAATGGTTGTGGTAAATCAAATGTTATTGATGCTGTTCGCTGGGTTTTAGGAGAAAGCTCAGCAAAAAACCTCCGTGGCGATGCCATGACCGACGTGATATTTAACGGTGCTACCAGCCGAAAGCCTGTTGGGCAGGCGAGTGTAGAGCTGGTTTTTGAAAATATGGCGGGTCATTTTCAAGGAAGTCTTGCCGATCGAAATGAAATTTCAATACGGCGCGTGGTTAATCGAGACAGTCAAAGCAGCTATTTTCTCAATGGTAGTAAATGTCGTCGTAAAGACATTACCGATATATTCTTAGGAACTGGTCTTGGCCCTAGAAGCTACGCGATTATTGAACAGGGCACCATCTCTCGGCTTATTGAATCTAAACCTCAAGAGCTGCGTACGTTTATTGAAGAAGCTGCGGGTATTTCTAAATATAAAGAACGGCGCAAAGATACTGAAAACCGTATTCGTCATACCCGAGAAAACCTTGATCGTTTAAATGACATTCGCGTTGAATTGGCTCATCAACTTGAACATTTATATGGGCAAGCGCAAGCTGCGAAACGTTTTAAGATATTAAAGACTGAAGAGCGATTACTAAAAGCAGAATTAGCTTATTTAAAATGGCAAAAGCATGCTGAACAGTTTACTACCATTGAGCAAACGATTAAAAAAATTCAGACAGAAATAACTTCGGCAAATCAATCGTTAAGCGATCACGAGCTGAGTTTGTTTACCGTTAAGCAAACGCTAAAAAATGCAACATCAGAACACCAAGCGATTCAAAACGAGAAGTTAGATTTAGCTCAAAAAATTGCAGCCAATGAACAAGCGGTAAAGCACCGCAAGCAGCAGATTCAAAAATATCAATCTGATGCGTTAAAGGCGAGACAGCAGCTAGAGAAAACACAAGAGTTATTGGCATTAGCGCAGCAAGAACTTAGTCATTGTCGTCAATCGAACGAACATGGTTCAAACGAGAGCATTGAACAATTGGCTAGCGCATTACGTCAGCTAGAAAAGGAAGTAACGCAAGTACAAGTTAAGCAACAAAATGTTTATCAAGCGTGGCAAAAAGACCTCGAGTTTCAACGTAACCATCAGCAAAAAAGGGAATCTTTATTAGCAACTATTGAAAAACTATCGACCACCAAAGATTATCTTTTTGAGCGCATTAGCATTGTCACTAAACAATATAAAACGCTAACTGACAATAACAATAAAGAGCGGGAGACGCGTTATGAGTGTCAAGAAGAACAAGATCAACTCGATGAGCTTGAACAACAGTTAGAAACTATTGAACACCAGCTAAACGAAGTAAATTGTCAACAACAAGCTGCGGCACAAAATAAGGGAAGCTTGCTTGGTCGAGAGAAATCACACCAAGCTCAAATCGAACAGCTTGAAAAAAGAGCTCGCGCCAAGTTAGATTGGCAAGTTGAACAACGATCTTTTGTTAATAAACTTCTCGGCAGCGATATACTATTTAGTGACAAGATCGACGTTGAGCCAGGTTGGGAAAAAGCGACTGAGCTTGTTTTACATCATTTTGTTAATGCCAACATTTTCCCAAGCGAACACTTTAGACAATTGCTTGAAGAAGAACTTCCTGAGGTTTTACGTTTGTTGGTCGTTGGTAACGATAGTCTATCGACAATCGAGGCAAATGATAGGCAAAGTTTAGCTGCGAAAGTACATCATCAAGATCCAGAAGTGAATAAAACCATTCAGCCAATCCTTGCTCAGATTTTGCTTGCCAATGATCTAGATGAAGCTCTGCGTTTACGTGAAATTTTAACGCCAGAGCAGAGTATAGTTACAAAGCACGGAGAGTGGCTGGGTCAACATTTTATCATCAAAGGTCAGCCTGTTAATACTAATCACTCATCTTTGACGCAAGGTGTCATAGAACAGAAAAATGAACTATTGGTATTAGAGCAATCCCTTGACCAACTGAAAAAACAGTTGAGCTCGTTGAACGAGCAAGAACAACAATATGCTACTTTTCGTGATAAACTATTAGATACTCGTAACCAACTCACTAGTCGATACAATCACGTAAAGCAGATTGTTGTTGAAAAACAAAAACAAGCAGCTGTAGAGCAGGAAAAACAGTTACATAATACTGAGAAAAGTGAAGCGCTCCGTAACGAGTTAGCTTCATTGCAACAGCGTTATCAAACAACCATTGTTAGCCTTCGTGAGCACGAAGAGCAGTATAGCCATTTTACCAGTCATTCTGATGTTAGCGAAAGCGACTCGGAGTTAACGCTTGAACAGCAATATCACGTATTGGCCCAGCAATTAACTGAATTTCAGCTCCAGCGTGAACAGCTTCAACATCAAAAGCATCAGTTAGAACTTAATGTAGAGCAAAACAAACAACAATTACAACATGCAGTTCAACATGTTCAGCGTCATCAAGAAAACTTAGCTAAAGAGCAGGCTCATCTTGAAATAGTAGACAAAGAGTTACAGCAACTTGTTGCTCCACTAGAAAACGAAGAAAGGTTGCTGAATCAGCAAATAGACCAGTACGCACAGGTTGAACTTAAACTCAATGATTTAGTCTCAGAGATAGAAGTGGCAGAGCATACACTTGAGCAGCATGAACAAACAAAACATAAATTGCAGCGACAAATTGAGCAATTCAACAATAACTTGTCACAACAAAGACTATCGATGGAAAACGCTCGTCTTAAAATGGAAAATACCGAAGAGCTGATGACAGAGTTAGGACATTTACCTGATGAATTAGAGAAAAACTTGCCTAGTAATGCGAGTGAAGGCCAGTGGCAAATAAAACTTACCCGCACGACTAAACAATTAAGTGAACTAGGAGCGATTAATTTAGCAGCAATTGATGAATATAATCAGCAAATAACGCGGAAAAATTACCTAGATCAGCAAGATGAGGATTTAAATCTTGCAATTTCGACGTTAGAATCAGCTATAGTGAAAATAGATCGAGAAAGTCGTCATAAATTTAAGCTAACATTTGATCAGGTAAATCAAGATTTACAAACACTGTTTCCTAAAGTGTTCGGTGGAGGAACGGCTTACTTGATGTTAACTGGCGATGACCTACTTGAAACTGGCGTTACAATTATGGCAAGACCGCCAGGTAAGAAAAATAGTACCATTCACTTATTGTCAGGTGGAGAAAAAGCATTAACGGCACTTTCTTTAGTTTTCGCAATATTTCGATTGAATCCAGCGCCATTTTGTATGCTTGATGAAGTCGACGCACCGTTAGACGATGCAAACGTTGGGCGTTTTTGTAACTTAGTTCGGGAAATGTCCCAGACGGTGCAGTTTATATATATTAGTCATAATAAAATTGCAATGGAGATGGCGAGTCATCTAACCGGGGTTACTATGTTTGAAGCAGGGGTTTCAAGAGTGGTCTCGGTTGATGTTGACGAAGCGATAGCCATGGCAGATGTATCATAAGAATAGGCTAGATGATGGAAGATAATTTTAGAACCGTACTAATTATTCTCAGTGCTATAGTGATAGCAGCCATTTTTATACACGGCTTCTGGACAATTAGAAAAAATAAAAATCCATATAAACTTAAAGCTAAAGCTGAAAAAATTGAGCCTATGGAGCGAGGCTTCGATAGCTCAGGCTTTGATCAAGATGGGGTGGGGCGTGTTCGCGTTGTCAGTGCTAGTACCCTTAATGACGATGAAATACCTCACGAACCGGCTCCAGCGCCAAATTATGATGAAGAGCCATTACCTCATGATCTTGAAGAACGTCAAAAAGATACACCAACTTTGGAACCAACCTTAGGGGACCTTCATGATATTCATGAACAGCCGCCTATTTTTGATACCCCGCCTCAAGCCCAGTCGTCACAAGTAAGGGGAGAAGAAAGTCTTAATAAAACAACTGCTGAACTAAATCCTGAACTAAAAGAAGACAAGGTTTATCAAGAGCCGGTTATACATCCGAAAAAAACGATTGCAAGAACAACTTCAGCGAAAAAGAAACCAGAAAAATCAGCTGAACACCTAAAACGTAACCAAATGGAGATAAATTTTGGCGATGCTTTTGAGGCAGTTGAACATGAAACGAGTGGTTCAAAACGCAAAAGTGATCCTGTGTTAGAAAAACCCCCAGAAATCGAGCCAGAGGTAATTGTTGTATCTGTTGTGATGACCGAGAATAATCTGATCAGTGGAGCAGCATTATTACCGACTTTACTTACCTTGGGCTTACGCTTTGGTGATATGGATATTTTTCATCGCCACCAAGATAACGCGGGTAATGGGAAAGTAACCTTCAGTTTAGCCAATATGATGAATCCTGGCACCTTTAACTTAGACGATATGGAAAGCTTTACAACACAAGGTGTTAGCTTGTTTATGACCCTGCCAAATGCAGGAGACCCATTTGAAGTATTTGAACAAATGATGTCAGCAGCAAAACAACTTTGTGCAGAATTTAATGGTCAACTTCTCGATGATAAGCGCAGTGTTATGACGAAACAAACCGAGCAACATTACATTAGCAAAATTAGAGAGTTTGATCGTCGAAGTAGAATTGCTCACGCATAACTGTATTCTGACCCCGTCGATAACACGGGGTTTGTTTATTCTTAATAATAACCAAAACATAAGTAACCTCTATGTCCGACTCTGTAATTAACGCCCGCGTAGCTGAGCTGCATCAATTATTAAACCAATATAACCATGAGTACTACGTACTTGATCAGCCAACTGTTCCAGACAGTGAATATGACCGTTTGATGAGAGAGTTGATCGTACTTGAAACCGAATATCCAGCACTTAAAACCTCTGATTCACCTACGCTAAGGGTTGGAGGAGAAGCGCTTAAAGTATTTACCCAAGTAACACATCAATTACCGATGTTGTCTCTTGATAATGTATTTTCGGTGCAAGAGTGGCAAAGTTTTGTTGACCGTATCAATGATCGGTTAAAGGCGAAAGATAATATTAAATTTTGTGCTGAACCTAAGTTAGATGGTTTAGCAGTGAGCCTGCGATATGAACATGGTGTGCTTGTTCAAGCGGCAACACGCGGAGATGGCACCGTTGGTGAAAATATCACTGAAAACGTTAGGACGATTAAAAGTATACCGTTGAGACTTAACGGAACTGACTTTCCAGACATTATTGAAGTTCGTGGTGAAGTCTTCATGCCTAAAGCTAGTTTTGAAAAACTAAACGATGAAGCGATTAGCAAGGGCTTGAAAACTTTTGCTAACCCAAGAAATGCGGCAGCAGGAAGCTTACGTCAGTTAGATTCAAAAATAACTGCAAAGCGTAATTTGGCATTTTATGCTTATGGTGTCGGCTATGTTGAACATCAAGGAAATCCTTCTTTGGGAGAGGCTTGGTTAGCGGATTCTCATTTTGAGCGCTTATGTCAAATTTGTGAACTTGGGCTGCCAATGTGTCCGGAAGTTAAATTACTCGAAGATAGCGAAGGAGTCGAATCGTATTATCAACAAATACTGGCCAAAAGAATCCAACTACCTTATGAAATAGACGGAACCGTGTTTAAAGTTGATGATATTGAACTGCAAAAAGTCTTAGGGTTTGTTGCCAGAGCGCCAAGGTGGGCGACGGCCTATAAATTTCCTGCACAGGAAGAGTTAACCATTCTCCAGGATGTTGAGTTTCAAGTTGGCCGAACCGGGGCAATTACGCCTGTTGCGAGATTACAGCCGGTATTTGTTGGTGGTGTTACCGTGAGTAACGCCACCTTGCACAATCAAGATGAGATCACGCGTTTAGGTATTCGCATCGGAGATACCGTCATTGTCCGTCGTGCGGGTGATGTTATTCCGCAAATTGTCAGTGTTGTTTTAGAGAGACGCCCTGAAAACAGCACCGAAATTCACTTTCCAACCCTCTGCCCAATATGTCAGTCAGATGTTACAAAGGTAGAAGGAGAAGCGGTATTGCGTTGCAGTGGTGGCTTGTTTTGTGGTGCGCAACGAAAAGAAGCGATAAAGCATTTTGCTTCAAGAAAAGCATTAGATATCGATGGGTTAGGTGACAAACTTGTTGAGCAAATGGTTGATGAAGGCCTGATTAAAACGCCAGCCGATCTATTTAAATTGTCAGAACTCGATATCAGCACCATGGAACGAATGGGGCAAAAATCAGCGAAGAATTTAGTAAATGCTATTGAAAGTGCAAAACATACGACGTTAGCTAAATTTATATACTCTCTAGGGATCAGGGAAGTTGGTGAAGCAACAGCCAATAACTTAGCGCAGCATTTTCTTACGTTTGAAGCCATTAAGGAGGCTGATGAAGAGAGTTTGCAAGAAGTACCTGATGTTGGCGTTGTTGTTGCTCAAAATATTGTTAATTTCTTTGAGCAAGAACATAACTTAGAGGTGATAGCGCAATTAACTCAGGTGCTAACTTGGCCAGCTATCGAGAAGAAATCAGTTGATGAGTTACCTTTGTTGGACAAAACATTCGTGTTAACGGGGACCTTGAGTCAAATGGGCCGTACTGAAGCAAAAAATAAACTTCAAGCGTTGGGGGCGAAAGTGTCGGGAAGTATTTCGGCAAAAACTGATTACCTTGTCGCTGGAGAAAAAGCGGGCTCTAAGCTGGCTAAAGCACAAGCGCTTAACGTGGATGTTTTAACAGAAGAACAAATGATGGCGCTTTTTGAGCAATATGGTGATTAGTTGTGGAGTGGTTGAACGCACTTGGTCAAAGTTTTAGACCATTTCAATATCAAGCATCGTTAGCAATTATTGCAACGCTATTGGTCATTTTTGGCAACGATATTAATAATGCGGTTAAAAAACTGGTTTCTAAACAACATTTTATTGTTCGAAGTTTGGTTTTTGTTTTAGTTTGTGCCTTTGGTTATGGATTATTGACTATTTATTTGACGTCGTTACTCAATCAACAACTAAATAAGATCCCCGATCTCTATATTATGCCGAGTATCTTAATCGTGTTTCTTTTGCTTGGCATGTATGCACAAAAACAACGCCATATTTAATGGTTTTTATTTTAATTGCTAAGAGTTCGACAAGCGGTGTAGATCGTTATTCTCTACAACCGAAATTTTATCGTTCTTAAGTTGTTTGACTAGCCTTATCATCGCCTTTGCAAGAAGCGTGGCTTGGATTGGTTTCCATCGTTTAAACCAACCCTTAAAAAGGAAAGGCAACCAACGACTAATGAACGATAAACTTTGCTCTAAATATCTTGGCTGCTTTCTGCTTCCTAAGAGCAGACTTGGCCGACAAATAATGAGTTGTGTCTCACTGTTTTTGCAAAGTTTTACAATATTCTCTTCCATAACTCCTTTGCACTGATTGTAAAAGAGCAATGATCGAGAATTCGCGCCGATAGCGCTTATCACCACTAACTGTAGACTTTTTGCAGTAACCGCTAATTTAGCGCATTGTGTTACTAACTCAACATCAACCCAATAAAAGTTTTCGCGAGAGCCTGCGTGTTTTATCGTAGTACCCAAACAACAAAATACCGTGCTGTTAGCGAACAAGTGCTCAAAAACTGCGAGATTGTCAAAGTCGATAACATGTTGAGAGAGCTTCTCGTGCGCTATGTCTAACTTTCGTCTAACAAACAAGTGAATTTCTTTTGCATGTGAATCTTCAAGTAGATGATTTACTAACGCTTGCCCAGTCAACCCGGTAGCACCAATGACTAAGGTTTTAGTTAACGGAACCGGTGAAGTTAAGGCGTGTTCAGACATATTATATTACCCAAAGCGCGTAGATAAACATGAGTAGAGGTAAAGGCAATAATATGGTAAATAACAGTGTCTCGCACCACTCTATCGCTCGATAGAAATAATGTAATCCGTCTTGTTGATATTGGTTTGACGGTAGGCGCTGAAAGAAAAAGATAAAAGCGGCCAATACCAACGATTGCAATGCTAAAAATAGTAATGACAAGGTTATGATTAAAAATACGTATGGGGCTTGTTTGTGAAGCTGTTGTTGAAGCACAAAGGATAAAACAAAGGAACAAATACTCCATAAGATGATTCGCCAACGAAAGTCATATAACGTAATGGCTAAATTGTTAAATAATTCTGGAGATAGCATGCGTTTCAATGGTTATAATTCCTTGATTTGAAAATGTATGATTTTACAAATCATGTTATAGTTTTGCTAATTGCCTTCGATGTAAGATCCCATAAATTATTTATGAAACTTTTTCTTTTAAGCATATGTCTTGTTACAACGCTAAGTATAGCAATTTCTGGCCAAATAAGTGCCAAAACATTCACTTATGAGGATAATCAATTAAAAGAAAGGATAGCTGACAATCAACCGGACATTTCGCAACGTTTAATAACGTTAGAGTTAACAAAGTTAACGGATAACGCTGGCCTAGAATATATTGGTGCGATCGTGCCTGACGATATTCTACGTGGCTATTTGAGCAAGTTAAAGCAGATAACCGCTAATCGATTTCTCGAGTTTCGTTCGCATCAACAGAAACGAGATCATCATCAGTTTCACGTTACTGTTATCAACCCTTATGAATATCAACGATATCAATCAAGTCGCCAATTGTTGGGCAAAAAAATAACGGTTGAATTATACGAGTTAGGGACAGTATCAAAAGAAGAAGCGCAAACTTATTTTGTGATAGTTACCTCAACTCAAGGGCAGTTAATGCGAGAATCACTAGGGTTACCAGCCAAAGATTTTCATATAACGTTAGGTTTTGCACCTAACGACATTTATGGTGTTAGCAAAGGAAAAGAAACAATTATTAACCTGAAAAAAACTTAACCGCAAAAGTTAACACGCTGTTTGGGTAATAAAAGTTAAAAGTTAAAAGTTAATAGTTATTGGTTAGTCATAATTTACGAGTAATAGAGGGATAGCAAAGTGAACGTTAAAATTTGGTGTTGTTGTGCAATTATCGCTTTGGCAGGTTGTGCAAAGTCATCTACCGGCCGTAACCAGATCATGCTCTTTTCAGGAGATGATTTAAACAAAATGGGCATTCAATCTTTCAACGAAATGAAAGAAAAACAGAAAGTTTCGACCAATAAAGCGCTTAATGGTTATGTGCAGTGTGTCGCAGGTGCAATTACAAAACACGTTGACAAATCGGTGCACGATGGTAGCTGGGAGGTTGTTGTTTTTGATTCTGAACAAATTAACGCATTTGCCTTACCTGGCGGTAAAATTGGTGTTTACTCGGGCATTCTTTCTGTTGCAGAAGATCAACATCAATTAGCAGCAATTATAGGTCATGAAGTGGCGCATGTCGTTGAGCAGCATTCAAATGAGCGTTTGTCGGCTAATTACGTTGCACAAGGTGGTTTAGTGCTTGCCGACGTATTTTTAAGCGCCAATGTCAGTAACGAGAACAAAGGGTTATTAATGGCAGGTTTAGGTCTTGGCTTACAGTTTGGTGTTGTCATGCCTTATAGTCGATCTCATGAAAGTGAAGCAGATATTATCGGCCAAGAACTAATGGCGACTGCAGGGTTTTCGCCTAATGCAGCTATTAAGTTGTGGGGAAATATGGCGAAACATAGCAAAAGTTCAGTTCCCGAGTTTATGTCAACTCACCCATCAAATCAGACACGAATAGATGATTTAACTAAACATTTGCCGAAGGCAAAACAACTGCAAATGGGAACGAATATGCCAAATTGCGTAAAACCTAAATAGTTTTAGCAGTAATGTAGGGCAATAAAAAAAGGCAGCGAAAGCTTAATGCCAGTCAGTTAACAACTGACTGGCATTTTTTCTTGGGATATTTGCTAGGTTTTGGTTTAACGCATCTTGGATACGCTCGCTCTCGCTTCATCGGTAAGATGTGGTGCTCTACTTGAGCT
>NZ_JBQRUM010000012.1:0-128843 GCF_053485795.1 Thalassotalea ganghwensis
CGTCCGCCGCTCGACGCCGAATAGCAAGCTATTCTCGTTTCCGCTCGACTTGCATGTGTTAAGCCTGCCGCCAGCGTTCAATCTGAGCCATGATCAAACTCTTCAATTAAAATCGTTTGTGAGAAATCTCTTTTTAAAAAGAAACTCTCGGCTCAATGAATCTGTACATATAAAACTTGCTTTACTTAAAAAGTAAATTTTGTCTTGTGTGTCATCATCATTAAGTTTAGTTTTTGCTACCTAAGTAGCTGGTAAAACCAACATCAATGTGAGTGCCCACACAAATTGCATGATAACTACTTGTTAAAGAAATGATTCTTGCGAATCTCACCCAACATCGCATTCGTGTTAGGCGTGTGCTCTACCGTTGAGAGCGGATGCGCATTCTACGCACCTGAGTTTTAATGTCAACAGATTTTTGAAAAAAGTTTTAAAAAGTTTTTCAAGCTCTGTCGTTATGTTTATCGAGTATTTCAATCCACATAACTTAGTAAAACTCCCTTCCTAGGTCTCCCTGAGAAGTGGATGCGCATTTTAGGGATTTTTACTCCCCCGTCAACCGTTATTTTAAAATAATTTGAAAAAAGTGATTATTCGTGCAAATACCGTACAATATGCTGTTTATATACTCAAAGCCGCACGAATCAAGCCGACAATCTATTATTTTCCAGATTACAAATACTTGCACTTTCACTTTACCTTTTTGTAATGAAAATAGGTGTTTTATTTAACTTAAGATATTAAAAGTGTCTTTTTTTGCTAATATTAATCTCAATGTTAGAAAAAGGATAAATTTATGGCTAATCATATACGAAGCTTTAATGGTATTACCCCCTCAATTGGCGGCAGAGTCTATATTGATACATCTGCTGTTATCGGTGGGGACATTACCATTGCAGATGATGTCAGCATCTGGCCACTGGTTGCTGCTCGTGGTGATGTTAATCGAATGACAATCGGAGAACGCACTAATATTCAAGATGGAACGGTGCTTCATGTTACTCGTAAAGGCGAACACAACCCTGAAGGGTTTCCGTTGATTATTGGTGATGACGTTACTGTGGGTCACAAATGTATGCTTCACGGATGCACGCTAAAAAATAGAATTTTAGTTGGCATGGGTGCGATCATTATGGATGGAGCGGTCGTAGAAGATGATGTCTTTATTGGTGCCGGCTCACTAGTTCCTCCAAATAAAATATTAGAAAGTGGTTATCTATATGTAGGAAACCCTGTTAAACAAGCCCGCCCCCTTAAAGACAATGAGCTTGCTTTTTTAAAGCAGTCAGCACTCAATTATGTCGAGTTGAAAAATCAGTACCTTGCCGAACAAGCGTAATGTTATAAAAATGACAAGTTTGCAGTCACTATAAATATATAGTGGACTGCTCTATGTCATTATCTTCTATCCAATCTTCTAAACGACCTTCCCAATCAAATTTTAACGATTGATCGACATTTAGATTTGGATTGATTTGATCAGACAATACTACCGTCAATAACTGGCCATTTAACAATGCGGTAAAACACCAAGCTTGAAAGCTATTATCATAATGAACGTCGTCATTGATGATCAGTGATTGATTCATTGATGTAGTTCCTGCCTCAACATAGTCATTACTGCGTCAGGGTCGGGCCTAACACCGCGCCATTGTTCAAATGCGGCGGCTGCTTGAAATACTAACATACCCAACCCATCAATAAGCTTATCGACTCCATGTGTTTGAGCTTGCTGTAAGAATATTGGTAAATCTTTTCCATAGACCATGTCATAACATACACATGTTTTAGTAAAGATGGTTGGTGGAATAGACAACGGGTGACCTGACAATCCTGATGACGTTGCATTGATAATAATATCGGCTTGATAATTGACAAGCTCTTCGAACGTCATCGCTTTAACTGTTTCAATATTATACTTATGGGCAATTGCTAAGGCTTTTTCTTGAGTACGATTCGCGATAACTAATTGAGCAGGTTGTTCTGCTAATAGAGACGGTATAACACCTTTTGCTGCTCCACCAGCGCCAAGGAGTAAAATATTTTTTCCGCTGACTTTGACACCACAACGATAAAGATCATTCACTAGTCCGATTCCGTCGGTATTATCACCAAATATTTTTCCGTCAGAGAATGAAAGCGTGTTTACCGCTTCTGAAAGTTTTGCCCTGTCGGTCAATTGATCACAAATGTCAAATGCTTGCTCTTTGAAAGGCACAGTCACATTCGCCCCCTTACCACCCTGCTCAATAAAAGAACGGACTGTCGATTCAAATGCATTGAATGCAACCAACTCTTTTTGATATTCAATTGCTTGTTTCGTTTGTTGTGCGAATAGACGATGGATAAAGGGAGATTTAGATTGTTTTATGGGGTTACCATAAACTCGATATTGTTCCATAAACATAATTAACTGACTAATTTGTTGTTAGACTAACTGTTTAACAACTTTTTGCCAATCATGGTTTATTTGATAAAAAAACGAAATGATATAAGAAAGCCACATCCATAGATGTGGCTTTAGGTAAGATGTAGGACTTATTTAAAACTAGAATTTGTAGCCAATCATAATTGAGTAGACCATTGGATCTACATCTACGTCAGCTTTACCAATGCTTTGACCGCCAACGTCAAAAGTCGCTTCGGTAGCAATATCGATATAACGAGCAGATGCATTAATGTGCCACTGATCATTTAAATGAAAGTCAGCGCCTACTTGGAATGATAAACCAAAAGAACCATCTAACTCTAAGTTGCTAAGTCCTAGACTTTGAGGAGCAGCTTCAAACTCTTCGTCAAAGAAAATGGTATAGTTTAAACCAGCACCCAAGTAAGGTTTAATATTTGTGCCTGTGTCAAAGTAATAAAGTGCACTCACCGTTGGTGGTAAGTGGGTAACTTCAGCAAGTTTGGCACCATCAACACCCAACACTGCACCTTTATCTTGAATCGTTACGTCGTGTTTAAACGGTGTTGCAGCTAAAACTTCAAACGCCCAGTTTTTATCATAAAAGTAGACGAAATTAAGACCTAACTGGGCATTGTCATCCACAGTTAATGTCATCGTAGAATCCGCACCACCCAACAAAATTGATGATTTACCGCTGTCTGGGTTAACTGTTGTGTAACCACCACGGACCAACATATCGCCAGCCTGATAATCTGCAGCAATTGCTGCAACTGGTAATGAAGAGATTAATGCGAGAGCTAAAAGTGCTTTTTTCATGTTCGTTTCCCTTAAATCGTTCGAAACTTTAAATTGGCGCCATTGTAGACACGACATTTAAAAGTTTTATTGACCTACCTCAACAAATTAGGCCAATAACAGGAATAGAAAGCACTTTCGTGTAGAAATGTTGATCTAGAACAAGCTATTTGAAATGTGATGAACTAAACAAGCACGGTATAAATCTTATATAACCAGACAATAACAAAGTATACGATTGCCGTGAACACAGCGGCCGAGCCCAAATCCTTTGCGCGCCCGCTTAATTCATGGTGCTCACTACCGACTCTATCAACAACGGCTTCGATGGCCGTATTTAATAACTCAGCAATCAACATGACAAATGGCCCAGAAATTAACACGGCAAACTCGGCTAAATCATTAGCAAGCCAAAATGACAATGGTAAAAAAACAATCGTTAACCAAGTGTATTGGCGAAAGGCTATCTCATGTTGATAAGCCGCTTTAAATCCTAGTAAGCTATGTTTAGTAGCAGGGCCAAAACGGGCAATATGCCCATATTTATTCTTATTCATCTGTCACCTTACACCCAGTCTTGTGCTACCAAGTAATCAGCTAGTCTCGCTTCTTCACTTTCTGGCTCTGGCTGGTAATTATATTGCCAACGCGCTAAAGGTGGCATCGACATTAGAATTGATTCAGTGCGACCTCCAGATTGCAAACCAAATAAAGTACCGCGGTCAAAGACTAGATTAAACTCAACATAACGTCCTCGTCTATATAATTGAAATTGACGATGTGAATCTTGATAAGGGGTATCTTTACGTTTATTCATTATTGGCACATAAGCGTCAATGTAACCTTGACCAACGGCTTGAATATAGTCAAAACATTTATCAAATCCCCAAGCGTTCAAATCATCAAAAAACAATCCACCTACGCCTCGAGTCTCATTGCGATGCTTTAAGTAAAAATATTCATCGCACCACTTTTTATAATCTTGATAAACATTTTCACCGAAAGGTTCAGATAGGTTTTTGGCTGTTTGATGCCAATGAATAACGTCTTCATCAAATGGGTAAAAAGGTGTTAGGTCGAAACCACCACCAAACCACCAAACAGGTTCTTCGCCTTCTTTTTCTGCAATAAAAAACCGAACATTAGCATGAGAGGTTGGAATAAATGGGTTTTTTGGATGAATAACCAACGAAACTCCACAGGCTTGCCAACGACGACCAGCTAACTCAGGACGATGAGCAGTAGCCGAAGGGGGTAATTGCTCCCCTGACACAAGAGAAAAATTAACCCCCCCTTGTTCAATTACAGCCCCATTGGTTAATACACGAGTTCGACCGCCACCGCCTTCCGTGCGCGTCCAATTATCTTCAACAAACGTTGCTTTACCATCAGCCTGTTCAAGCGCCTGACAGATTTGATCTTGTAACGCTTTAAGGTATGTAATTACTTGCTCAATATTTACCGTACTCATTGGCGGATGGTCTCTCCTGTATATGCATTAATAATGGTAGATGGCTTAGTAAAACCTAACGTATTAGATTTGATAATAAAATCGACTTGGTTACCTAAGGTAGCTTCTACTTCTTGCCATGTCTTCGCCGGCTCTTGACCTGATAGATTAGCACTGGTTGAAACGATGGGTTTTCCAACAGCCTCGCACAATGCGACAACATCTGGATGGTCGGTAATTCTTACCGCTATCGTATCAAATTGACCACAAACGTATTCTGATAAGTTAGCCGATTTTTTAAGTAGCTGTGTCGTACCATTAGGCCAACGAGATAAAATAACCGTTTTTAAATCAGGAGCGATATCACTATCATCAATATATCGGCTCAACTGATGATAATGACTTGCTAGTAAAATAAGTCCTTTTTCTTTCGGCCTATTTTTTATTGCCAAAATTTTCTTTATGGCGTCAATGTTATCTGGATCACAACCTAAACCAAATACAGCTTCTGTTGGATAAGCAATAACACCGCCTTGTTGGTAAATTGTTTTAGCGTTTGACATTTACAAGTTGGTTGCCAGCAAAAGTTTTGCTGGCAAGTATACTTTTTTTTTGCACTATATGCATGGATAGATTGCTATAGCAACACGGTTATTTGCAACTCAAATAGATATTAAACGCTCATTGTTTTGACTTTTTCTCTCAGAATAAACTTTTGAATTTTGCCTGTAGATGTTTTAGGTAAATCACTAAAAATAATATGCTTAGGTGCTTTAAAGGTTGCCATGTTATCTCGACAGAAGTTGATTAACTCTTGTTCAGACGCGTGCTGATTTACCTTTAAGGTGACAAAAGCACAGGGAGTTTCGCCCCACTTTTCATCCGGCCTAGCGACAACAGCTGCCTCCATAACCGCTGGATGCTTGTATAGTGTGCTTTCGACTTCTACGGAAGATATGTTTTCACCACCAGAAATAATAATATCTTTTGAGCGATCACGAATTTCAATGTAGCCATCAGGATGCTTAACCGCCAAATCCCCTGAATGAAACCAACCATGTTTAAATGCCTGTTCTGTTGCGGTAGCATTTTTAAGGTAACCTTTCATGGTCGTGTTGCCTCGAAACATTATTTCGCCAATAGATTCTCCATCATTAGCAACGGGCAACATGGTGTTCGGATCAAGAACATCAACTTCTTCTTGAGTTGGGTAACGCACCCCTTGTCTCGCTTTTAAAGCCGCTTTAGCATCTTCATCATGCCTGTCCCATTGTTCTTGCCATTCACTTACAACACAAGGACCATAAACTTCTGTCAAACCATAACCTTGGGTTATCTCTATTCCCATATTCTCCATGCCTTTAATCACAGTAGCTGGTGGTGGCGCGCCTGCGGTCATCGCTTTTATCGGTTGGCGAAGTTGCTCCAAACGATGGGTATCAGCATTTAAAATCATATTTAACACAATAGGAGCACCACAAAAATGCGTAATATTATGTTCAATAAAGGCATCAAGAATGTCATTGGCATCAACTTTTCGTAGACAAACTTGTGTCCCACCAACAGCCACTACTGTCCATGGGAAACACCAGCCGTTACAATGAAACATCGGTAATGTCCATAAATAGTGAGTGTTCTTGTCGAGAGGCCAAATCATATTATTGCCAATGGCGTTTAAGTAGGCTCCCCGATGAGAATAGACCACCCCCTTAGGATTACCGGTTGTTCCTGAAGTATAATTAAGCGCCAACGCTTGCCATTCATCACAAATTAGATTGCCATGAAACTCAGGCTCCCCCTCTGCTAACAGTGCTTGGTAAGTCAATTGCCCGACCAATTCACCTTGGCAACGCTCATCAACAATATCGATCACTAATGGCGAACGCGAGCATAAACTAAGCGCCTGCTTGATAATAGCGCTAAAAGCGCTATCAACAAGAAGTACATCACATTCGCCATGGTCAAGAATAAACGCAATCTGCTCAGCATCTAATCGAATATTAATCGCATTTAATACTGCGCCGGTCAGTGGCACACCATAATGTGCGTCTAAAAATGCAGGTATATTAGCCGCCATGACACTCACCGTATTTCCAGGTTTAACGCCTCGCTTAATTAACGCGCTCGCCAACCGTCTTACGTTTTCACGGTATTGTTGATACGTAAAACGCTGGTCACCATAAATAATCGCTACTTTATTTGGGTACACATCAGCGGTGCGATTTAAGAAGTTAATCGGTGAGAGCGGCATATGGTTTGCTGCCACTTTATCAAGCCCTTGCTGGTAAATATTCGTCATTATCATCCCCTTTTAGGTACACCGCGGTCCACTCAACCACTGAAATGCCTTTTTCAACCAGTTTACGCTTTTTATCCCGTATAAAAATTAGCCTTTGGTCTAATAACTTGCTCTTGTTTTTGATTAAAATACCAACAATTATTCTTTGACTATTTCCGTATTTCAGCAAACAAAGGTATAATGCGCGCCTTATTTTCCATGTGATGACACAGTCATTACAAAAACTAGCTCGCAAATCACAAGGTAAGCAATCATGAAAGTCGGTATTATCATGGGGTCAAAATCTGATTGGCCAACAATGAAACATGCTACAGATATGTTAGATTTATTAAATGTTCCATATGAAACAAAAGTCGTTTCTGCTCATAGAACACCTCACTTATTAGCAGAGTATGCCGAGTCTGCTAAAGAACGAGGACTTAAGGTGATTATTGCTGGAGCTGGTGGCGCTGCTCACTTACCAGGCATGACCGCGGCATTTACACCATTGCCAGTACTTGGTGTTCCGGTGCAGTCCAAAGCGTTAAGTGGACAAGACTCCTTGTTATCTATTGTTCAAATGCCAAAAGGTATAGCTGTAGGAACATTAGCAATAGGAACTGCTGGCGCTGCCAATGCTGGTCTACTTGCAGCACAAATACTCGCTACCCATGACGATGAAATAATGGCGAATATTGAAAAGTTTAGGAAAGAACAAACAGATAACATTCTCAACAACCCGGATCCAGCAGAATAAGCGAGCTAAATAGATGAAAAAGGTATTGGTATTGGGTGCCGGGCAACTTGCTCGAATGATGGATCTAGCTGGCACACCATTGGGCATGGATATTAAGGCTTTTGATGTTCGAACCAATCAAGTTGTTCATCCAACTGATCCTGAGCATGTCTATGGAGATCTTAGCCAAGGTATTACGCAGTGTGATGTGATCACTGCAGAGTTTGAACATGTAGCTCATGATGTATTACAACAATGCCAAGCCTCTGGAAAATTGTTCCCAAGCGCAGAATCAATAAAAATTGGAGGAGATCGGCGTTTAGAGAAAGCATTACTTGATGCTTGTAATGTGGCCAATGCCAAACATGTCGTGATCGCAAACAAAGCAGATTTTGAGCGTGCATTAACCACACTAACGTTACCTATAATTTTTAAAAGTGCTTTAGAAGGGTACGATGGTAAAGGCCAATGGCGCTTAAAAAATCGTGCAGATGCCGACCAGATCTGGCAAGAGATGTCAGCATTTATCGAGAATGCAACCTCATCAGTTCCTCAAGGAATCGTTGCCGAGCAAATGGTGGCTTTTGATCGTGAAGTATCTATTGTTGGAGCTCGCAATACCCATGGTGAAATAGCGGTCTATCCGCTCACTGAGAATCACCACACTAATGGCATCCTAAGCGTTTCTGTCGCGGCTCCTGTTCAGCAAGCGCTGCAAGAACAAGCGTTAGAAATTTTTACCAAACTTGCTAGTAAACTCGATTACGTTGGCGTATTAGCGATCGAATTTTTCCAAATAGGAGAAACCCTATTGGTTAATGAAATTGCCCCACGGGTTCATAACTCGGGTCATTGGACGCAACAAGGTGCAGACACCTGTCAGTTTGAAAATCATGTTCGAGCTATTTCTGGCTTACCATTAGGTAGCACTCACTTAGTACGACCTACAGCTATGGTTAATATTATTGGTGAAGATAATATTTCTGAAGAAATTTACCGAATTCCAAGTGTTAGTATGCATTGGTACGACAAAGAAAAACGTGCTGGCCGTAAAATGGGTCACATCAATGTTTGTGGTAGCAATGAAAAAGAACTCGCCTCGCGTTTAGTTGAGCTGAGCGGGCTACTTAACGAAGATTCGTTTCCAGATTTAAAAACATTCGCGCAAGCGTATTTAGCCAAAGTAAACTAAAACGGTCAAAGAAAAAAGCGAGTGGTAGCTCGCTTTTTTTTATGCATGAATTGGCTCTCACTGTTCAGAATTTACGGAGAGCTTTTTAATAAGGCCTCTTATGTAATGACGTCATTCGTTGATGCAATTACACTTACAAATGCGGCGTAAGCGATAACTCAAAATCACCAACGTGAATCTCCGCTTTTTCTTGATGTTTTGTCATCATTATTGGTGACGCAATCAATACTTCTCGCCCAGAAGATATGTCAAAAATCTTTGTGCTGATTCTCACGTTATCCTGATCTTCAATTGATGAAGTTAATAAAATCTTCAGGTTGTTAGACATTAGCATTTCGCTTTCAGCATTTTCCTTATTGAGGATTTGAAACTCCGCAAGAATCTTTCCATGAGACTTCAGCGTTAAATCAAACATCACAGGTTGAGCTGTTGCTGTCATCACAAAAAAACTAGTAAGCACCATTGAAATCACACTCAACATTACACTCAATTTAGTGTTGAGACTTTTTAACGTGAAATGCTGTTTTTTTTGTAAATCGCTGACATCTAGTTCTAAAACCGACGCTATAGACATAACAGACTCCAAAGAAGCCGACCCTGTTTTTTCAATACGCTGAATTGTTCTTAAGCTCAACCCCGAAACGTCCGCAAGTTGAGTTTTGCTCCAAGCTCTTTTCGCTCTTTCCCGTTTAATTAGTTCAATATTTACTTGCATTTCCATTATGTAATTCCTCTAAAAGTGCTGTATCACGATATAGAGAAATCCCTTTTTTTACTACGACAACGATATGACAAGCGAACGACAACGCTATGCCACCCCCTTTAAATATTCCGTTGCCTACCCAACAAAATCACCGAAAACGATAAGCGACCAAAATCACTGCAGCAGAAACAAAGTTAGACGCCCTATCCTGCCAAAAAGCATTATGCCTGAAAATGATTGCACTTTTTGTTTGCACATTGCAGCTTTTCGCCTGCAGCCATTTGTCTTTTTACTAACAGAGGAAAGTGACATTTCTGGCAGCTTCCGGCTACAGGCGGATTATTGACGACAAATTTGCACTTGGGATATTGATTGCACGAGTAAAAGGTTTTCCCAAAACGATTCGTGCGCTCAAACAGTTCACCCTTTTTACATTTGGGACATGCAACACCTGCATCTTCATGATGATGTGTTTCTTCAATGTGATGACAGTCTGGAAAGTTTGAGCATCCAATGAACATCCCATATCGACCCTGCTTAACTGCTAATTCGTGTCCACATTTAGGGCATTGTGTACCCGGAAGTATTTTATCTTCTACACGTTCATGCTCAACAATGGGTCGAGTATATTGGCAATTTGGATACGAAGCACAACCCAAGAAAGCACCTGACTTGCCATGCTTTATTATTAGCTCACTGCCACATTCAGGGCATACTTCATAGGCTTTTTCTAGCGCATGTTCATGTTGCGAAAAAAGTTTGTCTTCTGAGTCTGACATAGCCAATATTAATAGACCAAAGGTAGCCTATTATGCCACAACCTGACGATTGAATGATAAATAAAACCCGCTTTACTGTTTAAAATTTTTTCAGCAGCGATTCTTTTTTTACTTGGCATCCGTCTTATTAATAAAGCATTTAAAAAAATAGGATTGACGATGAAAAAAATTACGCACTATAGCCCTACTTTTCCACATGGTGAATTGAAAGAAATATTTCCCAATATTTGGTTTGTTCAAGGCGGCTGGGAAATGCCTATACTTACCAAGCCACGGATAACACGATCAATGACCGTTGTCAGGGAAAATGATGGCAGCTTAATATTAATCAACAGTATGAAACTCAGTGAATCAGGATTGGAGGCGCTGGAAAAGTTAGGTCAAGTTAAGTCGGTCATTCGACTCGCTTCAATGCATGGTGCTGACGATAAGTTTTATCGTGATCGTTATGGCGCAACCCTATACGCTTTAGAAGGTAGTCATTATACTCAAGGTTTAACCGTAGACGTGTCCAAACAAGACAGCTACCTACAACCCGATGTTTGGTTTAATGAAAACAGCAAGCTACCAATTAGCAAAGCAAAGATTTGGGTGATGCACTCACCACTATTGAAAGAAGCTTGCCTAGTACTTCCACAAAACCGTGGGATCTTGATTGCAGGCGATGTTCTCCACAATACCCCTAAGCCCAATCAATATACCAATATTCAAACAAAACTATTTATGAGACTATTTAAACTTGCTAAACCATACAATATAGGTGTTGGCTGGTGGTATATGACTAAACCAAGTGGTCAAGAGCTGCGGTCAATATTAGATTTAGACTTTCAACACGTATTACCCGCGCATGGAGAGCCGGTGATTGATCAAGCCAAGGCAAAATATCAATCGGCAATAGCGCATTTTGCGACATTGTCTGATCAAAAAATGTGGCACAAAACATCGCAAGTGACAGTGGAGTAATGAATGGATAATAACAACCCACAAGCAAACAAAAAACCTGTAACTACGTTAGTAAAATGGCAACAAGATTTATTAGATTTAAGACCCGCACTCCATCGATATTGCACCCAGTTAACTGGCTCAGTCTTTGAAGGTGAAGATCTTCTGCAATCAGTCTTAGTCAAAGTTATTGAGAGAAAACAACCAACAGAAACAATAAAGTGCACTCAAGCTTGGCTTTTTAGTATTGCCTATCACTTATTTGTCGATCGCTATCGAGCAACCAAATCTCGACCTGAGGGCTACCTTGTTGAGGAAACTGTCGAGGAAACCATTGAAAGTAAACGTACATACACTAACTTTGCCGTTGAACAGCTCGAACAACTGATGTCGCTCCCTCCATTGCAACGCAGTGTTTTAGTATTGGTACAAGGATTTGGCTACAGCGCCAGCCAAAGTGCAGAAATTTTGCATACCAGTGAAGCTTCAGTAAAGTCTGCATTGAGTAGAGCACGTTTCAAGCTCAGTCAAACACCGCCTTTTACTCATGATCTATCCGTTTCAAAAGAAGCGCTAAAAAGGTTGAAAGTATATTGTCAACTCTTTAACGAACGCAGCTTTGATGCTTTGTTAGAACTGGTTATAGATGAAGTAAAACTTGATATGGTTGCTAAAGCGCAAATGCAAGGGAGAGATGACATTCAATTTTACTTGAATAATTATAAAGCGCTGAATGATTGGCATGCTGAACCAGGCATTGTTAATAATCGTCCAGCAGTACTTATATTTGAAATGAAAATAAGTAAAACACAACCTCAATATATTATTTTGGTTGAACATCAAGCAGATGCTTTAAAACGTATTCAAGACTTTAGATATGCTCGATATGTTATGGAATCTGCAGATTGGCGAAAAATTTCATTTGAATGCGAGGATAAACCATAACGAATTCCATATCAGCTTGTCATTGGGTGCCAACAAGAGAGTGTTTTGCTTTGCGGTTAAACGAGGTAATCATCACAACAGCAAAAATGAGTTCGATTATGGCACCAATAAAAGCGCTTGCAGAAAAATGATCGACAAACATTAGGCTAGCAGCTCCAGTGGCGATGAGTAAACCGCCCAATAGCCAGTATGTTTTGACTCCATAAATCGTTTGAAATAGCAAATAACGTGCACCGATGACCATTAAGATAATAGGAAAAAACCAATTAAGATGAATTTGGGCAACGCAAAATGCGGTAAAAAGACCGACAAATAACAATACAGTCGTTTCAATGGCAAGTTTACCTAAAGGGTTATGCTTTTGATGTGAACCCTTGCAGCCCATCCCTTTTGCCAATAATACCGCTAAAGGAAAAATCAACATTCCACCAAAAAACAACGAAGCCATGCCAGCCATGGGTGAATAATAAAAAGATACCCCCGCAGCTATTGCCCAGACAATTCCAGAAGTTAATATACCTGTGCCGCCATCGGCATAAGCTTGACTCATATCCTGTTGAGCCTGATCAAACAGCATCATTTTTACCACTTAAATTCACAACGCTAAAGCTAAAAGTTAAATATTGGTTAATATTTATTTAATCGAGCGATAATAGCTTGAGAAACATTGCTAGACAATCTCTTTTTGCCGATCTGCCTTTTCAAGATAAAAAAAATATAAATACGATTTATTTTAAGCGATTATTGAATATCAACAGTATGGGTGGTTTGGGGCAGGGAAAAAATTTATCGCTGACTTAGAGCGAGATTAATGAGTACGGCGGTTTCCTTTTTCAAAGTCAGTTTCAGCTGGATAAACACTGGGCTGACAAATTTCCTTGATTTTAGGCTCAGGAGCTTTTGACTCACTGTCATTACTGTAAATGGTCACTGAATGTTCAACTTCCAATTGGCCATTACACGGTAAAGGCGGCTCCAAATGGTGTTTAACAACTCCACTAGAGCAACCAATTAGCAAAAAGTTCGCCAAAAATGTACTAGCAAAGGCCAAATCTGAAAGCTTCACTTATTTACCATCTTTACCAACTTAATGAGCTGGCCCTTCTTGCTCATCAAAAATTAAATCTTCCATTTGAGAATACGCAGATTCTTTGCCTGGAACATTAAACAATACCATCAAGACCACCCATTTAAGATCATCGATAGTAAAGAACTTGGTATCAAGTTCCATTACGCGGTCGATAACCATTTCTCTGGTGGTAAAGTCTAATACATTTACCTGTTCTAAGAACAACAAAAAGCCCTGGCATTCAACATCCAATAGTTGCTTTTCTTCAGGTGTATAAATACGAAACGATTGACGTCCCACACGCGTTAAATATGGGTAAGTATCAGTGTCTTGCAGGGCTGCTAACTTTTCTAGCCAGGTTAATGCTTTATAGATTTCGTCTTGGTGAAATCCGGCGCGGGTTAATTCATCGGTGAGAATATCATGGTCGACCATTACTTCAGCTTCACTATGAATATAATTCTCAAAAAGGTACATCAAGATATCAAACATAACTAGCCCCTATATAATTTAAGGTAGCCACCTGGCACCGCAGATACCAGACCTCTAAGCTCAAGCATTGTTAATCGGGTTAGCACTACATCTATGGGTAGTTTACTCCGAGAAACCACCAGATCTACGGGTGTGATTTCATCTCCCACACTAGCTAACAATGGATCGTTAAACAAGTCCTGATCACAACTTTTTTTTGACGTTAAATTTTTATCCTTGCTACTACAATAGTTTAGACTATTTTCTTGTTTAAATTTTATTTCTTCTTTTATATCGGCAATATTTTCAATTAATTTAGCGCCCTGCTTTATTAGCCAATGACAACCTCGAACATTTTCATTGTAGATACTTCCAGGTACTGCAAATACCTCTCGATTTTGTTCTAATGCTGTTCTGGCGGTGATCAAAGAGCCACTTTTTAACGCAGCTTCAACCACAACAACTCCGAGACTTAAACCACTAATCAAACGATTTCTCCGAGGAAAGTGGCTTTTACGGGGCGCACTACCGGGGAAGAACTCACTGACAATAGTCCCTCCGGCCTCTAAAATCCGTGTTTGAAGTGCTCGATGCCGCGCTGGATAGACAATATCTATACCCGTCGCCACGACGGCTATGGTAGCACTGTTGACATCAACGGCTCCTTGATGAGCGGCGCTATCAATTCCACTGGCTAGGCCACTGGTTATCACTATCTCTTGCTGGCTTAGCTCACAAGCAAATTTTTTAGCGACCTCCTTCCCTTGAATGGTCGCATTTCGACTGCCGACAATAGCTATCTGTGTTCGTGATAAGTTTTTTATATCTCCTTTAACAAATAGTACTAAAGGGGGATCGTAAATCTGCTTTAACTGCCTTGGGTAACTGGCATCGTCAAACGTAACAATACTCGCGTTTGCCTGCTCCATCGAACGAATGATACTTTCTATTTTATTCCATTGGGGCTGTTTTAGATGTTGGTACTGAGAGACTGTTAAGCCTAGGCTTTGCAGACTAGGGGTGGAGTAATAAAGGGCTTCAATACCGAATGAGTGAAAAAGCGCAAGTTTGCGTTTTATGGAAAGTTTAGGGATTAAACTTAGCGCAAGCCAGCAACTGAGCTTATCATATTGCTGGCGGCTAATGTTGTCGATACTCATAGGTCTTGTCCTTAAGACTTTTGAGATACTGCTTGATTCTCTGTTACTGGCCTGAAAAAGAATCCATCAATTTAAGTGGTTTTTCCGAATTTAGTATTAATGCCATACTTACCTGATCAAACACTTTAAATACCAGCATTTGTCCTATCGATTCTGTTGGCATGTTGTAATCAGAGTTTTGTGATGTGGTTAACTTCATCCAACGCGAAACATCTTCAACATACTCAGGCCCATTCTCAGTTTCAACAACACCAGGACTCAAACGTTTTACCGTCAAGACGTCACCTTGCTTAAGAGAGTGACTTGCACCACGATTTAAATAAACAACTTCTAACTTACCAAACTCTCGTAGACCTGAAGAAGTTTCAATAATACTGCCTTCTACCCCTTCTGATGGGTTTTGCATCGTAAATAAAGCAGGCAATAACTGCCCTTCATTCACTGGCTTAACGATATCCTTAGCACGGATTTCACGCACTGACCCCTGTACTAATAAGGTTGCTGGTTCTTTATTAGCTGCATTACCAGGTCTAAGCACTTTACCAGTCCCCACTAAAGTAGCGTGAAAAGCGACAACTTCATTGGTTAGCGGATCTTTTATTGCTCTGCCTTTATTATAAATCGCATAAGATTTACCAACATCTAAATCGCCATTAATATAAGTTTTAAACCCGTCGATGCTCGATTTATAGCCTTCATCGCTGCCTAAAACATATGGCGCATTATTTATATCTTCCGGCGATAAAATCGTGTTGTACTTAACAAATGGCGCAATAACATTTAATGGTATCGTCGTAACAGGGTTAACGTCTTTTAACGTCGTCCTCACCGATGGCGACCATTTCATTGCTTTTTTACCCGCTGGTTCTGTCGGTGCAGCTTCACTTTTAACTAACATTGGTTCACCGTTTTCATCGTAAACCAAAGTTAATTCATCACCAGGATAAATGAGGTGTGGATTTTCAATATCAGGATTGAGACGCCATAGTTTAGGCCATAACCAAGGCTGTTCTAGGAATACACCTGATATGTCCCACAAAGTATCACCTTTTTTCACCACATATTTACTTGGCGCGTCTTTACTTAGTAAGACTTCATCCGCCAAGACCATGTTGGGCAAAAGACAGCAAATTATCGTTAAAACTATTTTTTTTACCATGCTTACCTGCCTATTCTTTTAGCATTTATCCTAAACCACTATTATTAATTTAATTTAATGGCTAAAATTGAAACATAACACTCTATGAGAAAATTCGCGAACTCTTTTAAAGAATTATGGCTATATTACCTGTATTACGATTTCCTGACCAACGTTTAAGAACAAAAGCTGCTCCTGTTGAAGTAGTCGATCAAAAAATTAAAGATATTGTTAGTGACATGTTTGACACTATGTATGCTGAAAATGGCGTTGGCTTAGCAGCTACTCAAGTAGACATACATAAGCAAATCGTTGTCATTGATGTCTCTGAGAATAAAGAGCAATCTTACGTCTTAATCAACCCAGAGATCATTAAGCGCAATAGCGAAACAATGATCAACGAAGAAGGATGTTTATCTGTACCTGGCTGTTACGCCAAGGTTGACCGAAACACCCAAGTTACCGTTAAAGCATTAGACATCAATGGAGAACCCTTTGAATTAGATGCTGACGAGTTACTCAGTATATGTATTCAACATGAACTTGATCACTTGAAAGGTATTTTGTTTGTTGACTATTTGTCACCCTTAAAACGAAAACGCATACAAACAAAACTTGAAAAAGAAGCTCGGCTTGCAAAATAAAACTAACCAACAAATAAGAAATTAGTTAACACTATGACAAAACCTCTCAATATATTATTTGCTGGTACACCAGATTTTGCTGCTCAGCACCTACAAGCATTAATTAACTCTGAGCATAATGTTCTCGCCGTATACTGCCCGCCTGATAAACCAGCAGGTCGCGGCAAAAAGCTCACCGCGTGTGCTACCAAAGAGCTTGCATTGGCGAACAACCTTATTGTCGAACAGCCGGTTAATTTTAAAGAAGAAAGTGAACAAGAAAAACTAGCCAGCTACCAAGCAGATGTCATGGTGGTGGTTGCCTATGGCCTATTATTACCAGAAGTCATTCTTAACGCTCCCCGATTAGGGTGTATTAATGTCCATGGTTCAATATTGCCAAAATGGCGTGGTGCTGCCCCGATACAACGTGCTGTCGAAGCGGGTGATGCGCAAACTGGTGTCACTATTATGCAAATGGATAAAGGCTTAGACACTGGCGATATGATCTCAACAGCGTTGTGTGATATCACCGATCAAGATACCAGCGCCTCGATATATGAAAAGTTAGCCCAACTTGGTCCTAGCGCATTACTTGATGCCTTAACGTTAATGGCAACTGGCCATTATCCGAGAGTTCCACAAAATAATGAACAAGCAAGCTATGCCAAGAAACTGGATAAAGCGGAAGCCGAGCTTGATTGGCAACTTTCAGCATTGACCCTGCAGCGAAAAATTCGCGCTTATATTCCCTGGCCTGTTGCCCAAATTACCTACCATGATGAAAATCAAACAGAGCAACGCATTCGTATTTGGCAAGCGAGTGTCAGCGATCAGCAATCTAACTCAACGCCCGGTACTATTGTCGCATCCAGTAAAAATGGTATTCAAGTGGCTACAGCTGACGGCGTTTTAACCATTGAAGTCATGCAACTTCCGGGGAAAAAAGCGTTACCCGTTAGCGACATTCTCAATAGCCGAGGCCAGTGGTTCACCGTCGGTCAATCAATAAACGGTTTAGCCAATGTCAGCTAACCTAAGAGCAAGTGCCGCAAAGTGTCTATTGGCAGTAATAGACAAAGGACGGAGCTTGGGCGATGAATTGCCAAAGCAACTTGAAAAAGTCTCACCATCTGACAAAGGCCTTTTACAGGAATGCTGCTATGGCGTTCTTAGAGTCTTACCTGAGCTTGAACATCATGTCAGAGAGTTAATGGACAAACCTTTAGTAGGTAAGCAACGAGTTGTTCATTTTTTGTTATTAGTTGGTCTTTATCAGTTAAAATATTTACGTATTCCAGATCATGCCTGTGTCGCAGAAACCGTCAATGCCTGTCAGGCATTGAAATACCATTATTTAAAAGGCTTAGTGAATGCTGTTTTAAGAAATTATCAACGCCAGCAAGATGCCATCAATAACACGGAAAAATTGCCTGACGCAATAAAATACAATCATCCAGGTTGGTTTATTAAAAAGCTTCAAGAAGGCTACCCCAACGATTGGCAATCAATTATAGCAGCGAACCAGCAACGCCCACCGATGTGGATAAGGGTCAATACCCTCAAACAGGGTATCGACGAATATCTCGATAAGCTCTCAGCACAAGGTATCGAGGTTAGCAAAATCGATGAATTTTCAGGTGCTATTTTGCTAAGCAAAGCGGTCGATGTCTATCAACTACCGGGGTTTGAGCAAGGTCACGTATCAGTTCAAGATGGCGCTGCGCAGCAAGCCGCGGTGATACTCGGTAGTCAACCAGCAGAACGCATTCTTGATTGCTGCGCTGCGCCCGGTGGTAAAACCTGCCACATACTCGAACGTCAACCTCATCTATCGCAGTTAATCGCCATTGATATTGAAGAGCAACGGCTAACTCGCGTCTGTGAAAATTTGTCTCGTCTTTCGTTGCAAGCGGAAGTTTTGGCCGCTGATGCAGCGAAACAAGATTGGTGGGATGGTAAACCATTTGACCGTATTTTACTTGATGCCCCCTGTTCAGGTACTGGGGTTATTAGAAGACATCCGGATATCAAATGGTTGCGTAAAGCCAAGGATATTGACACACTTACCAAGCTACAAGCGCAAATACTGGATAATTGTTGGTCATTACTAAAACCTGATGGTGTTTTACTTTATGCTACTTGTAGTATTTTACCTGAAGAAAATTCTGGGCAAATTAACGCCTTTTTGTCCAAAACAAGTAACGCGACTTTACTCAACATTGAGCAAAGTGTGACAAAAGACTGGCAAATTAAAACCGGCGAAAACGCAATGGATGGTTTTTATTACGCATTAATTAAAAAGAATAAGTAAGCGATGAAAATAGTCATAATCGGTGCAGGACAAGTTGGTGGAACACTGGCTGAAAATTTGGTTGGTGAACGTAATGAGATCACCTTAATAGACACCAACAGCGAGACACTACGAGAGTTGCAAGATAAAATGGACTTACAGGTCGTGACTGGACAAGGTGCACACCCTGACGTATTAAAGAAAGCCGGTGCCGAAGATGCGGAACTAGTTATTGCGGTAACCAGTGACGACGCTACGAATATGATCGCCTGCCAAATTTGTTATTCACTTTTTCGTACCGCCACGAAAATTGCACGAATCCGCTCTGCTAAAATTTTAAAATATCAAGATCAGCTCTTCCAACCTGAAAATATTCCGGTCGATCACGTTATCGCGCCGGAACAGTTAGTGACCCGGGATATTGCTCGTTTGATCGACTACCCAGGTGCACTACAAGTACTTGAGTTTGCACAAGGGAAAGTGAGTCTTGTCGCAGTAAAAGCCTATTATGGGGGCTTGTTAGTCGGCCATGCATTATCAACATTGCGTGAACATATTCCTAATATTGATACCCGAGTCGCTGCTATTTACCGAAATGGCCGACCAATTCGCCCACTCGGAACTACGGTTATTGAAGCGGATGATGAAGTGTTTTTTATTGCTGCAACCATACATATTCGAGCAGTCATGAACGAGTTACAAAAACTTGAGCCGGCCTATAAAAAAATCATGATCGCTGGTGGCGGTAATATTGGCGCGGGTCTTGCAAAAATGCTAGAGAAAGACCATCAAGTTAAACTTATTGAGCATTCACCTAAAAGAGCGGCTTATCTCGCTTCTGAATTAAGTGATACTTTAGTATTTGTTGGGGATTCATCCGATCAAGAATTATTGGTTGAAGAAAATATCGATCAGTTTGATGTTTTTATCGCTGTCACTAATGATGATGAAGCCAATATTATGTCTTCTTTGTTAGCCAAACGTCTCGGTGCGCGCAAAGCAATGGTGCTTATTCAACGCAGCGCTTACATTGACTTAGTTCATGGTAGTAATATCGATATCGCTGTATCTCCACAACACGCGACCATATCAGCATTATTAACCCACGTCCGCCGAGGCAGTATTGACAATGTATATAGTTTACGAGGCGGCGCAGCGGAAGCCATTGAGATTATCGCTAAAGGTAATGAAAATTCTTCTAAAGTGATCGGTCGTGAAATCGGCTCAATAAAGTTGCCTCCTGGCACCACCATTGGCGCTATAGTGCGAGACAATGAAGTACTCATTGCACATTCTGATACCGTGATAAAGGCAGAAGATCATGTCATTTTGTTTTTGGTCAATAAAAAATATATTTCTAATGTTGAAAAACTCTTTTACGTCGACCCATTAAAATTTTACTAACAGAACTCGACTAACTTATTTGCTGGCGATGTTTATTTTTCAAAATGCAAATATTGCAAGCATTCACTAGGTATGTGGTGGTGATAGTAAGTAATGAGCGCTGAAGACGCCTTATTTAATTGTAATGCTTGGTTAAAATGGTCAACAAATTCGGCGCTTATCGTTTGCTTATTAAAAATAAAATACACCGGTGTTTGGTAAAGGATCATCGGATGTATTTTAAAGAAGTTATAAGCACTCCGAGTCAACTCACTACACAGTACAACATCGTCATCAACAACCACATCGACACGAGAAAAACCTAACATTTTTAATCGCTTACTAACGGTATCACTGTAAATAAAGTTATTATGTTCAGCTTTTGCTTTTTCGAGTTCTTCGCCGTACCAGCCTGCCAAATTTATAGCGATAACTTTATTTAATGCGATCAAATCACTCAAAGAATCGGCCTTGGATATTTTTTGGTCATCAGTTCGATAAACAAATCGATTAACTTCATAGCGGTAGCTGTCGCTATACCAATATTTTTTTAAGCGCTCACTGTTCATGCTCGCACCTAGACCAATATCAAAGTTCCCTTTGTTTATCTCTAGTAATGAGCGTCTTTCAGGAAAGTGAATAACCTCTAATTCACAGCCAATATCATTTAACGTTTTTTTTAATAACGCGAGATCCGCGCCTACACTCACCTTATTGTCATCAATGTAGATATATGGATACCAATTTTCAGTCGAGGATAAGGTTAGCGGCTTTACACAATACAATGGCTGAGCCAAAGTCATATTACTTAGCACCAACAATAAAACACCGAAAATGTGAAAAATAGGATTCATCGGAAAACCACACTGACCAATACTATAAGCATAGTTTATTTCATTGAAAGCATATTATATCTGCTAAAAATAAAGGCCACAGGAAGAAGAGTATTGTTTAACGATGACACTTTAATTGGTTTTTTTTATATCTGATAAGTTTTCTAGTGTTGTGTTAATACTTTGAATAGCAAAATTTTCACGCCACCAAAGTTCCCTTAAAGAATTACTAATCATCACAATTTTTTTCTGCTCAGAATCAAGCAAAGCAACATTCAACATATTATTACTAATAGTTTGCCAAGTATTTTGATAAAGTCGCATAGCATAATATGCTGGCTTAACCTTGCTAAGTTGTTGGTTGCTTAACTCGGCTAATAAGCCTTTGTCACGCATAATTTCCCAATAGGTAAAATATAACTGGGCTGGTCTAAATACTCCATGCTTAAACAGTTGTTGATAAATATCTTTATAATTTTGCTCCGTCAGCTTTTCTTGAGACTTTGTGCTTTGCTTAATAATATCTAGCTGTTTGGTATGATGTTGGTATGAATTTTCTAGACTGAGCTTATTTTCTTCAAGTTCTGTCAAAACAGCGCTAAATAACACTTCAACTTGCTGTGTGCGCTCCCTCTGTGCCCACCAATCATTAGCCCACAGCGCAAATAATACTGCGACCACAATAGATAATGCTTCCGCTGATATTTTTACTAACATTTGCTTATGTTTATCTCGCATAAAAAATGCCTTTTATCATTATGAGCGCCAGAACGCAGGGGTAAACAACACTAATAAGGTAAAGATCTCAAGTCGGCCAAACAACATGGCGATAATAAGTACCCACTTACTAAAATCGCCAAGTGCAGCAAAGTTTGCAGCGACTTCACCTAAGCCGGGGCCTAGGTTATTTAAACATGCGGCAACTGCGGTAAAGGCGGTAATATCGTCAACGCCTACCATTAGCAGTAAAAGCATACAGATAACAAAAACGGCAGCATAAGCGGAGAAAAAACCCCAGATAGCCTCAACAACACGGTTAGGTAGCGCTTTATTACCAAGCTTTATTGAAAATAACGCTTTAGGATGAACAAGTTTATTAAGCTCTCTAATACCTTGCAAGTACAACAACAATACACGCACTACTTTCATTCCGCCGCCAGTACTGCCGGCACAGCCACCAATAAAACTAGAAAAGATAAGTAAGATAGGAAGTAAGGTTGGCCATTCTGCAAACGAAGTCGTGGTAAAACCTGCAGTTGTACTGATAGAAACGGCCTGGAATAGGGCTTGATCAAAGGCATCAAAACCTGATTGATAAACGCCATAGCTCATCAAGACCGCAAAACAAATCAACGTCAGCACCAATTGAATTGCGATAAATACCTTAAATTCAGGATCGTAAAAATAACTTCTAAGTGATCGACTATGCACGACGGCAAAATGAAGCGCAAAATTCACCCCGGCAATTAACAAGAAAAAGACACAAATCGCATTAATTAGCGGACTATTAAAATAGCCCATGCTAGCATCATGAGTAGAAAACCCACCAATTGCTATCGTAGAAAACGCATGACAAATAGCATCAAACAAGGTCATGCCAGCAGCCCAATAACTTAGCGTACAAGCGACAGTGAGTGTTAAGTAAATATACCAAAGGTGTTTGGCAGTATCGGCAATTCGAGGGGTCATTTTTGAGTCTTTAACCGGGCCAGGGGTTTCTGCTCGATAGAGCTGCATACCACCAATACCTAGCATTGGTAAAACAGCAACAGCTAATACGATAATCCCCATACCGCCCAACCATTGCAGTTGTTGACGATACCAGAGCACTGCATGGGGTAAGCCATCTATTTGCGTTAATATTGTCGCACCGGTTGTAGTTAACCCAGAAAAAGACTCAAAGAACGCATCAGCGACCGATAAGTTAGGTGTTTCCAACAACAAGAGTGGGATCGCTGAAAAGCTCGCCAATACCGTCCAGAATAAAACAACGATTAAGAACCCTTCGCGTGCTTTTAAGTCACCGCGCTCATTACGGTTTGGGTACCAAAAGAGTAAGCCAGCAATTAAACAAAAAATAAATGACAGCAAAAAAGAAACGCCACCACCATCACGATATAACAATGATATCAATGCAGGCGGTAACATGGTCACACTAAGCAAGGTGACCAAAAGCCCCAATATTCGAACGATATTTTTTATTTGCACTTAACGAATTCTTCTTACATTTATTCTTTTTGTAATATTATTTGCCCAGCTGACATTGTTTGCAGTTGACTCGCAACTTCTGCAACTACTTGCTCTGGCAGCGCTACTTTTAACCTAATGTCAGACAAAAATTCCTCTGACACTATTTTAGCACCAACTTTCGCTAGAATATGATGGACATCATTAATATGCGTATATTGACACGCTAAAGTACGATGTACCATAGGAATTTTCGTTTTAGTGGTGAGCAACGCTAAAGCTTGACGGACACTACCGCCATAAGCACGTTGTAAACCGCCGGTGCCTAGCTTTACTCCACCAAAATATCTTACAACTACAGCACAAACTTCACCGATTTCACTCCCTTGCAAAGCGATCAGCATTGGTTTTCCAGCGGTGCCAGAGGGCTCGCCATCATCAGAAAATCCATAGCGTTGAGAGTCGTCGGGGGCTCCACAAACAAACGCATAGCAATGATGGTTGGCGTTAGGATGCTGCTCTTGAATCGATTTAACAAAATCTTTGGCCTGCCCTTTCGATTGACAAGGAGCCAAGTAACAAATGAATCGGCTACGATTGACGATTATTTCTTCAACAACCTCAGTCGCAGCCACTAAATATGAACCAGACACAAAATCCTCTATTAGCTGGTTAAACCAAGATCTCGTGTCATATTTTCATTATGAGATTGATGAACAATGATGTTGTCTTCAATTCGAATGCCACCAAATGGACGATAACTATCTACAACCTGCCAATTGACCATTTCAGCATGTGCTGATTGTTTAATTTCATTGAGCAACGAATCAATAAAATATAATCCTGGCTCTATGGTAAAGACTTGATTTGCTTCAACCATTCTCGAAGCGCGTAAAAACACGTGAGGCTCAGGTGGCTTAATATGAGTACCGCGTTCATCTGCCATAAAGCCGCCAACATCGTGCACCTGCAATCCCAAATGATGACCAATTCCGTGCGGGAAGAATTTACCGACAATCCCGGCCTCTATAGCATCCTCGGCAGAAACATTGATCAAATTGACCTCGTTGAGCAAGGTTGCAATACGTTCAAAGGCATAGACATGAACATCTACATAACTTCTGCCTGGTTTTAATTGCTCTGCAACATCTAACATTAAGGCATCCATTTTCGCGATAAGCTCAGCAAAATGATTCTGTTCAAAAGCATAAGCACGCGAAATATCAGCAGCATAACCATGAAAGTTTGCCCCTGCATCAATTAAAAATGAGCGATGCTGTTTCGGTGGTGTTCTCTCTAAAGTGAAGTAATGCAGTATTGAAGCGTTCTCATTCAAGGTAATAATATTGCCATACGGCGTCTCATTTTCCATATGTTGAGTCGCTTTCAAATAGCTTTGCAATATTTCGTATTCACTACCACCGTCAAAAAATGCTTGCTTGGCGGCTCGATGCCCGTTAACCGCAATGGCATTTGACTGACGCATGCACTCCTGCTCATAAGTTGTTTTATAAGCTCGGTGATAATGTAAAAAGTTAAGCAGTGGCTCTGGGTTTAAGGTTTCAAAACCCAGAGCTTTGGCGACTTCTAAATGCTCACCAATGTATGCGAAACCTTTTTTATCATAAGGAAGTAATTTTTCCACATCAGTGGCTTTACGTAACAACTTAATATCGAAAAACTCATTCCAGTAGTCTTCTTTTAGCTCGACAACTTTATGCCAAAAATCAACTGGTTGGTAATAAATTAAGGTCGGTTTTTCATTGGCTTTAATAATTAACCAACTATTAGGCACATCAACCAATGGTAACCAATGTTTAAAATGAGGGTTTACTTTAAACGGGTAACTGTTGTCATCTAAAAAAATACGCTTTTCTTGGCCAGAATGGATAACGATGGCATCAAGATTCTCTCGAGCCAATGCATTACTTGCTCGTTTAGTCAGCTCTTCAATATGAGCCGGATATAAGGACGCTAATGTGCTCATTATTTCTCCCTTGTATAAATTTGTCACATACTATCATAGCGACTAGTTGACTTCAGTAATCCCACTACAACTGAGATATATTCATTTTGCTTAACTGGTCAAAAATCTGAACAGTTTGTCCGACCTTATATTGATATATTTGCTGATAAGCCATAACGCTTTTAACGTAATCACGCGTTTCTTTAAATGGTATTGTTTCAATCCATATATCGGCGGGGACACTTTCAGCGCTGTCTAACCATCGCTTAACTCTGTATGGGCCTGCATTATAGGCAGCAGTGGCTAATACCGGATTTCCTTGATGGCGATCGAGTAATTTTTTTAAATATTTAGTTCCTAGATTAATATTGTTATCACTATCAAGGAGGTAGTTACTAGAAATTCTTTTTCGACGTGTTAATTGCTTTGCGGTAGCTGGCATGACTTGCATTAACCCCTTTGCACCAGCCGAAGAGTGAGCGTCACTCATAAAAGAGCTTTCTCGACGAGCAATTGCAAAGGCCCATGCTGGACTTATCGCATGTTTGCTCGAATTCAAGACAATTTCATCATTAAATGCCAGAGGAAATCTAAGATCGACATCATCAAGATAGCCCACCTGAGACAATCCAAATATCGCCCTATCGTACCACCCAGCCTCATTAGCTAGCTTTGCAGCAACTAAGCGCTCACGCTCGTTTAGCTGTGTCATCCAATAGTTCCATTCAAGTCGCGCATGGTAATAACGCTCAAGGTGAAATAACTCAAAAGCCCTTTTGCCCGCCAAATGCTTAAATAAGGCTCGTTTTTCTGATTCAGCAACAGATATTGGTCGATTTTGTAAACTAAATGGTTGATTGATAACACTTGCAGCCAAAAAGCCATAGTAATGTCTACTTTGCGCCAATTCAGTCAGTATTTGTTCACCCTGTTCAACTTCACCCGTTTCCAATAAGCTTCTTGCATACCAATAACGCCATTGTAATGAATCATGCTCTGACTTTGGCAGTGACAGCAATTCAGCTTTAATCGTCGGCCAATCTTGCAATCGCAAAACATCGGCTATTCGCCATTGAATAAGTTGTTCATTTAAATGGCTATCATCAACTTTCTTTAGCCATATAGAGGCTTTGTCATGCTTTTTACTTGCTAATGCTAAGGCAAACTTGGGGGCTACACTCTGCACTTGTTCTTCGCTAAAACCAAACGCCTGCTGAGCTTTTTCAAAAGATGCCAATGCCCTATTTTGGTCTCGCCAAATAAATCGCTTAATCCCATAAAGGTATATTTGTGCTTCTTTTAGCGATTTGTTCGGGAATCTCGATAGCTTGGTTACATACGAAGGATCTCGCCGAACTTTATGCCAAAGTTCACCTAAGTAACGTTGCTCATTTGGAAGTAAACTTGTTAGATATGGGATCAAGGTATGACTGCCACCATCAGCCGCCTTACTTAATCGTTGCCAAACTACCTCATTGGTTCTGTAGCCTGCTTTTTGCCATTGCGTAAATAGTGGATCACACGCTTTAGGTTGTGATCTCCCAACCACCCAAAGTGGTGTTACGCTCGGTAAAATATCAGCCTCATTTGCCCCCAACTCTAATTGATACCGATAGTTCAAACAGGTTAGTTCAGCGTCGGATGTTGGTCGATAAAAGGTGACAAATAAACTTTTATTATTGCGTTTCGCCAAATATTCCAGCCATTTTTTTCTTAATGGCCAATCTAAAGGCGTGTTTTCGTAAGTCGTTAAAAATTTTGCTATTTCATTGTGATCACTTAATTTGATTCGATACATTAAGCGCTTGAGATCTAAATAGGGTTGCAGCGGGTAGAAATGCAACTCATTATACAGACGTTGATACTCTTCAGATGTTGAACGCCAAACGAGTTTATCTGCCTGCTTAAATTTTTCTCTTAATATTGAAGTCTCTGTATTTGCTAGGGCTGAAAAAGAATACCAAGCCAAAGATAACATTAACAATACAGTTAATCTAAGATTCATCATACCACCTTTTTTTTGCTGCTCCTCTAAGGTTATTAGGGCTAATAGTTCAAAGCAAGGAGTTTAGCGGTAATTTTTACTAAACCATATTTACTAATGCAATGGTTAAACGGTGACTCAGCGCTATCTATTTATATTTACTCAAAATAACGCTACTATCGTGCCATCATTTATTGAAAAGCCAATCAATGTTTAAATATTGTCTAGTGTGTTTAAGTTTAATTATAAGCGTTATTGCCAACGCCAATATAAACCGACATTCAGTCGATGTTAGTGTAATTAAAAATAGTCAGCAAGATTCACATTTCGGTGTAGGTATTGGTTATCAATGGCAATTCGAAGATAACTTAGCTTTCGAAGGTCAACTGGTCTCTACTGGACAATTAAAAAAATATGATAACTCCCTAGTTCAAACAGGCGATGTTAAACTTTTAAACTTAGGTGGCACCTTATTTAAACCATACCACAACGACATTACCTTAAGTGTTTCTGGCGGTTTCAGTTACACTTTTGATGCTAGTAATCCTGCTTTGGTAGAACAAAATAAAATTTCGCCCTATATTAAAATAGGAGCGGACATGCAGCTAGCACCTAATTGGAAATTAAAAGTAGGTCATCACTCTTTTTTTCAAGGACAGCAGTTAGCAAACCACCATGCTATTTTTGTCGGCGTTAGTTATCAGTTTTCCAGCCATTCACCTGCCACAGTAGTTACCAGTAAACCAGAAAAGATACTAACCCCATCACTTAAGAAAAGCGAAGATATTAGTACCATTTCTCGACAACCTAACATGGAAGTATCGCCTTCAAACGAGCAACAACGTTGGCGTATTCAATTTGGAGCTTTTACTCAACGAGCCAATGCAGAATCATTTTTATCAAAAGTTTCAAAGCTGAATTTGGATTTAAACATATCTATTGAATTTACAGATAAACTCTTTCGTGTCGTTAGTATGCCGTTTAATTCAAAAGACGACGCTAATACAGCAAGTAAAAATCTTAAAAGTATCGCTATCGACCATCTTTTAAAGCGCTATTAATCACCTCATTTTAGTACGGGATTGTTTACCTAGTCGCTTATCGCTAAAATAGCCTTTTTATCAATAGTTACGTCTTATAGAAATGGTAGATTTCGACAGCGCAGATCATATTTTGGATACGATATCGTTAAGATGCCCAGAGCCAGTTATGATGATCAGAAAGAAGATTCGCGAACTTAACGATGGAGATTCACTACTGGTGTTAGCAGATGACCCCGCGACAACGCGTGACATACCAAGTTTTTGCGAGTTTATGGAACACCAACTTATTTGTAGTGATACAAATAACCGGCCATTTCGCTATCTTATTATCAAAGGGTTATAAAAAAGAGAAGCAATTGCTTCTCTTTTTTACGTTTTAACTTTCCAAGTTCAGTTATGAACTTATTTTTGCAAAACCGAAATATCGGCAATTGCTAAAAAGCTATTTCTAATATCATTCAATAAAGTTAGGCGATTAATTTTAATCTGTTCATCGTCTGCCATAACCATGACATTATCAAAGAAAGTGTCAATTGGTTGTTTCAACTGTGATAGCAAGGTTAATGCGGATTGATAATCTTTTTCTGCCATTAACGGTGCTAATTCACCTTTAAGTTGAGAAAAAGTCTCAGCCAACGCTAACTCCGGTGCTTCATTAGCAATAGCAAGGTCAAAACCACTAAACAATTGGCCTTCAAATTTCGCTAGAATATTACCTACCCGCTTATTCGCTGCAGCAAGGGTTTCAGATTCAGTTAACGATTTAAAATGATTTACTGCTTTAATTCGTTTTTCAAAATCTAGAGGCTGTGAAGGCGCATTTTCTAATACGGCTTGAATAACATCAATGGCAATGCCCTGCTCTTGATAGTGAGCTTTATAGCGAGCAAAAATAAAATCTAGCACTTGAACTTTGGTATCTGGGTTACTTAATTTGTTACCATAACATTCAATGCTTTTATCGATTAGCACCTCTAAATCTAGGTCTAATTGCTTTTCAATAATAATACGCAAAAGACCGATAGCTGCTCGTCGCAAGGCAAACGGGTCTTTATCACCTTTTGGTGGTTGATTAATACCAAATATACCAACTAAAGTATCGACTTTATCAGCAATCGCGACAGCGCAACCAATATTAGCTTCAGGTAAAGCATCACCAGCATATCTTGGACGATATTGATCTTCTAAAGCTTGTGCAACCTCAGTGTCTTCTTGATCATTAAGTGCATAATACTTACCCATCGTACCCTGTACCTGTGGGAACTCTAATACCATCTCAGACATTAAATCAGTTTTACTTAACAAACCGGCTCGGTAAGCTTGATACTTATCTTCATTTTGTTGGCCAGCGACAAACTCACTGATCATCGCAATTCGCTCTGATTTATCTTTTAACGTGCCTAATTGCTTTTGAAATAAAACCGACGCTAAACTTGCTAAGCGAGATTCTAGTGTCTGCTTCTTATCCGTTTTAAAGAAAAACTCAGCATCAGCTAATCTAGGACGAATAACTTTTTCGTTACCTAAAATCACTTTAGTCGGATCTTTACTTTCGATATTAGTCACAAAAATAAATTTGTTTAGTAAGTTGCCTTGCTTATCTTGGACAGGAAAATACTTTTGATGGTCCTTCATTGAGTAAATAAGTGGTTCTGCGGGAACTTGTAAAAATGCTTCATCAAAGCTACCCACTAAAACAACCGGCCATTCAACTAACGAGGTAACCTCTTCAAGAAGCTCTTGGTCGATCAGTGCAACACCATTGAGTTCGTCAGCAGCTTTGTTCACCGCTTCAATAATTTTGTCTTGTCTAGATTGATAATTAACATCAACATAGGCTTCTAACAGCTTTTCTTCATAATCATTGGCATGATTTAGCGCTATAAGACCATGATGATGAAAACGATGACCTTGAACAAGGTTATTGGAACTCACGCCCAAGGTTTCACCTGTAATGATATTGTCACCATACATCATTGTTAACGTATGCACAGGTCTTATGAACTGGGTGCGACCACTTCCCCAACGCATTGGCTTAGGAATCGGTAGTTTTGCAATAGCTTGATTAACAATTTCAGGGAGCAATTCAGATACGGTTTTACCTGGCTGTAATGCCTTATGCAACAACCATTCTCCCTTATCGGTAACTAATCTCTCTGCTTGTTCAATTGTAATACCATTTGATGTAGCCCACCCTAAAGCAGCTTTACTTGGCGTACCTTGTTCATCAAAGGCAACATTGATGGCTGGTCCACGTTTCTCTATGGTTTTATCTTCTTGCTTTTCGATTATATCAATGACTTTAACGGCAAGGCGTCTTGGCGTCGCAAACCAGGTCATGTCTTGATAACTTAACCCTGCGTCGTCTAACTGCATTTTAATCTGTTGATAGAATGTCGTTGCTAGATTTTTTAGTGATTTAGGCGGTAATTCTTCAGTACCTAGCTCTATTAATAAAGTATCTTGGATCATTTTATTCCCCAACTGACTCTTGCTTGCATAGGGGGAACCCTAATTCTTCGCGTTTTTGATAATAAGCTTGTGCACAGGCTTTAGACAACGTACGAACTCTAAGGATGTAGCGTTGACGTTCTGTTACTGATATAGCATGTCGAGCATCTAGTAAATTAAATGCATGAGATGCTTTCATTACCTGCTCGTATGCAGGTAACGCTAATCCCGCCTCAATTAATTTTTCACTTTCTTTTTCACATTGGTCGAAATATGCAAATAAAGCATCAACATCAGCATGTTCAAAATTGTACGTTGATTGTTCAACTTCATTTTGATGAAACACATCTCCATACAGCACTTTACCCATAGGACCATCGGTCCAGACAAGGTCGTAGATGCTGTCGACATTTTGAATATACATCGCCAATCGTTCTAAACCATAGGTAATTTCACCCGTAACAGGAGCGCATTCTAAACCGCCAACTTGTTGGAAGTAGGTAAACTGTGTAATTTCCATACCGTTTAGCCACACTTCCCAGCCTAACCCCCAAGCTCCTAAAGTCGGCGATTCCCAGTTATCTTCTACAAAGCGAATATCGTGCACTAACGGATCAATACCAAGCTCTTTAAGTGAGTTTAGATATAACTCTTGGATGTTTTTAGGTGATGGCTTTAACATTACTTGGAACTGATAGTAATGTTGCAAACGGTTTGGGTTTTCGCCATAGCGGCCATCGGTTGGTCTGCGACAAGGCTGCACATAGGCACTGCTCATCGGTTCAGGTCCAATAGAGCGTAAAAATGTCATGGGGTGGAAAGTACCCGCGCCAACTTCTAAATCTAACGGTTGAATAATGACACAACCTTGGCGTGACCAGTAATCTTGCAACTGCAAAATTAACCCCTGGAACGTATTGATATTAAACGTACTCATGATATTCCGTACAATCTTTTTAAAAAATTAATTAAGTATAGCGATTGCTTCAATGCAATCATAGTGTTTACAGCTAATTATTGAGTATTTACTCAATTTTTATCACAATTAAAAAACCCGGGCTTATGATGCCCGGGCATAGCTTTTAACGTGAATTATACATCTAAGTTTTCAACTTTTAATGCATTGTTTTCAATAAATTGACGCCTAGGTTCTACATGGTCACCCATCAGGGTATTAAACAGTTGGTCTGCTGCGATAGCGTCTTCAATTGTCACTTGCAGCATACGGCGTGTTTCCGGATCCATTGTCGTTTCCCAAAGTTGGTCTGGATTCATTTCCCCTAGACCTTTATAACGCTGTATATATTGGCCACGTTTTGATTCCGCCATTAACCAAGTTAAGGCTTCTTCAAAAGTACTTACTTGTTTAGTTTTCTCACCACGCTGAACATAAGCGCCTTCTTCCATTAAACCGTTTATCGCTTTGTTTAGTGAAATGATTGCCGCGAATTCTTTTGAGTTAATAAACTCATAACCACAAGTGTAAACTTTATCGATGCCGTGTTTACGTTCGTTAAATGATGCGTAGTAAACATTACGTTCATTATCATGTTTAACTTCTGCAGAGTATATAGAACCATTGCCATCTTGGTTGTGTAAAGTTTCCAATATGTCATCTAACCACTCAGTAACTTTGGTTTGGTCTGAAAAATCTTGAGGCTCTACCACCTTACCGTAAACCATTTTTTCAACGATATCAGCTGGTATTTGACGTGAAAGTCTCTTAATCGTGTTCATAGTATCACGATACTGCTTTACAAGTTTTTCCAGTGCAATATCAGAAATAGCTGGCGCATCTTCATTTACATGAATTGAAGCCCCTTCCAATGCTAAAGTGGTTAAGTATTCCGTTAACGCTTCATCGTCTTTAATATAACGTTCTTGCTTACCTTTCTTCACTTTATACAAAGGAGGTTGTGCAATATAGACATAGCCTCTTTCCATAATTTCTGGCATTTGACGGTAGAAGAACGTTAGTAGTAACGTACGAATATGCGAACCATCGACATCAGCATCGGTCATAATAATGATACTGTGATATCTAAGCTTGTCTGGATCATATTCATCACGACCAATACCGCAACCTAATGCGGTTATTAAGGTACCAACTTCTGCAGATGATATCATTTTATCAAAACGTGCTTTTTCAACGTTTAGTATTTTACCTTTTAAAGGCAAAATTGCTTGGTTCTTTCTATTACGTCCTTGCTTAGCCGAACCACCCGCAGAGTCACCCTCCACAATGTATAGTTCAGATAAAGCCGGATCTTTTTCTTGGCAATCAGCTAACTTGCCTGGCAATCCCGCAATATCTAACGCACCTTTTCTGCGCGTCATTTCACGAGCTTTTCGAGCAGCTTCTCGTGCGCGAGCAGCATCAATTATTTTCATAATAATTGTTTTAGCGGTTCCAGGATTTTCTAATAGATAGTCACCTAGCTTTTCGCCCATCGCTTGTTCAACAGCTGTTTTAACCTCAGATGAAACCAACTTGTCTTTTGTTTGTGAAGAAAATTTTGGATCTGGAACTTTTACCGAAATAACTGCAGTTAGACCTTCTCGCGCATCGTCACCAGAAGCACTAGTTTCTGCACCACCTTTCTTAGATTTATTTAACCCTTCCTTCACCATGTAGCTATTTAACGTACGAGTTAACGCCGTTCTAAAACCACTAAGGTGAGTACCACCATCTCTTTGCGGGATGTTATTGGTAAAACAATGAATGTTTTCTTGGAAACCATCATTCCATTGCATTGCTACTTCAACAACAATGCCATCATCTCTGACTAAGTCAAAGTAAAATATCTCTTCATTTACTGGCGTTTTGTTAGTGTTAAGGTATTCAACAAAGGCTTGAATGCCCCCTTCAAAATGAAAGTGGTCTTCTTTGCCTTCTTCTCGTTCATCAATAAGTTTGATTGATACACCAGAGTTTAAGAATGAAAGTTCACGAATACGTTTAACTAACAAATCATAATGAAATGTTACATCAGAAAAGATTTCTTCACTTGGCCAAAAACGAACTTCAGTACCTGTTTTGTCACTTTCTCCTACCACCTTTAGTGGTTCTTCAGGTACACCTATATGGTAAAACTGTTCATGAAGCTTACCATCGCGACGAATATTGAGTTTAAGTTTACTACTCAAGGCATTTACAACAGAAATACCAACACCATGTAAACCACCAGACACTTTGTAACCTGAGTCTTCACCACCAAACTTACCACCAGCATGAAGTACGGTCATGATGACTTCCGCTGCCGATACACCTTCTTCTGGGTGAAGTTCTGTAGGAATACCTCGACCATCATCTCTGACAGATACAGAACCATCTAAGTGAATTTTCACAACGATATCATTACAATGACCAGCTAAAGCCTCATCTATAGAGTTATCTAAAACCTCAAAAACCATATGATGTAAACCGGTACCATCGTCCGTATCTCCGATATACATGCCTGGTCTTTTTCTTACTGCATCAAGACCTTTTAGTACTTTAATACTTGACGAGCCGTATTCATTTTCTGTTGTCATAGCGTTTAGCCTACTTACTTATTTCTGAAATTTTTCCATGTTTCACGTGAAACATATAATAATTATTATCGTTAGGAATAATTGGTTTTAAAGCCTGCTCATCAATTGCAGTAATAAACAACTGACAATCTAACGTACTAATAGCGTTATAGAATGCAGTTCTTGATCTATCATCAAGTTCTGCTCCAATATCATCTATGAGCAAAACTGGCTTTACTCGCTTAACTTTTTCTATTAACTTGCTTTGCGCAAAAGTTAATGCGAGTAAAAACAGCTTTTGTTGACCTCTTGAAAAGAAACTTTCTATCGCTTTCCCTTTATAATGGAACCTAACGTCAAAACGATGTGCTCCGTATAAAGAAAATCCCCGTTCCCTTTCTCGTATCAAATTCGATTCTATTATCTCTGCCAACTCTTTTTTACTGTTCCATCCTTGCAAATAAACGATGCTAATTTCTGGTTCCAAATTAGGAATCAGTAATTGAAGCCAATTAATCAACTCTTCTTTTAGCTCAGTTAAGTATTCGTTTCTTAACGATGCAATCTGTTTGCTGGCTTCACAGAACTTGTCATTCCAAAATTTTAGCTGGTCATTAGAGTAACTTTGCCTTAAACATGCATTTCTTTGCTTTAATACTTTAGCAAAATTTTTCCATTGTTCTTGAAATTGATGTTTCACGTGAAACATTCCTAAATCTACAAACTTTCTTCTCTCTTTTGGTCCACCGGCAAACAAACCAAAACTTTCTGGTGTAATAATTTGAACGGCTATATTTTTAACCAAATCAGAAAGTTTGTTAAACTTAACTCCATTAATCCTGATATCAACATCATTACTATCTAGGTAACGACCGACGCCAAACCGCTTACCATCATCATTAAGCGCACTAACAATAAACTGTTTTTCTTCATGCTTAATTAGAACTTCGTATCTACCAGTTCTATATGATTTGCCGTGCCCCAAATAAAAAAGCGTTTCTAAAAAACTACTTTTTCCACTACCATTATCTCCAACAAAAAAATTAATATCAGAGTGCAGTGTTAACGTTGTGTTTTCTAGATTTCTAAAGTTATTGAACGTAAGTTTACTGATACTCATCCATTACAAACGCATCGGCATAACAACATAAAGCGCTTCGTTAGATTCTTCACCTTCAATAACGACGGAGCTATTCGCGTCAGACAAGGTAAACTTAACGTTAGAATCTTTTATAGCGTTCAACACATCAAGAACGTAATTAACGTTAAAACCGATTTCTACTTCTTCATAAGGGAAGTCGATTTCCAAAATTTCTTCTGCTTGCTCTTGTTCGGGATTATTGGCGGTAATTTTTAGGTCGCTTTGGTTAAAGTTAAGTCTTACACCTTTAAACTTTTCGTTAGACAAAATAGACGCACGCGAAAGCAACTGTCTTAAATCGTCTTTGTTTGTTAGCAGTACCTTATCTCCATTTCTAGGTAGAACTCGACGATAATCAGGAAAACGACCATCTACCAATTTACTGGTAAAAGAAAATTCTTTATCGATTATGCGAATGTGGTTAGAACCAAGAAACACCTGAACTTCTTCTTCTACTGGATCTAACAAACGAATAATCTCTAAAATAGCTTTTCGGGGAACAATAACTTGTCTATTGGGTAAGTTGAGTTGTTCATTAGAAATTTTACAAATAGCTAACCGATGACCATCAGTAGCAACAGAACGAATTTCTTTTCCTTCAGTTTCAATCGACATACCATTTAAATAATAACGTACATCTTGGTTCGCCATCGAAAAATGGGTACTTTCAATTAACCTTAACAAATCGATTTTTCTTAACTTAAACTCAACATCACCTTTCCACTCTTCGATATTAGGAAAGTCATGCGCTGGGAGTGTTGATAAAGAATACTTACTGCGGTTTGAGGTGATCTTTATTGCGTCACCATCAGTTTCAACGGTGATAAGGGCACCCTCTGGTAAGCCTTTACAAATATCTAACAATTTACGGGCAGGAACTGTTATTTTTCCGCTTTCCGCTAAGTTTTCAATGCCAGCATATGACACCATTTCTAATTCAAGATCTGTAGCTGTCATAGTAAGTGACTGCTCACTTACATCGAATAATACATTACCCAATATTGGTAAGGTGCTTTTTCTTTCTACTGCCCCTGAAACAAGTAATAATGGCTTTAGTAATAATTCTCTATTAATTGAAAACTTCATTGTTAACCCTATTTTATTAGTGCCATAAAAACTAAGACGAAAGCGTCCTTGTTAAGTTCGAATAATCTTCTTTTATGTCTAACGATTCTTCTCTTAAATCTTTAACCTTTCTACAAGCATGTAACACAGTAGTATGATCTCTACCACCAAAAGCATCACCAATTTCAGGTAAACTATGATTGGTTAGTTCCTTAGATAATGCCATAGCTATTTGCCTTGGTCGAGCAACAGATCTGTTGCGTCGCTTAGAAAGTAGATCAGCAACTTTAATCTTATAATATTCAGCTACTGTACGTTGAATATTATCGATAGTCACTAATTTATCCTGTAGAGCCAACAAATCCCTTAATGCCTCTTTTACGAAGTCAATTGTGATGGGGCGACCAGTAAAATTTGCATTAGCAATCACGCGATTTAATGCCCCTTCTAACTCCCTTACGTTCGAACGCAATCGTTTTGCTATAAAAAACGCGACTTCATCAGCAAGATTAATATGACTTTCTTGGGCTTTACGCTTCAATATCGCTACACGAGTTTCTAACTCTGGAGGTTCAATGGCAATGGTTAATCCCCAACCGAAGCGAGATTTTAACCTATCTTCAACACCATCAATTTCTTTAGGATAACGGTCACTCGTTAAGATAATTTGTTGATTACCTTCTAGCAACGCATTAAATGTATGAAAAAATTCTTCTTGTGTTCGCTCTTTATTCGCAAAAAATTGGATATCATCTATCAACAGAGCATCAACAGAACGATAGTACTGCTTAAATTTTTCAATCGCGTTATTTTGTAGTGCCTTAACCATATCTTGAACAAATCGCTCTGAATGCATATAAGCAATCTTTGCATTTGGCTTGTTTAACAAAATACCGTTACCTACCGCATGAAGTAAGTGAGTTTTACCGAGCCCAGTTCCACCATAAATAAACAATGGATTGTAGGCATTCCCAGGGTTATCAGCTACTTGAGAAGCGGCAGCTCTAGCAAGTTGATTTGATTTACCTTCGACAAAGTTATCGAAAGTGTACTTAACGCGAACATTAGTCGTTTTAGGTAAATTAGTTTCAGGTTCGTGATTGCTACTTTCTTTAGTGGCTCGCACAGGAACAGTGTTTTTTACATTACTCACCTTAGCGTTAGGTAAGCTACCCACATCGAACCTCAATAACGGTGGATCACCACTGTCATCCATTGATACTAATTCATTAATGCGGTTTACATACTTATCTCGTACCCAATCCAAAACGAAACGGTTCGGCGCGTAAAGCGTCATAATATTATCGGATACAACACACTGTAGTGGACGAATCCACATACTAAACTGTTGCGCGGGTAACTCTTCTTGTAAAACTGACAGGCATCGTTGCCACAGCGAATGATCCAAGCAAATGCTCCTAAAAACAGCAAAAAGATACAAAAAAGAAAGCTGCTGTTGATCTATTGTTATTATCAATCGCTCTATTATCTACTTACTTATCCACAACATCAATATTGACATTAAAAATAGCGCACCTTTTTTCTAAATAATTTGTTCTAAGCGTTATTTTTGTTGGTCAAAATAAATCTAAATCATAATTTGACAGTATGAAAATTAACTAAAAACAATGCAAATTATTAGCTTGTTTTATTATCCATCACCTACTATTGTTAAAAAACTGTGGATATTTAATCGATCACAAAAGGATCCTGTGACGATCCACGGAAAATAAACTAGAACTTATATTGACATCAAAGTAAATTGAATTTAAAATTCGCGCTCTTTTTTAGACCCAGTGTGCTCAAAACGGCTGTTTTGCCAGGGCAACAACAACCGACGGATTAGCGTAATGAAAAGAACATTTCAACCTAGTGTATTAAAACGTAAGCGCAACCATGGCTTCCGTGCTCGTATGGCTACAAAAAATGGCCGTGCTGTAATTGCACGTCGTCGTGCAAAAGGTCGCGCTAGACTTAGTGCATAATTTCTTACCTTAATAACGTAAGAATAGGTAGCCAATATGGTTACTCAAAAATTTAAACGGGAGTCACGCTTGTTGACTCCCGTTCATTTTAAAGGGGTTTTTTCTGATCCCGTTCGTTTTAGTTCTCAACACTTCACTTTACTAACGACTAAAGTTCCAGCAGAAAACAGTCGGTTAGGACTCACCATCGCCAAAAAACGCGTCAAACTTGCCGTACAGCGAAACAGAATAAAACGCATCACTCGCGAAAGTTTTCGTCTTAATCAACATAAACTGCCGAATATAGATATCGTTGTTTTAGTAAAATCAGGTATCGATCAACTTGATAATGAACAAATTCGACACCAAATAGAAAAATTATGGCGAAAAATAATTCAACGATACAATCGTTAGTCATAGCCGTAATTAAATGCTATCAACGCTATATTAGCCCGCTCCTTGGCAACAATTGTCGGTTCACACCAACATGCTCAACTTATGCTATTGAAGCAATTAATCGGTTTGGCGTACTAAAAGGTAGTTGGTTAGCAAGCAAACGTATATTAAAATGCCATCCACTTAATGCGGGTGGAGATGATCCCGTACCACCAATAAAAAAAGAGAAGTAAACTTTATGGAATCTCAACGTAGTTTTCTTTTCATTGCATTAATGGTTGTAACGTTTCTGTTATACCAGCAATGGACATTAGATAATGCACCTGCACCAACGCCTGAAGCTATGGTTAGTGCTGAAACAAACGAAGTAAGCAACAATACCAATGATGACTATGTTCCTGCATCTAGCAGTACGGCCTCACCAAAAGTTAATAAAGTCGCTTCAACACAAAAACTAATCTCTGTTAAAACAGATGTATTGGATTTAAAAATTAACACCCAAGGTGGTGATATTGTAGAAGCAACCCTATTGCAATATGAGACAGAGCAAGGCAGCGGTGTACCTTTTAAAATAATGCAATCTGGTAACTTTAATTATGTTGCTCAAAGTGGCTTAACCGGTGCTCAAGGTATTGATAGAGTAGTAAAAGGCCGACCTATCTATCGCACCGAACAAACAACATACAGCTTAACGGATAATAACAACTTAATTGTAGATTTAACTTATAGCGCTGAAAACGGTTTGAGCGTTACTAAACGTTTTACGTTTTACCCAGGAAGTTACAAAGTTAATTTAGATTACATAATTGATAATAACTCTTCGACAGCCGCAAGTGTTGAGCTTTATGCACAATTAAAACAATCAGCGACGGTAGACAGTTCGAGCGCGTTGATCCCGACCTATCGTGGTGCAGCATATTCAACATCCGAAGAACGCTACGAAAAGTATGACTTTGAAGATATTAAAGATGCAAACTTAAATGTTTCAACCCAAGGTGGATGGGTTGCTATGCTTCAGCACTACTTTGTCTCTTCATGGATTCCTAACGCAGAGCAAGTTAACCAGCTATATACCAGTTATTCTCGAAACAACGAAGCGGTTATCGGCTTTAAAGCGCCAGCGTTAATTATTGACCCTAATGAGCAAAAAACTGCATCAACCATTTTCTATGTTGGTCCTAAAGATCAAGATAAATTAGCTGAAATAGCAGATGGTTTGGATCTAACCGTAGATTTTGGCTTCTTATTTATGATCAGCCAACCATTGCATTGGTTGCTCCTGTTCATTCAAAGTGGTCAAGCATCGCTATTGGGAATGGATATCAACCTAGGTGGCGTTGGTAACTGGGGCTTAGCGATAATTATTATCACCCTAATCGTTAAAGGTGCAATGTATCCATTAACGAAAGCTCAATATACTTCAATGGCGAGAATGCGAGATCTTCAGCCTAAGATGACACAACTAAAAGAGCGCTTCGGAGACGATAGACAAAAAATGTCTCAAGCGATGATGGAGCTTTATCGAAAAGAAAAGGTCAACCCTGCAGGTGGTTGTTTACCATTGATAATACAAATGCCTATCTTCTTAGCACTGTATTGGGTTTTCTTAGAAAGTGTCGAATTGCGTCACGCGACATTTGGTTTATGGCTGCAAGATCTATCGTCGAAGGATCCTTATTACATACTGCCAATCTTAATGGGTATCAGCATGTTTGTTATGCAAAAAATGCAACCGATGACCATTCAAGATCCAATGCAACAAAAAATTATGCAATACATGCCAGTGATGTTTACCATTTTCTTCTTCTGGTTCCCATCAGGTTTAGTTTTGTACTGGTTAGTCAGTAATATAATTTCTATTGTTCAGATGAAGATGATCTTTTCTGGCATGGCAAAGGCCAAGGCCAGTAAATAACGAAGAAAAGCGACTTATGTCGCTTTTTTTTATCCTAAAGTAAAAAACATTTATAATCTTGAAATAACGACGATTTAATTAGGCAAATCATGAGTCAATCTACTTCAACACTCGCTGGTAAAGAAACGATAGCCGCACAAGCCACAGCTCCTGGAAGAGGTGGTGTAGGAATAATTCGAGTATCAGGTCCAGCAGCTAAGAAAGTTGCATTAGCTATTTTAAATAGACAACCAGAAGTTCGAAAAGCAGAGTACTTAACCTTCAACAGTTTAAAAGGCCACGCATTAGATCAAGGTATTGCTTTATTCTTTAAGGGTCCTAATTCATTCACGGGAGAAGATGTACTTGAATTACAAGGGCATGGCGGTCCAGTAATACTCGATATGTTATTGAAGGAGATATTATCGTTACCTGATGTCAGGATGGCAAACCCTGGAGAGTTCAGTGAACAGGCATTTTTGAATGATAAGTTAGACCTTACCCAAGCGGAGGCTATTGCTGATCTTATTAATTCAAGTTCAGAACAAGCTGCTCGATGCGCCTTGAATTCGCTACAAGGTGATTTCTCTAAACTGGTTAACGCTATGGTAGAGAACACCATACATTTACGAATGTATGTTGAGGCAGCTATTGACTTTCCTGAAGAAGAAATAGACTTTCTTGCTGATGAGAAAATCGTATCAGATTTAAAAGCGATTATTCGCGAAGTTGAGCATGTCCAACAACAAGCACAACAAGGAGCCATTATTAGAGAAGGTATGAGGGTTGTTATTGCTGGGCGACCTAATGCAGGAAAATCAAGCTTACTAAATGCATTAAGCGGCAAAGAAAGCGCCATCGTTACAGATATAGAAGGTACAACTCGTGATGTACTAACAGAGCAAATACATATCGATGGTATGCCACTTCACATTGTTGATACAGCTGGATTACGCCACAGCGATGATAAAGTGGAGCAAATAGGTATAGAGCGAGCTTGGCAAGAGATTAAACAAGCAGACCGCATTTTACTAATGGTTGACTCGAGTAACGAACAAAATCTTAATCATAAGGCATTATGGCCAGAATTTTTTGATCGTTTACCTGAAAATATCGGTCTTACCATAGTACAAAACAAAGCCGATATTTCTGGTGCTAAAACCGGCTTAAACGATCAAGCTGAGCACCCAATCATTACCCTATCAGCCAAAACCGGCGATGGTGTTACTGCACTTAAAGAGCACTTAAAGGCCATCATGGGTTATCAAGGTAACCTTGAAGGGGGCTTTATGGCTCGCAGGCGTCATTTAGCAGCATTAGAACAAGCTCACTACCATTTAGTTACCGGTTTAGAACAACTCGAATCCTATGTTGCCGGTGAAATTTTGGCTGAAGAACTTAGGTTATGCCAACAAGAACTTAATAAGATCACGGGTGAATTTACCAATGATGATCTTTTAGGACAAATCTTCTCTTCGTTCTGTATTGGCAAATAAAGCAAGGGACAATGTAATACCAATTGAAGTAACAATATACTGTAAGTACCGCCCTTATTAAGCCATAATCTCGCTAATTCAACCAAGCGAGAACAACTATGGCAAATATTCAAATAATCGTTGGCAGTATGCTCGGAGGAACCGAGTATATTGCTGAAGCATGTCAAGAAACCCTATTATCACTTGGGCATAATGTTGAATTGCATTTACAGCCAAATTATCAAGAAATAGCAAAAAACAACCAAATATGGCTAATCTGTACATCAACACATGGTGCAGGAGATTATCCAGATAATATCGCAGCTTTCGTAGATTCGATTGAAAACTCATCAGACGATCTACATGGCATACCCTTCTTTGTTATTGGTGTTGGTGACAGTAGCTATGATACATTCTGTTTAGCCGCCAAAAACTTATCAAGCCTATTAAAATCAAAAGGTTGCAAAGAAATAATCCCATTAAAAACCTACGATATGCTCGATGAAGGTGATCCCGAAGAGCTTGCTCAGATCTGGATTGAAGAAAATAAAGATCATTTATAAAGTGTTTATACATAAGTTATCCACTAATCAAGGGGTAAATACCACGTAATGTGGATAACTACGCTAATAACCTATTAATTACCGGTTGTTATTCAGTATATAATAATGATTCAAATTAGCTCTGTGGATAAACAGGCTTTTTGATCATAGCTTATACGTGAAATGATCAATGTTTGATCACAAGTTAATGGATCACTTAACTAAATGAAATTAATGTATAAAATAGACTTATCAACAGAAACGCTCTGATCTAATAATAAGTAATAATAAGATCTTTAAATAGATCTTATATATTATTAGAAAGATCCTAACGTGATCTTTTCTATAAAATGATCATTCCCCTAATGATTAAAAACAGGTAAAATACGTGCCCTTTTTATAATTTATTGCGGTATAAGGTTGTTCATTAAATGTGGTATCAAGACTCATATGATGTAATCGTTGTTGGTGGTGGTCATGCTGGGACAGAAGCTGCGTTGGCCTCTGCTCGTATGGGCTGCAAAACATTATTGCTTACTCATAATATTGATACTCTTGGCCAAATGTCTTGTAACCCGGCTATTGGTGGGATCGGAAAAGGACATTTAGTTAAAGAAATCGATGCCTTAGGTGGATTAATGGCAACCGCTATTGATCATTCCGCGATACAATTTCGTACCTTAAATGCAAGTAAGGGACCTGCTGTAAGAGCAACTCGAGCACAAGCAGATAGGGCGCTATACCGTTCATTTGTAAGAAATTTTTTAGAAAATCAGCCTAACTTAACGATCTTCCAACAACCATGTGATGATCTTATCCTTGAGAACGATCGTGTCGTTGGTGTCTCAACCCAAATGGGATTGAAATTTAAAGGTCAAACTGTTGTACTTACCGTTGGGACTTTTCTTGCAGGACAAATCCATATTGGCCTCAATAATTATCAAGGTGGTCGAGCTGGTGATCCTGCGAGTGTTAATCTAGCAAACAAGCTTCGAGACATGCCATTTAGGATTGACCGTTTAAAAACGGGTACCCCACCACGATTAGATGCACGCAGTTTAGATTTTTCGGTAATGGAAGAACAACCGGGTGATGAACCTCGTCCTGTATTCTCTTTTATGGGATCGCGAGAAGATCATCCTAAACAAATTTCATGTTACATCACTCATACCAATAGCAAAACTCATGACATTATTCGTAATGGCTTAGATCGCTCACCGATGTACACCGGTGTTATTGAAGGCGTTGGCCCTAGATACTGTCCTTCAATTGAAGACAAAATAATGCGATTTGCTGATAAAGAAACTCATCAAATTTTCGTTGAGCCAGAGGGGTTAACAACGCACGAAATTTATCCAAATGGTATTTCAACCAGTTTACCTTTTGATGTGCAAATGGATTTAGTTCGTTCGATTAAAGGCTTTGAGAATGCTCATATAACGCGACCTGGATATGCTATTGAGTATGACTTTTTCGATCCTCGAGATTTGAAACAAACGTTAGAAAGTAAATTCATTGAAAATCTATATTTTGCTGGGCAGATTAACGGTACTACCGGCTATGAAGAAGCTGGTGCTCAAGGCTTAATTGCTGCAACGAATGCCGCTGCTCGCGTTCAAGGTAAAGATGAACTCATCCTAGGACGCGATCAAGCATATATGGGCGTTCTTATTGATGATTTAGCGACGTTAGGGACAAAAGAACCTTACCGGATGTTTACCTCTCGAGCAGAATATCGTTTATTGCTAAGAGAAGATAATGCTGATATTCGCCTAACCGAAATTGGTTACAAACTTGGTTTGGTTGATGAGAGCCGTTGGACTCGCTTCAACCAAAAAATGGAATCAATCGAATTGGAACGCCAACGTTTAAAATCAACGTGGATCCAAAAAGATCACTGTGCCGTTGAACAGATTAATCAATTAGTTAAAACCCCGATTAGCCGAGAAAACTCATTGGAAGATCTTATTCGTCGTCCTGAAGTTAGATACGATGATCTGATGGCCATTGAGGGCTTAGGTGAACCATTAGTTGATCGTCAAGCTGCTGAACAAGTAGAAATACAAATTAAGTATGCGGGTTACATAGAACGACAACTAGATGATATTGCAAAGAAAAAGCGTCATGAAGATACTTTAATCCCAATTGAATTTGATTATCGTCAAATTTCTGGCTTATCAAATGAAGTAGTGGCAAAATTAACAGAAGCGAAACCAGAAACTATCGGCAAAGCATCAAGAATATCTGGTATTACACCGGCGGCAATATCGCTATTGCTGGTGTATTTGAAAAAACATGGACTATTACGTAAATCAGCATAACGCTCACTGGATAGAAGTTAATGTCATTACAACAAGAACTAGAAGGCTTATTGCGTCAAACGCAATTGCAGCTAGATGAACAAAAAAAGTCATTGTTGATTCAGTACGTTGAAATGCTGGCAAAGTGGAATAAAGCGTACAATTTAACTTCGGTAAGAAATCCCAGTGATATGCTGATAAAGCATATTATGGATAGTTTAATGGTTGGCCCGCATATTCATGGTCAACGACTTATCGATGTTGGCACTGGACCAGGGTTACCAGGTATTCCTTTAGCAATTATGTATCCTGAAAAAGAATTTACTTTACTTGATAGTTTAGGAAAGCGAATTACATTTTTGCGACAGGTTGTTTTTCAATTAAAACTTGCTAATGTAACACCAGTATTAAGTCGGGTTGAAGAACATCACCCTGAGAATTTTTATGACGGTGTGTTAAGCCGTGCGTTTGCTTCAATGGAAGATATGGTTGGCTGGTGTAAACACCTTGTTGATGTGGATAAAGGCCGTTTTTTTGCGCTTAAAGGACAGTTTCCTGAACAAGAACTGTCAAATTTGCCAGAAGATATTCTTTGTGTGCAAAGTCACTCTATCATCGTACCGGAACTCGTCGGTGAACGACATTTAATTGAACTTAAGAAGCTCTAATAATAATAAGGTTTGAGGTGCTTGTGGGAAAAATAATCGCAGTTGCCAACCAAAAAGGTGGTGTAGGAAAAACGACTACCGCAGTAAATTTAGCCGCATCGCTAGCCGCGACTAAACGGAAGATTTTATTAATAGACCTTGATCCGCAAGGTAATGCCACCATGGCGAGTGGTATTGATAAATATGAAGTACCAGCAACTTGCTATGAGTTACTTATCGATGAAAAGCCCTTTGAGCAGGTCGTTTGTAAAGAAACGAGTGGACTTTACGATTTACTAGCTGCCAATACCGATGTAACTGCTGCAGAGATCAAGCTCATGGAAGTCTATGCCAGAGAGCAGCGCTTAAAAAAATCATTAGCGCCTGTGGTTAACTATTATGACTTTATCATTATCGACTGCCCTCCTTCGCTAAATATGCTCACTGTTAATGCGATGACTGCCGCAGATTCTGTTTTAGTGCCAATGCAATGTGAATACTATGCGTTAGAAGGATTGACAGCATTAATGGATACCATTTCTCAATTAACCGCTGTTGTAAACGGCGATTTACATATTGAGGGGATTTTACGAACTATGTATGATCCACGTAATCGATTAGCAAATGATGTTTCTGAACAATTAAAACGCCATTTTGGCGATAAAGTGTATCGCACGGTTATCCCTAGAAATGTTCGTTTGGCTGAAGCCCCAAGTTTTGGAGCGCCGGTAATGTATTATGATAAATCGTCTACAGGTGCCAAAGCATATTTAGCCTTAGCCGGTGAAATATTAAGAAAAGCAGAGCAAGAACGAAAAGCGAAAAAGCAAACCGCTGCGTCATAAGAACAATCAGCAAGGAATATTATGAGTCCATCAAAACGAAGAGGCCTTGGTCGAGGCTTAGATGCCCTTCTTACCAGTGCTCCGAAGCATAAAGCATCTGAAGATCAAGAAATTACGTCTAAAGCTGATCAAAGTGAATTACAAAAATTACCAATAGAAAAGTTACGTCCTGGTAAGTATCAACCGCGTAAAGATATGTCACCAGATGCGTTGGAAGAACTTTCTTCTTCGATTAAGTCGCAAGGCATCATTCAACCTATCGTTGTTCGCCCTATCGATGCTGATAACTATGAGATTATTGCCGGTGAACGTCGTTGGCGAGCAGCTCAATTGGCAGAAATCGATCTTGTTCCTTGTTTGATAAAAGATGTGCCTGATGAGGCAGCTGTTGCTATGGCGTTGATTGAAAATATTCAACGTGAAGACCTCAACGCTATGGAAGAAGCGGTCGCGCTTGAGCGCTTATTAACAGAGTTTGAATTAACTCATCAGGAAGTTGCTGATGCGGTAGGCAAATCGCGAACGGCTGTTAGTAACTTATTGCGATTAAATAATCTTAATGCTGAAGTTAAAACGTTATTAGAACATGGCGATATTGAAATGGGCCATGCACGCGCTTTGCTTGCTTTGGAAAATGATCTGCAAACCGCGACTGCAAGAACAGTTGCAGCAAAAGAACTAACGGTTCGCGAAACGGAAGCCTTGATTAAAAAGCTTCAACAGCCAGAAAAACCAAAAGTTGAAAAAGAAAAAGATCCTGACACTAAATCTTTAGAGCAGAATTTATCTGAAAAACTTGGCTCACAAGTTACTATTACCCATAGTAAGAAAGGTAAGGGTAAAATGGTTATTTCATACAGTAATCTTGATGAGCTTGACGGAATAGTAGCCAGATTCAGCTCTTTTTAGTGCTTTAATCACAGTAATAAAAAAAAACACTAATAATCGTTTATAAAGAGGGCAACAAATGCCCTCTTTTGTTGCATTCACGCCGTAATTAAGTATACTTGCGTCGACTTTTTAAAGTTATTAAAACGACTTTAAAAGTGTATAAGTTTTACGAAGATTTTCGTTTGGAGAGTCAAGTGAGTACTTGGCAAAATAATGCCTTAGCAAAAAATGGTCGGCAATTTGCCATAAAACAATTATTTGCTATGTGCATCGTCGTAATAGCTTGTACGGTAACAACATATTTTATTTGGGGATTATCCTATGCATATTCAACTTTGGTTGGTGGCATTGTAGTGATAATCCCTAATGTTGTGTTTGCACTTAAGGCATTTAGATATGCAGGCGCAAGTAAAGCCCAATTAGTGGCTAAGTCATTTTATAGTGGCGCAAAATTAAAATTAGCATTAACGGCTATCTTATTCGCACTCGCTTTTAAATTTTTAGTGCTGGTGCCGTCGGCTTTTTTAACAGGATTTTGTTTGGTTTTGGCGATGCCATTACTAACACCAATTTTTATAAAAATTTAGACTTTAAACTTTAATCATTAGGACTAAACTATGGCTTCAAGTGCTGAAATAACCAGCCAAGAATATATAGGCCACCATTTAACTAATGCTAAAATGTGTATGGCTGACGGCGGCGTTGCTTTTAACAAAGCATGTGCTGATGCAGGCTTTTGGACATTACACATTGATACATTAGGCTGGTCGCTTTTCTTAGGTATGGTATTTTTATATATCTTCCGTTCTGTTGCGAAAAAAGCTGAAACTGGTGTTCCAGGTAAACTTCAATGCGCGGTCGAAATGATCGTTGAATTTGTTGAAGACAGCGTAAAAAGCTCATTTCATGGTAATAACCCTGTTATTGCGCCATTAGCATTAACCATATTTGTCTGGGTATTGTTAATGAATGCAATGGATTGGGTACCCGTTGATTTGATCCCAACACTTGCTAGTCTTGTCGGGATTCACTATATCAAATCAGTCCCAACTACCGATATCAATATGACTCTAGCGTTAGCGCTAGGTGTATTTTGGTTGATTATTTACTATTCAATCAAAGTAAAAGGTGTTGGTGGATTTATTAAAGAATTGAGTGTGCAGCCTTTTGGTCATTGGACACTCTATCCGGTCAACTTTGTGCTTGAAGTGGTTACATTATTAGCTCGTCCACTTTCATTAGCATTGCGTTTGTTTGGTAATTTATATGCTGGTGAATTGATATTCATCTTGATTGCAACCATGGGTGTTTGGCAAATATTCGGCCCTCACTTCTTATGGGCAGCATTCCACTTGTTGGTTATTCCATTGCAAGCATTTATTTTTATGACGCTAACTATTGTTTATTTGAGTTTAGCGCACGAAGATCACTAACCTTTCGGGATTAGGTTAGAACGGTGAAAACCGGCCCGAAGGGCAAAGGGTAAGGAAACCCAAACAAAATTTTAACTTTTAACTTTTAATTTTACTTTAATAATCGGAGATAAAAATGGAAAACTTAGGTTTACTATATGTAGCAGCTGCGTTACTTATCGGCTTAGGTGCATTAGGTACAGCGATCGGTTTCGGTCTTTTAGGTGGTAAGTTCTTAGAATCTGCTGCTCGTCAACCAGAATTAGCACCTCAACTTCAAGTTAAGATGTTCATCGTTGCTGGTCTTATCGATGCGATCGCAATCATCGGTGTTGCAATGGGTCTATACATCCTATTCGTTAAAATTGGCTAATTAATAAATCAGTCTTTTTTAATCGTCATATTTAATAGGAGGTACACAAATGAACGTTAATGTCACTTTTATCAGTGAAATGATCGCATTTGTCGTATTCGTAATTTTCTGTATGAAGTTTGTATGGCCACCAATTATTGGTGCGATTGAAACTCGTCAGAAAACCATTGCAGACGGCTTAGCCGCTTCTGACCGTGCAGCTAAAGACCTTGCCTTAGCGCAAGAAAAAGCCACGGCGCAATTAAAAGAAGCTAAAGCGCAAGCAGCACAGATTGTTGAAGCTGCTAAAAAGCGTGAAGCACAAATTATTGAAGAAGCTGCTGTTAAAGCTCAAGCTGAGAAAGAAAAAATCTTAGCTTCAGGTCATGCAGAAATTGAGACTGAACGTAACCAAGCAAAAGAAGAATTACGCAAACAAGTTGCGGTTCTTGCTGTTGCTGGTGCTGAGAAAATTCTCGAGCGTTCAATTGATGCCGCTGCTCATAGCGACATCTTAGATAAACTTGTAGCTGAACTTTAAGAGGGAATAGAGCTATGTCTGAATTGACAACCGTCGCTCGTCCCTACGCTAAAGCAGCGTTCGACTTTGCTGTTGAAAATGGTGCCGTAGACAACTGGCTTGATATGTTAGTGTTTGCTGCAGAAGTTGCTCAAAACGAAACAATGACAAGCTACCTATCTGGTGGCGCGTCAGTTGAGCAGGCCACAGACATATTTTTAAAAGTTTGTGACGAGCAACTCGACAGCAATGGCCAAAACTTAGTTAAAGTAATGGCTGAAAATGAACGTTTGTTGGTGCTACCACAAGTCTTAGAACTATTTAGCGCATTAAAAGCTGAATACGAGAAAGAGATATCTGTGGATGTTACATCTGCTGTTAAATTAAAAGCAGCGCAACAAAAAGTAATTAGCGCCGCGCTTGAAAAGCGTTTGGCTAGAAAAGTAAAGCTCAATTGTGTTGTAGACGCTAACGTCGTGTCAGGCTTATTAATTAAAGCGGGCGACTTAGTTATTGACGGTTCAGTACGAGGTAAACTGGATCGTTTAGCAACAACAATGCAATCTTAACGGGGAACAGAGCATGCAACTGAATTCCACTGAAATCGCTGAACTGATCAAGAATAGAATTGAGAAGTTTGACGTAGTTAGTGAAGCTCGTAACGAAGGTACTATCGTTTCTGTAACTGACGGTATTATTCGTATCCATGGTCTTGCTGATGTAATGCAAGGCGAAATGATCGAACTTCCTGGCAGTCGTTACGCTATCGCGTTAAACCTTGACCGTGATTCGGTCGGTGCGGTAGTTATGGGTCCTTATGCGGACCTTGCTGAAGGCGTAAAAGTAAAAGGTACTGGTCGTATTTTAGAAGTACCAGTAGGTCGTGGCCTATTAGGTCGTGTAGTTAACACCTTAGGTGAACCAATTGATGGTAAAGGTCCAATCGATAATGATGGCTTTTCTCCAGTAGAAGTGGTTGCTCCTGGTGTTATCGATCGTAAATCTGTAGATGAGCCAGTGCAAACTGGTATCAAATCAATCGATTCAATGATTCCAATTGGTCGTGGTCAGCGTGAGCTTATCATCGGTGACCGTCAAGTTGGTAAATCGGCAATCGCATTAGATGCTATCATCAACCAGAGAGACACAGGTATCAAATCTATCTACGTTGCTGTTGGTCAAAAAGCATCAACTGTTGCAAACGTAGTACGCTCTTTAGAAGAGCACGGTGCTTTAGAAAATACTATTGTTGTTGTTGCATCTGCTTCAGAAGCTGCAGCGTTACAATACTTAGCGCCATACTCAGGTTGTACCATGGGTGAATACTTCCGTGACCGCGGTGAAGATGCGTTAATCGTATACGATGATTTGTCTAAGCAAGCTGTTGCTTATCGTCAAATTTCATTGTTATTACGTCGTCCACCAGGACGTGAAGCATACCCAGGTGACGTATTCTATCTTCACTCACGCTTATTAGAACGTGCTGCTCGTGTAAACGAAGCTTACGTTGAGCGTTTTACCAACGGTGAAGTAAAAGGTAAGACAGGTTCATTAACTGCATTACCTATCATTGAAACACAAGCGGGTGACGTTTCTGCTTTCGTACCAACTAACGTAATTTCGATTACTGATGGTCAGATCTTCTTAGAATCTAACCTATTTAACGCGGGTATTCGCCCAGCGGTAAATGCGGGTATCTCGGTATCTCGTGTTGGTGGTGCAGCGCAAACGAAAATCATCAAGAAATTAGGTGGTGGTATCCGTTTAGCCTTAGCGCAATATGCTGAATTAGCAGCGTTTGCTCAATTTGCTTCAGACTTAGATGACGCAACTCGTGCTCAATTAGAGCATGGTCAACGTGTTACTGAATTAATGAAGCAAAAGCAATATAGCCCATTATCAATCGCTGAAACTGCTGTATCGTTATTTGCAGCGGAAAAAGGTTATTTAACAGACGTAGAAATTAACAAAATTGTTGATTTTGAAGCGGCGTTATTAACTTACGCGAAAAATGAGTGTGCTGATTTAATGGCTACAATCAACGAAAGTGGCGATTACAACGGTGAAATCGAAGCAGGTTTAGCGAAAGCAATTGAAACATTCAAAGCTACGCAAACTTGGTAATTTGTTAACTTTCGGAGAGTAGAGTCATGTCCGGCGCTAAAGAGATAAAATCGAAGATTGGAAGCGTACAAAATACGCAGAAAATCACCAGCGCGATGGAAATGGTTGCAGCAAGCAAAATGCGTAGAGCGCAGGATGCTATGGCTGCCTCTCGTCCATACGCTGAAAATATGCGAAATGTGATCGGTCACATCGCGCTTGGTAACTTAGAATATCGCCATCCTTATTTGGAAGAGCGTGAAGTTAAGCGCGTAGGCTATATCGTTGTCTCTACCGACCGTGGATTATGTGGTGGCTTAAATATTAACTTATTTAAGCAAGTGTTAAATGATGCTGCCAAATGGCAGTCTCAAGGTGCAGAAGTTGAATTTGGTGTTGTTGGCTCTAAAGCAACAGCTTTTTTCAATAGCATGGGCGCCAACGTAACATCACAAATTTCTGGGTTGGGTGATAGCCCTTCAGTTACTGACCTTATCGGTAGTGTTAAGGTGATGCTGAATGCCTATGACAATGGTGACATAGATAGGTTGTTTATCGTATTCAACAAGTTTGTTAATACGATGACACAACAGCCGACCATCGATCAACTTTTACCTTTACCAAAGTCAGACGATGACGCAATAAAACATCGTTGGGACTACTTATATGAGCCTGATGCGCAAGTATTACTTGATCAGTTATTGGTTCGTTACACAGAGTCTCAAGTATATCAAGGTGTAGTTGAAAACCTCGCATGTGAGCAAGCTGCTCGTATGGTTGCGATGAAAGCCGCAACAGATAACGCGGGTGATTTAATCAGCGAATTGAAATTGGTATACAACAAAGCGCGTCAAGCAAGTATTACTCAAGAGTTGAGTGAAATTTGTGCAGGTGCTGCAGCGGTATAGGTAAATGTTCTTGTAAAAGAGCACAATTATAGAGGATTAAACATGAGTACAGGTAAAGTCGTCCAAATCATTGGCGCAGTTGTGGACGTAGAGTTTCCACAAGATGCTGTACCTCAGGTATATGACGCATTAAAAGTTACTGAAGGTGACCTTTCAGGCTTAGTACTTGAAGTACAACAGCAATTAGGCGGTGGCGTAGTTCGTTCAATCGCTATGGGTTCATCTGACGGTTTGCGTCGTGGTCTGAACGTAGAAAACACAGGTAATAACATCCAAGTACCAGTAGGTACTGCTACTTTGGGTCGTATTATGAACGTATTGGGTGAGCCAATTGATGAAGCTGGCCCAATCGGCGAAGAAGAAAGATGGTCAATTCATCGTGAAGCGCCAGCATATGCTGACCAAGCTGCTGCGAATGAGTTGTTAGAAACTGGTATCAAAGTAATCGACTTAGTATGTCCATTCGCTAAGGGTGGTAAAGTTGGTTTATTCGGTGGTGCTGGTGTTGGTAAAACCGTAAACATGATGGAGCTTATCCGTAACATCGCTATCGAGCACAGTGGTTACTCTGTATTCGCTGGTGTTGGTGAGCGTACTCGTGAGGGTAACGACTTCTATCATGAAATGAACGATTCAAACGTACTTGATAAAGTGGCGTTGGTTTACGGTCAGATGAATGAGCCTCCAGGAAACCGTTTACGTGTTGCGATGACAGGTTTGACAATGGCTGAGAAGTTCCGTGACGAAGGTCGTGACGTACTTTTCTTCGTTGATAACATTTATCGTTATACACTTGCGGGTACTGAGGTATCAGCACTATTAGGTCGTATGCCTTCTGCGGTAGGTTATCAGCCAACTCTTGCAGAAGAGATGGGTGTATTACAAGAGCGTATTACCTCAACTAAGAAAGGTTCAATCACTTCAATCCAAGCGGTATACGTACCTGCAGATGACTTGACTGACCCGAGCCCAGCAACAACCTTTGCTCACTTAGACGCAACTGTTGTACTTAGCCGTGATATCGCAGCACAAGGTATCTACCCTGCTATCGATCCACTTGACTCAACATCACGTCAATTAGATCCATTAGTCATTGGTACTGAGCATTATGAAGTTGCTCGTGGCGTTCAATCAACGTTACAACGTTATAAAGAACTTAAAGATATTATCGCAATCTTAGGTATGGATGAGCTTTCTGAAGAAGACAAGCAAACAGTATCTCGTGCTCGTAAGATTCAGCGTTTCTTATCTCAGCCGTTCTTCGTAGCAGAAGTATTTACAGGTTCACCTGGTAAGTACGTATCACTTAAAGACACAATTGCTGGCTTTAAAGGCATTCTTGCCGGTGATTACGACGATTTACCAGAGCAAGCTTTCTACATGGTTGGTTCTATCGAAGAAGCAACTGAAAAAGCTAAAAACATGTAATGTAGGTTGGCAATTAGCTTCTTAATTGATGCTAATTGCCTGTTTAGGAGGTCAACATGACATATACGAGTGTCAATCTGAATGTTGTTAGTGCTGAAGAAAGTTTGTTTTCTGGCCCTATTGAATCATTACAGATCACAGGTAGTGAAGGTGAATTAGGTATTATGCCTGGTCACGCGCCTTTACTGACCTCACTAAAACCAGGTATGGCAAGAATCGTTAAGAAAGGTGGAGAAGAAGAAGTTCTCTATTTATCTGGCGGTATGCTAGAAGTTCAGCCGAACCATGTTACCGTGCTTGCAGATGTTGCAACACGCGTTGATGATTTGGATGAGCAAGCTGCTGAAGAAGCGAAGAAACGTGCTGAAGAGCATATGAATGCTCACGGCGATGACGTGAACTACGCAGAAGCTGCTGCTGAACTTGCTCGTGCTGTAGCGCAATTACGTGTTATTCAAGCGGCTAAAAAGAAAATTTAAGCCTAACTGAAAAGAACACTAAGTTTTAGTGATAAAAACGACCGATTATGGTCGTTTTTTTTTTGCTAAAATTTTATTCAATAGTCGTGCGTTTTTAGAAATATTAACTATAGTTTTTTTATAACTAATGGAAAAATAATGATAAATGACGGAAACGAACTATAGTTATTTTGTTGCAGCGGCGGTTGTTGCCTCAAAGCTCAATGCAGCTACCCATATCGCGAAAAACCTTTCTTTAACTGCCAGTAATGCCAGAGCTGTTGCGTTACGTGCTGGCATGAAAGCCGCTGGTTTTAGGCCGTTAACGGACTTTATTGATCGATTAGCTAATATAACCATCTCGTCCTCACTTCAAATAAATCAAATTGCAGCAGAGCTAAGTAAAATAGCTAGCAATAAGTTTCGCACTGATAGCGCTATCGGTTACTTCGAAAAGGTTTATCAAAAGGCAAAAGATAGCCCGTATATCGATACCTTATCATCCGGTTACCGCAGAACCGTCAAAGAGCAAAGCAGCTTAGGAAGCGAGTACCGTAAAAAACTTATCGCATTGACTAATCAGCTTGAGCAACTTAAAGATGAACTTAGAACAGCGATTATACTAGCGACTTTATCGCGTGTTGAAGCTTCTCAAGCAGGCCCTTCCTTTGAAGAGCAATTGAAAAATGTTGCAGATAACGTTGAACAGTCAGCTGATATTATTAGAGAGTATATTAGCTCTTCTTTACAACTTGTAAGCTCGTTGGAGCAGGAACGCTCATGAAAGTATTTCCACTTTTTGAAAGTAATAGTCATCAATGGCTGGTGTTTGGTCGTGACGACGAAAAACCTGATGAAATTATCGATACTAATCAATATATCGTTATTACAAAAAATAACTCTCTGTTAATGGATCCAGGTGGCATTGAATTATTTTCTGCCATGCTGGCTATGGTAATAAAGCAAATTCCGGTAGAGCAAATAACGCATTTATTCGCCTCCCATCAAGACCCAGATATTATCTCTTCTTTGGGGTTATGGGACCAAGCATTGAATAATGCCACTCTTCATTCGCCTTGGCTTTGGGAAGGATTTATCCGCCATTTTGGCATGAATAATATCAATTATAATCCAATACCTGATAAAGGCAGTTCGTTAGTAATCGACAATGTGAAACTTGAATTTATTCCCGCACACTATTTACATTCATCTGGTAATTTTAATGTTTACGACCCGGACGCTAAGATATTGATGTCTGGTGATATTGGCGCTGCACTTGAACCAGCAGAGTCACCTATGTTTGTAGAAAACTTTACTACACATATTGAAAAGATGAAGTTATTTCATCAACGTTGGATGCCGTCTAATAAAGCAAAAAATGACTGGGTAAATCGCGTAAGAAAGCTAGATATAGATATGATGTGCCCCCAGCATGGCAGAATATTCAAAGGTGACGATGTACAGCGTTTTCTTGATTGGTTTGAAGCTCTGGAAGTTGGTAAGTTGTTGGACAAATAACTAAAGGAATCTTTATCATATTAAAATTATGAAATTTTAACTGCTTAACCATAGCCATCGTTGCTAAAACCTAGTTACAATAAACTAGGTTTATCAGTTACGGAAATATTATGAGTTTATCAGTTGTTATCTTAGCGGCGGGAAAAGGGACTCGCATGCGCTCCTCTTTGCCTAAAGTACTTCACCCTATAGCAGACAAACCAATGGTTAGTCATGTGATAGATGCTGCAAGGTTACTTAACGCTGAAAATATTTACGTTGTCTATGGCTTTGGTGGCGAAGTGCTTAAAGCCTCGGTGACTGGTGATGATCTGACCTTTGTTGAACAAAAAGAGCAGTTAGGCACTGGCCACGCAGTTGATATGGCAAGCCCTTATATAAAAGACGATGAAAATATTTTGGTGCTTTATGGCGATGTGCCGTTAACACAAGTGTCTACGCTAGAGCGACTCATTGCGGTTAAACCAGAAATGGGAATGTCTTTGCTTACGGTTAATCTTCAAGATCCAACAGGATATGGTCGTATCGTCAGAGACAATGGCAACGTTGTCGGTATCGTTGAGCATAAAGATGCTACGGCAGAACAACATAAAATTAATGAGGTTAATACTGGCATTTTATTTGCCAATGGTGGCGATTTAAAACGTTGGTTGAGCAACCTTTCTAATGATAACGCCCAAGGAGAGTATTATTTAACGGATATTATTGCGGCTTGTCATCAAGAGGGAAAAACCATTGAGACTGCTCATCCAGATTCAGCTATAGAAGTTGAAGGAGCTAATAATCGTATGCAATTAGCTGCACTCGAACGAGCTTTTCAATTAAGAGAAGCAGAGCAATTAATGATAGCGGGGGCTAGCTTACGTGATCCTCACCGAATTGATATTCGCGGTAAGATAGTTATCGGTCAGGAAGTTAAAATCGATATTAATTGCATATTTGAAGGTGAGGTAGTTCTTGCTAATAATGTCAGTGTTGGTGCAAATTGTATTTTGAAAGATTGCTCTATCGGTGAAAATGTTGTCATTAAACCTAATACTATTATTGAAGGGGCGGTGATTGGGGATGATTGCTCGGTTGGCCCTTTTGCGCGTTTACGTCCAGATAGCATAATGAATAAAAACTCTCATGTCGGTAACTTTGTCGAGATGAAAAAATCGGTCCTAGGTGAAGGTAGTAAATCGGGTCATTTGACCTATTTAGGTGATGCAACTATCGGTAAGTACGTCAATATAGGTGCAGGAACGATTACTTGTAACTATGATGGTGTTAATAAGTCTCAAACCATTATTGATGATCATGCTTTTATCGGTTCAAACAGTTCGCTTGTTGCTCCAGTATTTGTTGGAAGTGTAGCAACGATAGGTGCTGGCTCTGTTGTAACTAAAGACGTTGATAGTGGCGAACTTGCAATTGCGCGAGGCAAACAAAAAAATATTACCGGATGGCAACGACCAACAAAAAAGTAACTGATGAAGCTATTAAGTAAAAGTTTATTGATTATCACTTTGGTATTTACCGGCTATTTGAAAGCTGAGCAATTGCCATTACGAATTGTTGCTGATGAGAGAAAGCTTTTACAATATCAAGTCAATAATACCGCTCAAGGGCCAAGTGCTGAATTACTTCAAATGATACTCGCGCAAGCTAGTTTGCATGGACGTATCGAATTTATGCCCTGGTCTCGAGCGTTTAATATTGCTAAAAACCGTCCTAATACCATGCTATTAACTGTTATTAGAACTCCTGAAAGGGAAGCATTGTTTCATTGGTTGTTGAAGGTTAGTGATGTCGTTAAGTCTTTTATTTCTTTAAAAGCGTTGCCAGAGAACTATATAACTTCCATCGAACAAGCGAAAACAAAGGTCGTTGCTGTCGTTAGAGGATCGGCTAGCCATCACTTTTTAACATCTAAAAGCTTCAGTGAAGGCGTTAACTTATATGTGGTTAGTTCGGTGGATGAGACGATATCGATGCTACTTAATAAAAAAGTTGACCTTGTTTTTACGCCTCCAGCGGTGTTCGCCAATTATTTTGCTGCCAAAAATTTAAAAGGTGAAGACTATATTCATTACTCAAGCTTTCCTGAAACTAAGAAGGAAGGATATATCGCTCTTAATAAAGCTTCCGATCCTGCACTAGCTGAAATGTTGATTAAAGCGAGCTCTGCCGTTAAGAAAAGCGATAACTACCAACGACTTCTCAAATATAAGCCTTTAATTAGTGAGTAAAATCCTTACGCTTTGCGTCTTATCAATATTATTGGTGTCACCGAAAAGAAAATATTGATTAAATAGTCAAAAAACTTATAATAACTTTCGTTTTGAAATTTAAAGTGGTCAATCGAAAGATATGTCAAAAAGAAATACCAAGCAGCGTCGTCATATTATCATCACAGAACTTAACCAACATGGTGAAGTTAGCGTTGATCAGTTGGCGAAGAAGTTTGATACCTCAGAAGTTACTATCAGAAAAGATTTGGCAGCGCTTGAAAATAGCGGGTTATTATTGCGTCGTTATGGTGGTGCAGTTCCCTTACCTACAGAACTCATTGAACCAAAAAATGAAAAAGTTTCGAAACGAAAGGTAGCAATAGCAAAGAAAGCAGCCAGCCTGATCAGAGATCACAACCGTATTATTATTGATAGTGGTAGTACGACGTCAGCCTTGGTTCAGCAAATTGGTAAAAAAGACGGTTTAGTGGTGATGACCAATTCATTGTCAATTGCGCAAGATATTCATGCCCTTGAAGATGAACCGACCTTGCTAATGACCGGCGGTACTTGGGATCCCCATTCTGAATCATTTCAAGGAAAAATTGCTGAAAGTGTTCTGCGATCTTATGACTTTGATCAGTTGTTTATCGGTGCAGATGGTATCGATATAGAGCGCGGTACAACAACGTTTAATGAATTATTAGGGTTAAGCCAAGTTATGGCGCAGGTATCACGTGAAGTGATTGTCATGGTTGAATCCGATAAGTTTAATCGGAAAATCCCGAATTTAGAAATTCCTTGGCAACAGATACATACGGTGATCACCGATGATGATTTGTCGCCAGAAATAAGAGAACAGTTAGTGGCGCAAGGTGTAAACCTTGTTTGTGCCAAGTAATAGGTAAAGGATAAGAGTATGTGTGGAATTGTTGGTGCAGTAGCGCAACGTGATGTTGCTGATATCTTGGTTGAAGGATTAAAGCGGTTAGAGTATCGAGGTTATGATTCAGCGGGGGTTGCGATAATCGACCACGATCAGCAACTCAAGCGTGCCCGCCGTTTAGGTAAAGTACAAGAATTAGCAGATGCATTGATTGCACAACCTATCTCTGGTGGCACCGGTATCGCTCATACTCGCTGGGCTACACATGGCGCGCCAAGTGAAATTAATGCTCATCCACATATTTCCAGTGACAATATTGCCGTGGTTCACAATGGTATTATTGAAAATCATCAGGAGCTGAGAGAAAAACTACAAAACTTAGGTTATCAGTTTAGCTCTGAGACTGATACGGAAGTGATTGCCCACTTAGTCCATCACGAGCTAAAAACTGCGTCTTCTTTACTGACTGCCGTGCAAACAACGGTTAAACAACTTGAAGGTGCCTATGGTACGGTGGTTATGGACAGTAATGATAACAGTCGCCTCGTTGTTGCGCGCTCTGGTAGCCCACTTGTTATTGGTTATGGCTTAGGAGAAAACTTCATTGCTTCAGATATGATGGCACTATTACCTGTTACGCGTAAATTTGCGTTCTTAGAAGAAGGTGACGTTGCCGAAGTAACACGATATGAAGTGAGCGTTTTTGATACGAATGGCCAACCAGTAACGCGTGAAGCAAAAGAGCATGAAGTAAGCCAAGACAGCGGTGATAAAGGTGAATACCGTCATTACATGCTTAAAGAAACCTATGAGCAGCCAACAGCAATTCGCAATACCTTAGAAGGTAGGTTAATTGGTGGCAAGCTTGATCAAAATAGTTTTGGTCAAGGCGCTGATGATATTTTCAAAGAGATTGAACATGTGCAAATTATCGCCTGCGGTACCAGTTATCACTCTGGTATGGTGGCGCGTTATTGGTTGGAAGCTATGGCTGGCGTTTCTTGTAATATCGAAATTGCCAGTGAGTTTAGGTACCGTAAATCACATGTCCCTAAAAATGCTTTGTTAGTAACGATTTCACAGTCTGGTGAAACAGCGGATACCCTCGCCGCATTGCGCTTAGCGAAAGATTTAGGCTATCGCGCCAGTTTAACCATTTGTAACGTTCCAGGCTCGTCGTTAGTGCGTGAATCAGATCTCGCTTTTATGACCAAGGCTGGCGCAGAAATTGGTGTAGCATCTACCAAAGCGTTTACTACGCAATTAGTTGGCTTGTTAATGATGACCTTAGCCATTGGCCAGCATCATGGTATGTTAGAATCTACGCAACAAGAAATTGCCCAATCGTTAATGACTTTACCAAATAAGTTAGATGAAGTGCTCTCACTCGCTGCATCTATTGAAGATTTAGCGGAAGACTTTGCTGATAAACATCATGCGCTATTTTTAGGCCGTGGCGACCAGTACCCTATTGCCATGGAAGGTGCTTTAAAGCTCAAAGAAATTTCTTACATACACGCTGAAGCATACGCTGCCGGCGAATTAAAGCATGGCCCGCTCGCGTTAATTGACGCAGAAATGCCGGTAATAGTAGTAGCGCCTCAAAACGATTTGATTGAAAAATTAAAGTCTAACGTCGAAGAAGTTCGTGCTCGTGGCGGTTTAATGTATGTTTTCGCTGATACCGATGCAAAATTTGAAAGTGATGACACCATGACGGTCATAAACGTGCCACATTGCGACGATATTATTGCACCAATCGTATACACCTTGCCGTTGCAGTTATTGTCATATTACGTGGCAATTATCAAAGGTACAGACGTTGATCAACCACGTAACTTGGCAAAATCGGTAACCGTTGAGTAAAAATAGCTTTTAAGGTTAAGCTATAAGAGAAGATATCTAAGCCCTTTCTTTATCAAGAAAAGCAGGGCTTTTTTAGCTTGAACGATTAAAAATTATAAGAAGAAACGCTATCGCTTAAGTGTTCTTTGGTTATATGGAAATTTTTCACTTAGTTTTGTGAAGTTGTTTTTAGGGTGTAGATGATGACAATTATAGGTATTGATTTAGGCACAACTAATAGTGCAGTTGCTGTTTGGAAAGAAAATGAGTTAGTTCAATGTTCCAATCGTTTGGGGAAGTTTTTGACTCCTTCCATTGTCGGTCTAGATGAGCAAGGAAATGTTGTCGTTGGAGAGGTCGCGAAAGAACGTTTAATTTCATACCCTGAAAAAACCGTTTCAATATTTAAGCGGCTTATGGGGACCGAACATAGAGTAATACTCGGTAAAAAAAGCTTTTCTGCACCAGAGCTATCTTCATTGGTAATTAAGTCTCTCATTGAAGATGCTGAACACTTTTTAGATAAAAAGGTTTCAGAAGTCGTGATAAGTGTTCCTGCCTATTTTAATGAAAATCAGAGAGCTGCTACTAAGTTAGCTGGCGAGTTAGCCGGAGTTACTGTTAAACGACTAATTAATGAACCCACGGCAGCCGCAATGGCGTATGGATTGGATGAGCGGGCTCAGGGTACGTTCATGATACTAGATATGGGGGGCGGTACTTTTGATGTTTCTATATTGGAGTATTTTGATGGAGTTATGGAAGTTCACGCGAGTGCAGGCAATAACTATCTAGGTGGTGAAGACATTGTTGATAGTTTAGTTGATAGCGTTTTATCTGAGCTTGCAATAGAAAAAAAATCACTGTCTTCATTAGAAAAGCATCAACTCTTTCAGCAAATGGAAAATGTTAAGAAAAATATAGAAACGTTTGATGGTAACACCATAGAATTGACATTAGCTAAAGAGTCATTCAAGTGGTCAGTTACTCAACAGTGGTTTTCACAGGTCGTTACACCTATTCTTCTCAAAGTTAAACAGCCTATTATTCAAGCATTAAGTGATGCTCAAATGCGAGTATCTGATATTGATGAAGTCATTTTAGTCGGTGGTGCTACTCGTCTTAAACTTTTTAAAATGCTCGTAGCCAAATTGTTTGGTAGGTTGCCTTCATGTAATGTAGATCCTGATTTAGTGGTATCAATTGGTGCTGGAATTCAAGCAGGGCTCATTGGAAAAAATTCCGCTTTAGAAGATATAGTGCTTACTGATGTTTGTCCCTATACTTTAGGAACTGAAATTCAAAACGAACATGGTGCGAGTTCGTTTATGCCTATTATCGAACGCAACTCTACTGTTCCGATAAGTATTGAGCGTGGACTAGTAACTGTTCAAGATAATCAGGAGTTGATGACGATTAAAGTTTATCAAGGTGAGCATAGGAACGTTCAGCAAAACGTATTTTTAGGGATGCTTACGGTAAAGGTACCTAGAAATAAAGCCGCTAAGGAATCGGTCATTATTAGGTATAGCTATGATATGAGTGGCTTATTAGAAGTTGACGCAACCGTTCAATCGACAGGCAAGAAATATAACAAAATTATTGAAAATGCTCCTGGCGCATTATCTCAATCTGAAATAGAGGCTTCAAAAGCTCGATTACAAAAACTCAAATTTCATCCGAGAGAAGATGAAGTTAACAAGAAACTTATCGCACAAGCTGAAAGAATTTTTGCCACCAGTATAGGGCAAAAAAGAGAAGAAATTAGTCGATTACTCGGTCAATTTGAAGCGGTCTTAAACAATCAAAACCCAATTGAAATAGCTAAAGCTGTCACTAGTTTTGAAAAAGTACTGGAACAATTCGAGCAGGAGGATTGGGTGTGATAACTTGTTGGGAAGTTTTAGATATTGATGAAACGGATAGTTTAAAAGATATAAAATCTGCTTACGCAAAAAAGCTTAAATTTACTCGCCCTGAAGACGATAAAGAAGCCTTTCAACAATTAAGTGAAGCTTATAAATATGCGCTTTATCTTGCTAAAGAAAAGATAACAAAGAATATCTCTGTTGAGCAGGTTAAAAAAGTCGAAAATACCAATGAAATAGCAGAGCAGAACACTGTTTCACATAACGTGGAATTGAGTGAAGAGCAACAGATCTATCAAGACAAGGCAGAGAAGGAATATCAGAAACTAAAAGCAAAAATAGAAGAGACTATTCATGATGACTTGGTTAGAAATAGTCTTTCATTTTGGTCTTTCATCACCAAATCAGAGTACATTCTAGATCCACATTTTAATCAACAGCTAGGTTTGTTTGTCCTGAGTTATATTGATGAGTATAACCAGAAAAATATTATTACAAAGCGGCGAAAAGGTCATACTTACCGTGATACAAGAGCTGCAGTTAAAGCTGATGTACTTGTGTATTTGGATTCCATTTTTGCTTGGTCTAGTCAGTTCGACATGGTAATTCATTATTTGGGTGAAGATATAGCCAAAAGGCTATATAAAGATATTAATAGCCAAAGTTTGGCTACTCGCGAAGATCAACTTTTACAATCCGTAAAAGGTGGCGTGATAAAAAAACAACACCGAGCAAATCAATCTGGTGAAGAAAAAGTAGCATTGGTTCTAAATGCTTATGATAACGTAGTTAAATTATCAAGCTTTGCTTTGGTCATAAATTTTATTGCCTGTTTGGCTTTAGTCGCTGGCTCACTAAGTAAAGGCGACATGATCATAACAACTGTTGGTACAATTGCTGGTTTTATAACAGCTATTTTGTTTTTTGGTATTAGAAGCCGAAAAAAAGCAGCTTTCTTCGGGGTGTGGATCTACGCATTTGTGCTTGTGTCTATGTTTCCTATTGGCACTATAGTGGGCGTTTTACTGCTAATTAACCTTTATCGTGCGAGAAACTTTCACACATCTATATAGTTGTTTTAAAAGGGAGCGGTGAGGCTTGTGTCTCATTCGTATTTGATTATTGACTTTTTGTATCTCAATCCTACTATACGTTAACAACCGTGGTAAAAAGCTATTGGTGAGTTGACATCTTTTGATTGGCGGTGTGGTTTCGTGACAAATTTGGTATGGTGTATATACTGGTGAAAGATAGGGATAACGGCCTTAATTTTGGCCATATCCCTATTGAATTTTCTTCCGAGTTTATTAAATACTATTGATTAGTGAATAATTGGAAATATAGGTTTCATCTCAGTCACTAATATTGTTCGAGTACCAGAAAGCTTGGGGTTATCAACATAAGTTTCTGTTGCTGAATGGCAAACGGGCAAATTATCGATAGATACCCTTTCATCAAGGATTATACCTTGGCCTTCTGGAATCGCTTTATGAAATAAAAATTCTGTTTTAGCAACTTCATTGATATGACTTCTATGATATTTCCCAGAGGCAATAGCAAATGAGCCACCACGAACATTATTACGTTCAACCGTATAAACACAACTTCGAGTATCACTGTTCAGTTCATCAAAGTGAAGATGGTTTGGGGTTACTTGCGCAAAAGTTTTCGCATCGACTTGATAACTGATTATCATCACATTAAGAGCATAATATGGTGCTATTATTGGGTGGTCGTCTAGTAGCTGATTTTTTAGGTTTATTATTAGATCTAAATCCCAAAAACTCTCGCCGTTCATGAGCTTATTCATGCAATTATAGTATCTAATGTTACCATTATAATCGCTGTTTAAGTTTTTAGGGAGACAATATGGGTGAAACTCTCCGTTTTCTGTTTTTATACCATCTAAGGGAATGATACTTTTAGTTTTTGCGCATACTATTGCATTGGCAGTTGCTCTAGCCCTATTTCCAGATTCATGCTGCAAATTAATTAAAGAAAGCTTTTTTTTAAATTCTGAATTAAGCGCTTCTTCTATTTGTATATAATTTATTAAGGAATTATCAACATTGGTATTCATATGTACCTCTTTCTTTTTGCAGTAGTTTCGTTAGAGTATTTTGCTTAGTGTTGTTTATACGTTTCTCTTCTCCTCTTTATTTTGATTTTGTTTAATGATTCACTGGACAGATCAATAAAGCTAATTGACCAAGCCAATGGAAGCTTTATCACAGCTGGCTTAAAACGATATTCCGGTCGGAGAAAAGTAAATTTTTTTTAATAAAAGGAGTTTTTATGTTTGAAGATAATCAAAAAGATGATTTAGTTATTGAGGATCATATTCATTGGTATGTGTTCATTAATTTTTTATTTAAAATCACTCACCCGGCAAAGGATTGCTTGGGAGAAGAAAATTATTGGGAAGACTTGAAGCAAAAGAATAAAGCCTCGGAGCAAAAGAATAAAGCCTCAGAGCAAAAGAGTGAAGCCTCAGAGCAAAAGTGTGAAGATTCTAAGAAAAATCCATATAAAGTTTGGGAAGATGATTTTATAAAGTCATATAACGAAGCGTTAGACAAAGTAAAAGATAATTACTTGAGAAAAAAAAACAATAGCTTAAATTTTGTGGATTCAAAGAATGAAGCGCTAGACGATAAAAAAGAAAATTACTCGGGAAGATTAAACCGTTCTTTTAATATTGAAATTCGTTTGTTTAACCATTGTGGCGACGTGTTATTAAAGAACGTTGAAGATAAATCAATATTTAAAAAGCTAACAAAAGAATTGAGCTTATCAGAGACAGAGAAAAAATTTGCGGGTTGCTTCGCGAAAGAGCTTATTAATAGCCTAGCGACTTTAAAATTGATTAAAACCGAAGCCAAAGAAGATGTTGAAAAAAATGCACAAGCACATATCACTTCCTATATTGAAAAGAGCATTTTGAATGAAAAAGATTTTCAGAATATCAGTTTTAAAAGTCAACCTAGCTCTGCTATTGGTCGAAAAAATGAATTAGCTGAATTAGAGAGCTTTTTCAAAAAGAAGAAAAAAAGAGCTGTAATAATTAAAGGGATGGGAGGGCTAGGTAAAACGTTCTTAAGTCAAATGTATGCGGATTCAGTTTCAACCCAGTATAGACACATTGTAAGAGTTAAAGGTAAAGAGTTTGCTAAGGAGATAGATAAAATTATAAAGGCAAAGAGGGGTATCAAATCTAAAAGTGGTACACCTTCTATTGCGTTAGAACAGCATTTAGTTTTAATGGACAAACACTTGAACGGCAGATTATTGGTTATAATCGATGATGGCGCCAAAAATATAAATGATACATTGCGTAACGTTTGTAAAAAAACGAGAAGTATAGATTTTATCGTCACCCTCAGAGATGTTGATAATCACAAGGATACTATGGTTGGTACTTATGAATTAAAACAACTGAATTCGGAAGATGCGCTAGCGCTTTATAACCCTAGTGGGCTAAGCATTGAAGAAAAAGAAAAAACCTTGAAGTTATTGGTTGATTATCTGGGGGGGCACCCTTTCATGATTGTTCTTGTTGCTTCATTTGTTGAGCAACTGGAAGATAAGCGGGCAGAAGCGGTTATAAAAGAATTAAAAAACAAAGGTCTTCATACTTTATCAGGCTCTTATGATGAAGAAGAAATAAAACAAAACATTGATCAAGTATTAAAAATAAGTATTGACAAGTTAGCCGCTAAAAGCCAAGAAAAGCTGCGACTTCTAAGCTTATTTCCAAATATGCCGCTAAATGTCCCTATGTTAATAAAAACATTTGATGGAAAAATAAGTAGAGCGCAAATATCTGACCTAGTTAAAAGGTCTGTTCTTTCTTTTATCGGAACCAAAGACGAAATAGAATTTCATGATCTAATGTTTGATTATCTGCAGCGAAGGTGGGAAAAAGATTATCTCGAGGAGAAATTTGACTTTGATGCTCAAGAGTGTCATTTGACCGAAGGGGTAATTAAACAACTTCAATCTAATAAATTTATTGAGATTATATTTGGCTTTTTGATTCCTCATGTACCCACAGTAGAAGCAGGTAAAAAGTTAAAGCGTATCCCTGGAAGGATAAAAAAGTGTCTACAGTTTTGGTATGACAATTTTCAATATCAACAAATAGCATATGATCGGACTATATTTGATATTCATGAGGAGCGACTTGAGAAATTTGAACAATTTATAAAAGAACATTCTCAAAATAAAGAAGATGTTTGTTTTAAACATTTAGTATTGTTGAAAATGAGAGCTCAACAGCTATATTCAAAGCCTGAGACAGAAGGAGCAATGCGACAACTACGAGAAATCTATAAAGTAGTTAATGATGTAATGAAGGGTGAGAGACAAAGCAAATGGCCCAGTGAAATTATTAATATATGGCTTTATTTTTTAGATGCGGAAATGAACACCAAGGGTAGGCAAAGAAAACCAGAACAACAGCCTCATGTACCTATATTAGAACTTGATGATTGTAATGAAATAAATGACGAAATTTTGTCAATATTACCAAACTCCCTTAAACAAATTGGTATTGATATTAAACCTGACGATTACCCCCTCATCTTAAGAGCAGCGCATTACTGGGGTCATCGAGGTAATCAAGATGAGTTCACCGTTGGTTGTTTATTATCTCAAGGAGCCGTATATGAAGATATAGAATGCTATATAAATTCGGCTAAGGAGGCATTTGAAATGGCTGCGTACTTTAGGTTGTGTGCGGTTGTTATTAAAGGGTATCTCGACGGTAAAAAAGATAAGATCTTAGAAGAAATTAAAAAAAGAACAGATTATGATCTTAGCTCGCTGCATTGCGATGACAGTTTACATAAAAATAAAATGGAAGTTCTAAACAGTGTTTATCATGGTATTTCAGACGCCGCACATCAATATAGAGGTATAAATTATCTAGATGCTTTAATTTTTGCTTGTTCTGGCGATGAGAAACATAAAAAAGAATTTTTGGTATCTTTTGATAAAACCGACAAAATGTATAAGCTTGTTAAGACTAAGGATAAGTCTTCTATATTGCAATATCATCATTGGATGTTGTGTAATGAAACGATTAAAGGGCATATAAATAATACTTCTAAGTTAACGTTAGAAGCTCATATCGATTCTTTAAAGATCAAGCAAGCAAGTTGGGCTAAGACGTATGACATGAACCCGCCTCATTTTATCAAGACAAATACAGTTGAACAGTTTAAACGATATTATCATTTGTTTACAAAGAATAACAATGGAGTTGATAAAGGTCATTTTTAACAAGATATGATAAAGTAAACTGTAAGCTATCAATCTTAGGTAATGTATCTAGGCTTTGTTTAGTTATAAAGCGTTGACTGTAATAAACGTGCCACATTGCGACGATATTATTGCACCAATCGTATACATCTTGCCGTTGCAGTTATTGTCATATTACGTGGCGATTATCAAAGGTACAGACGTTGATCAACCACGTAACTTAGCAAAATCGGTTACGGTGGAGTAGTTTACTGAAATCGCGGCATCGTAAGTTAGAACACTATTACGCGATTTTGTGGTTCAGACAATAATCGGTAAAATTTAAGGCTAGCCATTGGTTATGGCTAGCCTTAATTATTATATAAATAAGCTGTTAGCTTCTTATGTCGCTATTTGAGGCAAGTTTATTTTAGTCCTTGCCAACCTTCATGATTAAAGTATTCACCATAATTAATAAGTGCGACCGCGATTTGATGAGCGCTTTGTTTAAACGAAGGCTCGTTATCTTTTGCTTTTATCTGAGCTGCTCCTGTTAACATTTGTGCGACGATAATATGCAATTGCGCATCGGCATTAGGTGGTAGCTCACATTCTTTAATTATGTTGTTCACAATCTGTTCTGTTAGAGCCGCTAGCTTAATGTATTCTTTTTCGTCTAGGGTATCAGAATGAATTGCGTTCAGTTGCTGTTTGAAAGCCATCCGTAAAGTTTCCATATTTTCACGTAACGGCGCATCTGTTTGCCATTTAACTCCATTATTAAGTGATAACCTCGTTTGACCGTCATGATGATGTTTATGTGCTTCTTCTGCGACACTCAGCTGTGAGAAGATAGTGATTGATAAAAGCATGGCGAGAAAACGTAACTTAGGCATTGTGTTGATCCTGTGTGGTTTAAATGAGTCGAATGTAATTACGCTGTTTAGGTTCTGCACATTTTATTCATTTGAAAGTTGCCATGATCAAAATATGGGTCAACCTCACTGGTTTTATAAATGGGCTGTAACGTTTAAAACAGAATGAAGTTAATGTAATGAAATATGAGTGAAATTGTAACAGCAAGCAGGCGATGCACTGTATTAAAAACTCGAGGTGTTTTAGGGTCAAAAAATGATAGTAGTGTCATAGTTTGGAAGAAAATAATGTATTAATATAAAAAGAAAAATTTTAATCCTTGCGATTTAACCACATTTCTTTCATTAAACAAAAGGTTGGCAGGTTAGCGCTAAATACTTAGGAAAAACCAAATGTTAAGTATCAGCAATATTTCAAAATACTACGGACACCAGCAAGTGTTAGCTGATATGTCCATGGTATTCTCAGAGCGACGGACCTGTATTGTTGGGCCAAACGGTTCAGGGAAAACCACCTTGTTGTTCATCCTCGCGGGTATAGAAAAACCTGATGCGGGCCAAGTGTTATGGCAAGGTAGTGCGGTGACGAAACCCCAAAAAATTAGCGCTATCGCGTCAGATGCGATTAGTATTCCAGGTTTCTTGACGGTAAAAAAGCTGCTGTCATTAACCCAGTCAATGTGGCAGACAGAGTTTCCACAGAAATTGTTGTCAGCATTTGCACTCGACCTCCATTTACATAAAAAAATATCACAATTATCAGCAGGAAATCTCAAGAAAACACAGCTAGTCAATGCCTTTATGCGCAACCCTGAAGTTTTGTTATTGGATGAGCCCAATATTGCCCTTGATGATAAAAGTTGCAATGTACTTTTCGAAGCGATCCAGGAATATCAAGGCACTGTTGTGGTAGCCAGTAATGAACCTGAGCGCTTTGCTGATTTGGGGTTTTGTTTTCATGCGGTGAACAATGATCAGTAGCTATTTAGTTTATCGCTGGCAGTTGTTTATTTATGAAATTAAACACTGGCTCGCGCAGCTATCAGGGATGACTTTATTTCTAGTAACCGTCCTTGGCACTGCCCTTCCCGTACTCTTTTATTTCGCTATGGTTGGCTTTGGTATGTTGGCCAAGAGAAGTCTAGAGCCGAATGATGCGACGCTTACAATCGCCGGTATATTGCTCTTTCAGACAATATTTTTAGATATGAGTAAAAGTGCTATTAAGGGAGCGCGCTATAAAAAATTCAATGCCTCACTAACAGAAAAAAGGTGGTTGATGGTTGGTTGCGACGCCCTGCTTACTCTGTTGTGTAACCCTATGATTCTGCTTAATCTATTGTTGTTGGCTTCAGTAAAAGTTATGCATTGGTCTACTATACCGCATATGTTTTTGTTTTTGTTGGTGCAAATTGTTCTGACCCTGCTAATTTTCAAATCTCCTTTGAAGGGTTACCTGTTAATTATTTGCTGTTTTTTCCTTAGTGTTATTTCTATTATTCATGAGATTGAAGTAACTATTCTGATCATTTTGATGATGACTATTGGCCTGTACTTTTTCCCATCATTGAAACTCAACATAGCATTAAAGAAGTATTCGGTTTGGGCATTTTGGCTAGATTTTTGGCGGGCAAATATTCGAGTTCCTTTGTTTGTTTTGGCGTTAACTGCAATGATCCTGTTTATTGCACAAGGGTTTGTCTTGCAAAGGCCAGATCTGTCTAACATTGTATTTTTAGTGTCTGGGCAGTTTTTAGTGTTGGTGGTGTGCGGTTTGCAAGTTGAACTCAACAAAATAAAGGCTGAACACGCCAACTTTTATCATCTCTATCAAACGATTCCCGCTTTTTCAAAAGCAAGAGATTGGCTTCTAGTCCTATTTGGTTTGATGATTTTTAGCGTTTTTACTTTTGTATCTGGCAAGCCGACTTATGCTTTTTGCCAGTTTTTAATGCTATTGTGGTGTTTGTGGGTGACCAAGCGTAAAGCAGCCTATTTAATATATAATTGGTTGTTGAGTAGTGTTCTAATGGTTTTTTTAAGTGTTTTTAGTTGATAAAAATACTTTAAAGTAGTCGATTTAACATAGATTTAATAAGCAATATCATTATTAAATCAATGGATAAGGGTTTCAGTACCTGCAATAGTGGCAATTACCAATAATTGTTATTCGAGCGAGGGTAAATGCTCAGGGCAATCAATTCGTAAATCAACTTGTGGAAGCGATTTTTCCATTAAGCGGCAATAAAAGCCTTGTTCTTTCTCTTGATAATAATGGCAAGATAAACACATGCGAGTATTGATTAAGCCTGTTTGACTAAATTTATTAAGTAAAATTAGGTTTAAGTTATACAGGGATAATAATTCTTCTTGATCTAAGGTAGTGATGACATCAGTCATTTTATTACCTAATTGACTTAGCTCGCTTACAACAGTCTTAGCACTGTCGGTAATTTTGTAGCTAAAACTACGAGCATCAGCGGCGTTATCAGTTTTTTCAATGTAAGATTTTTTGAGTAGTGTTTTTAACGAATCACTTGCTGTTGCTTTTGTCACAGAAAACTCTTTTGCTAACTCACCTACAGAGCAGAATTTATTGGGATGTTCGGCAATAAATAGTAATAGTTGTGCTTGCAACGGGGTGAGCCGATGGCTTTTAGCAGTATCTTGAAGGCTACTCTTAAAGAGGGTTGCTATTCTTTCAATGCTGGCAATTAATTTGGCTTCTAAATTGTTAATTTGAACAGTAGGAGAAAAAACATTTTTCATAAGAATACCAAAAGAGTAAAAAAGCAAAAATAAATTCTAATGCATAGTGCCAAGAAATGAATCAAAGTCAATGTTGTCTATTCTGCTCGTCAACTTTTTCTATTGGCAATGAGTCGTTTAAATCAAATAGGAGGCTTTAATCTTACCTCCTATACATTCTATTGATGGTAAAAATTAGTTAGTTATACCAATGCTTTTGGGCAGCCTTGCATTGGAATGATGTAATAACCTGTTTTAATGATTTCTTTTTGTACTTCATGGTTTGCGGTTTCGCTATGACAGAAATTACATCGTTTTTGAACAACCTCAGCGTCTGCTAGGCCTATTTGCTGCATATACCTTTCGGCAAACTCTGTCGCTCGTTTAACGTTTTGGTCTGATACTAATACATCAAAGTGATAATAATTACCGCATTGAGTTGTTACATGGGTATCAAAAACGTGAACCTTTAAAGCCTCTGTTTGAGCCGTCATTTTATTTCCTTTTATTCTGTACAATTAAAATATTGTTAATTGGTGATTGATTAAGTTGCTTGGCTAATCAATCTCTTTAATTAGTTGCTTTTTCCCGGAAGACTTAAATCTCCTGAAGCAATGTCAAAAACATCAACAACACAAAGTAGTGGAGCATGAACTTGTTGATTGACTCGCAGCGCCGCGGTTACACCGTCATAATTGAATGCTTGATTAAAACCAATATCTTTGAGCGGTACACGAACAAGCACTTCGCTACCGTCCAAACTAAAGTCATACCCAGGACTATCAATAAATATTGATAATCCTGGCCAAGTTGCCGGCATTTTAGGTTGTTGCCCTTCTGGAATGTCGCGAACTTTTAATGCGCCAGAGCCACAACTATCATCAGGAACTAATACGACCCAATGACTGTGCCAATTATCACCGTCATTGGTTTTGTTGCCATCATTGTCTTCATCGTAAAGAGGTGTGTCATCAAAATCGGGGTGAATAGTCAATGCGAGTGCTAGGATGCCTTGATCTGATTCAAAACCTACTGCTCCGCTATTAAGTTTGGTTGGCCAGACATAGCTATAAACCTCAGCACCAGCAAGCTTGCCATTAGCGTTAGGTGATTTTGTACCGACACTTCCGCGCACTTCTTGTTGAAATACAAGGTGAGAGCCTTGGGTTGTCACTTTGGTATGTAAAATATCAAACTCGGCGTTTACGTTAGGGGATTTTTGAGCTTGTATATGACCTTGATGGTCATTGCTATGTCCGTGTGCTGGGAAAATTAACCATGTGGCAAACATAGCGGTAAAAATTTTTTTGTGAAATTTCATTGTAGAGCCTTTACTCCTTAATGCCAATTTGAGCAATTACTGTTCAAACTGGCATTTTCGTTAAATTATTAATTAATGTTCATTAGTCAATGGATTTCGTTAGGCGACACCAACCGCTTGCTTAACATCTTCCATGCTCGCACCAAAGTTAATATGTAAAACTTGGCCGTTTGTTACTAACGCGGGAACAGATTCAACACCTAAGTTCAGTGCTTCATCTATTCGTTCTTTTGCATGCTCAAAGTGAACAATTTCTAGATTGATATTTTTTTGGTCAAGTAGCGCCAATAATTGCTGTTCTGCTGAAACGCATACTGGACAGCCTGCGTGATAAAAAGTGACGTTGTTCATCATTAATCTCCATATAAATTTATTTAGTTAGGAGTCCATACTATATGGTGGGTGAGTAGGTTTAGTCAATAACATAATTGTTATATTTTTTTTTTATAATCAGTTTTTAATAATTGGAGCTAGATAAAGTTATTTTTATCAATGAGTTATATTTTATGAAAAGTGTCAATGAAAAAGTAAAAATACTTTTGTGGTTAATGGTTAGGTTGTGAGAAAATTGATATTCCAACGGTGGTGGCTAGCTCACTGCCAATAGTTAGACATGTGAATTACCATGAGAGCATCCCTTAGAGCCAAAATAATCAACGTATGTGATAAAAAAATTGCCAGTAAAGGTCATAATGTTGGCTTATCTTTTTACGCGTTTTTTGCCAATAAAAATGATGATCCACAACTTCTGATGGAAGCGGCGACTTGGTGGATTGAAACGCATCAACTCGATCATTTTGTAAAAGCGACTCAAATAAAAGCCATGGTTGAACAGGGGTTGTAATGACAGAAGTCATCATTTTGGCAATAGCGTTAAGTATGGACGCCTTTGCAGTTTCAATTGGTCTTGGCGCTAAACATATTCAAAACAGGGCGAAGTTAGCGGTTAGTGCGGCCTTGTATTTTGGTATTTTTCAGGCGTTGATGCCTCTTATTGGTTATCTAGGAGGCAAAGGGCTACTTGGCTTTATTGAACACTACGCTCATTGGGTTGCATTCGCCTTACTATTGATTATCGGCGTTAAGATGATTTACGAAGCCTTTAGCGAGGGTATCGAAGAAGACATTGCCCAAATTACCCAACGGGTATTATTGATTTTGGCAATTGCTACGAGTGTTGATGCCATGGCAGCAGGATTTTCTTTAACCTTGTTAGCGGTTGAACCGTTAAGCGCATGTTTGATCATTGGGCTCACTACGTTTATTTTTAGCTATATCGGTGTCTATGTTGGTGCGAAAAGTGGCACGTGGCTCGAAAGTAAAGCCGAGATTTTGGGTGGTATCGTACTGATTCTCATTGGATTTAAATTACTGTTATTTTAATTGGTAAATTAGAGCGTGTTGAAAGCCAAGTTAAGATCTCTTGTTGAGCATGTTCGATAGCAGAAGCTGCTTCAACTTGAAAATCACAGTTAAGGCTTATTTTCTCGACTTGGTAGCGATAAATATCCCGCAAATACGCTTGATAACGCGCTAAATAGGCAAGGATATGTTGATGATCTCTTTGTATTTGATTTGGTTTTTGTTTGTTTAGGTTTCGAGCAAGAAGACGCGCTAAACAAAGCTCTAAAGCTGGCGCGAGTAGAACAACCTCATCAATATAGTGGCTCATCTGCTCGCGTTCGCGGCCGAAAGGCTCGTCAATAAAAATGTATTGATGATTTTCGGTTAACCGTTGTTGCAATGTTGTCAGCATTTTAGGGGTTTGAAATAGATTAAAGTCGGCACCATCATTAAACCAAGCTTCCATATCCACTGGATAGGTATTCTTTTCAACAAAATCATCAAAATGGATACTTGGGCAGCTAAAGTGCTTGGCAAGTAGGCAAACAAGGGTGCTTTTGCCACTGCCTGAAGCCCCACTTATTGCTATCACTTTAGTTTTATTTCTCATAACCAACCTATTTTTCACGGTTAGCGAGATACACTTTTACCCCGAAAAATGACAACGCCATCAGTAACGCTAGGCCTAATATACCGAGTACTTGGTTTACTGCTGACCAAGGTGTCCACTGTAAGTAGTGAATTTTATAAAGTGTGTTGATGATTCGCTTATCAATACCATGCTGAGAAAAGCTTAAGCGAGGCCAGTTTAACTCGATATTAATACCCGTAGTGGTGATGGCCGTGGTGTCATTGATTTGCTCTATGCTGCCATAGCGCTCTGGGTTTTTTGCTATCGCACTTTCAAATAATGCTGTTAAACGCCCTAGTTCTGGGATCGGTAGAGGTTGTAATGATTGTGGCTCTAAATGCAATGAGCCTTGTTCAGTTTTGACCAATAAATGATAACCGATCACTGATTTTACCAAGCGAAACTCTAGCCATTGCGCTTGTGGGACGATAGTAAAGGTGCGATCAAGCGGATATGGTTCAAACTTAAGCATCTCATACGCCCCTTGATATCCGGGTTTGATGAAAAATACTACACCAGTTAACGCCCAGCCAATCATAGGTAAAAGTAAAGTTAACCCAAAAATTCTGTGCAGTCGTCTGCTTATCATGTGGTTTTATCCCTAGTAGCAAAAAGTGAAAATAGCCGATCAACGCTCTAACGTCGCTGTAATCGTTCCTGCACCCACTAACATTGAACCACTAACTTTGTTAAAGCCGTTTTGAAAGCTTACAGAGCGAACTTTGCTTCGTAATAACCCTGAAAAGGTCGCATAAAAGGTAACACTTGCCATCGAAATAGTTAAAAAGCTGATAGCCATTACCAACATTTGCGGAAAGACAGGTGAATTTGCATCGATAAACAATGGGAAAAATGCCATAAAGAAGATGATCCCTTTTGGATTTAGTGCGGTAACAATCAATGCATTTATAAAAACGGAGCCTTTTATAACCGAGAGAGTCTGTTTATCATCAATAATGGCTTTACTGCGAAATGCTTTAACACCCAAAAAAATTAAATAAGCTGCGCCTAGCCATTTTAGTGTTGAAAAAAGCCAAGCTGATGTTGCTAAAATTGCGCCCATGCCTAATAGCGAAAAACTCATGGCGATAACATCACCAGACAAGGTGCCCGCCATTAAAGGCAGCACAGATTTCTTTCCATGAGTTAATGCTTGCCCCATGACCAAAAAAACCGTTGGGCCGGGGGTGAAACAAAGTATCATTGAAGCCGCGATAAACGAGAGCCAGACCTCAGTTGCCATTACTTATTCCTTTTACATTTGTCTTTATCCAAACCAATTCGCGAGAGCGCTAGGCTTGTTTAGTTAATTGCGCTAAGTTGATGGTTTGTAGTATACCCGAAGTAAAGTGTTACCGCTTTATAAAGAATACTCGTAAGGCTTTCACATTGTCGACAATGTTATTAGGTTAACTTTCTTTTTTTAAGGCATTATCGTTTAGGTTTAACAGCTTAAAACCAGCAAGACTTGCCAATGGTAGCTCAATCATTCCCCAAAAAAAGGTATACAGGGCAATGGTATTGTTAATATACCCTGCCAACCATAACCCGAATAAAGCCCAGCCCCAAATAATACCACCAGTTACTAAGCCTGCTAACAGAGCTGTTTTAACGCCATGGCCATATTTGTGCGATAAAGCGTCGTATAACCAGATAATGAAAAAGCCAAGAATAAATAGCTTTACCATCGCCAAACCCATCACCACGTTTGATGGCGTAGCTAAGCCAAGCGCTGAATTAACTTGTGACCATTGCGAACTTAGCAAAGCGCCATTAAGTACCCCTTCACCAATAACGATGACTAAACCTGAAAGTGAGCCTGCTTTTAATATACCTTTCATCATTTATCCTTGATAGCACTGAGTAAACTCTTAATGAGTTTATTCTAGTAAAGATATATAAGCCGTTAAATGCTTATGAAACAGGTGGTTACACTTATTTAGTCACTTTCTTGAAATACCTAATAAAACTAACTATCCATATTGACGTTATGATAATTTCGATTGCAGCCAGTTTACTTGCTCGGTGAGTGTTGCTACTTGTTGTTCTAAGTCTGATACGCGTTGCGCTAGACTCTCGCTATCACCTTCAGTTAGCTCATGCTTATCATTAAAACTTGCAGTTGTTTGTTGAGGCGAACGTTTGTCAGCATCATCTAAAGTTTGTGGAGAAAAAAGGTGAACAAAGCGTGATTCTCTTTTGCCAGGCTCTCGAGCGAGCTGTTTGACCAGAATTTTGCCATTATATTGTTGTAGTTCATTTAAAGTTTGCTCTACCTCGGTAACATTAGCAAATTCTGCAAGCCGATTCGTTCGACTCCTTAACTCGCCCGGTGTTTGTGGCCCTCGCAGCATTAAGACACACATAATCGCCCGTTGCTGAGCTGAAAATTTTAGATCGCCAAATTCCGTATTACAAAATCGATGAATATATTTAGGTACACGACTCGAAGATTGGCGATCAACCATCACTAATTGCATATCGATAAGTTCATCAACAATGTTTTGTACTTCAACTTCACTTAACGATACCACAGGTTCGCGATTACTTTTTTGGTTACAGGCCGTCATTAAACCGTTTAAAGATAAAGGATATTGGTCAGGTGTGGTGGTTTCTTTTTCTAACATGACACCGATAACACGACACTGCATAGGAGTGAGAGATAGCATACAAGTAGTTCCTCAAAGTTTGACCATGCTGTTATAGCAAGCTATTCGCTAACTTACTAGAAGTAAAATTATTAGTACATTTCGTCAAAAATGTGTTAATTGTATTTGAGATTGGTGTTAGTTGTTGTTTTTTTGTAACAGCCCCTTTACCAGGGTATTACGAATTGTTTGGGAGAACGCAAAATAACGACAAAACCAATCTATAAAAATAAATATAAAATCAAGGAATTATAATAATGAAATTGTCAAAAAAATTTCTATTAAGCATCTTTGCTACTGTGGCGTTTTCTGCAAGCGCAGCTAAACCCCAATTAGATGTTGAAGTAGATGTACAAACCTTAACGAATGGTGATGTTAACGCAACCCTTACCATTACCAATAATCATAAAGGCCAGCAAAAAGTACTTGGTTGGTATACTGATTTAGAAGAAGAGCATATTTTCCATATCACACGTGATGGTGTTGAAGTGGAATTTATGGGACCTCATTATAAACGCCCTGCACCGACTGAACGTGATTACATCAAGTTAAAATCTGGTGAGTCAATTACAAAAACTTTTGAATTGACCAGTAATTATGACATGTCTCAAGCTGGACAATATGAAATTACTTACGATGTTAAGTCGCTTCATTTGTTTAGTAACCGCGGACAGCAAAAAAAAGCTGAGCGTTTAAATGTTGAATCATTAACGTCGAACACAACTTCTATTTACTTAGACGGTTTACTATCGAAAGGTGGTGCTAACAAAGGTAAGCCAGGAGGTGGCGGTGCTGGCACATGTATCGACGGTACTTGTTTTACTGGTCGTTGTTCAAACAGTCAGCAAACTGAAATTATGAGTGCATTAGCTGCGGCAGACGGTATTGCTAACAATGCGGTAAGCTACTTCAATGGTCATTCAGCGAGCAATGTTACCCCTCGTTATACTACGTGGTTCGGTGAAGCTACTTCATCTCGTTTCAATACGGCTAAAGCAAACTTTGAAGCAATCAATGATGCAATTGATAATCAGCCAGTTGCATTCGACTGTAGCTGTAAAAAATCTTACTTTGCTTATGTTTATCCTAACCAACCTTACAAAGTCTATTTATGTCGAGCATTTTGGAGTGCTAATGAACTAGGCACAGATTCACGTGCGGGTACGATTATTCACGAACTTAGCCATTTCAATGCTGTCGCTGGCACAGATGATGTGGTTTATGGTCAAAGCGGTGCGAAGAGCTTAGCGATTTCAGACCCAGATCAAGCATTGAATAATGCTGATAGTCATGAATACTTTGCAGAAAACACCCCGAACCTAAATTAATTAAACCCAAGGTTAGCTACACTTAGCAGTAGCTAACCTTTTATAGGAGTGATAAAAATGAATCAGCGCATAAAGGTATGTTGGTCGGTACTGTTATTGAGCTTGCTTGTTTTTATCACTTTTCCTGCCATGACATTAAATTTAGATTCTTCATTACAGTGCGAGTTATTCGCAGAAAATAAGCAGCAATATGTTGAAGGCGTTAAGGTAAGCTATCAATTGACGAATACCTCAACGCATCAGCTTAAATTACTTACTTGGTATACCCCGCTTGAAGGGTTTATGTCGAACTTATTTGAAATCACTGACAGCGAAGGTCATCAGCTAGCCTATCAAGGGCCTATGTTCAAAAGAGCAACCCCTCAAGAGCAAGATTTTATAACAATAGCGCCTCAAGAGAAGGTCTCTGTTACGTTAAATCTATTGGAGGCCTACCCACTAACTTCTGGGCAATACCAGGTTTCGTTAAAGCCTAAAATGGTTCAAATTGTCATCGACAACCAGTCGATATCAACACAGTTGTGTCAGCATCGTTCGATTAGTGTATTGGTAGAAAAGTAAAACTTCGCGAAAGTGTTATTTCGATTGCCTACTCCACTCAAATAAAAATACTAAACTATCGGCTATAGTTAGTTTAGCAAGACTGCTTAAGGATTAAGTGGTTTGCATTTGCTAATTATTCACTTTCAATAAAAGGGCCGTTAGTTTATGAATATTAACCCTTGGCGTAGTTCTTCGGTTCGCACTGCTTTAGAAGGGCGTTCATTTATTGATGCCAAACGCATTCATATTCATTCAGAGCAAGAAGCTAAAGCGTTTTTGGCTTGCTATGGATTTGATGTTAGTGATCCTTCGGACTTGCAAGAGCTTGAAGTGCTACGTCAAGAAGCTATTGAGTTAATTGAGCAGGAGCTGCTCAATGATGGCGAAGCTATCCCCAAACCCCTCAAAGAAGAGCGTGATGTTGTTAACTATATTCTCAGTGCTTCAGGCCATGGTAAAAAAGGCCTTTCGCCTTGGAGTGGCGCAATTTTGCGTGTGTTACATACACTAACGCACAGCCATTCATATTTAAATGACTTGTATCATGATGATATTCGTCAGCAAATATTTGGTCGGTTTGATGAACACATTGTCAAACAGGGAGATAGCTGCTATTTGGGAGATGTTGCCATGGTTGATATCGAATTTAGACGGGTGAAAACAAGGCGCTCGGTTGCGATGAAGTTAATGCACAAAGCTGAGAATGTTGCTGCTGATATCTTTGACTGGATTGGCATTCGTTTTATTACTTATTCAAGAGCTGATGTCCTTGATGTGTTGGCCTATTTACGAATGAATCATATTCTCACATTTGCTAACCTTAAACCGTCTCGTTCGCGAAATACACTTATCGATCTTGCATGGTTAGATCAATGCTTTGATAAAGGTATGCCGATTATTGATATTAAAGAGGCAATGCAGAGCTTGGCGTATCCAGATGATGATAAAAATAAATCAACGAATCCATTTAGTGAAGTGTCATACCATTCGGTTCAAATCACCTGCCGTCAACGTATCAAAATTTTACAACCCAATGGCAAAAATTTATGTTTTTTCTTCCCATTTGAAATCCAGTTAATGGATCAAGATAGTTATCTAGCCTCTCGCGAAGGGCTTGCATCCCATGGAGAATATAAAAAGCGACAACGGAACGCAGTGCGTAAACGTATTTTACCTTTTTTAAAGTAAACAATATTTTGTTACCTTCTCATGCTTCAAATCAGCACGGTAATGAGGTAGCGTTAATGGATAATACGATAATTAAGGAAGAAGGCCGATGGAAACTTTTAAAGCAAGCGCGGCAACGTTCACTTTTGTCTTGGGTTTGACTTTCGTTGCCTTGGTGTTTATTGGCCACTTGAGTGTTTGGTTTTTGTTGGCCGGGCTTTTTAGTTTAATGGTGGCTTATTACATTTGGCCGAAAAATCGAAAAAGTGAGCGCGACGGATACTATGCTGTTTTGGATATTATCGAGGCACTGATTGAACTGCCGATTAGATTACTAAGTTGGTTTTTCGGCAAGCTCGTTCGATTGTTTAAAGATGTTGACCTCGGTGTTTAAACAGTTATTTCAGCATTGAGCTGGCTACTCGCTGCTGATTTTTACCGTTGTGATAGTTCAATTTGGCAATAAAAATGGGTTTTCCTATTAACTCATCAAACGAGTATTCGTTTATCTTCAGCCCTAAGTTTAAGTGATTAATTTTTAGTGGAAAGTTGTTATCCGTTTCGATTTAATAGGATGAAAATTAGTCTCGATAATAAGCGTTATACCTCAAGGAGAATTCGTGTCACAATCAAACTTATGGATACCCGTAATCGGAACGTTAGGTGGAGCTATAGTAGGTTTTGCAACAAGCTTTGTAACTGCTTGGTGGAATGCAGGAAAAGCAGAAGATAAGGCATCTCAAGATAGAAAACGTAGTAATCTAGAAGAGCTATACAAAACATTTATTAACTTGAGAATGGAAGGTTTTGGCAGAGTTGGTAAATGCCTCAACAAAGTACATTATAATGTTGCTTTCGAAGAGAAAACTTACACTGACATTGCTCCTAACAGTAAGGCTGAGATGCTTATAAAGCTTTACGCAAGAGACTTGAATGAGCCATGGGAAATCTATGTTAAAGCTAAAGATGATTTTGGGAAAATCTGCGCAGAAATACTTATAAACCAATTTGACCATTTATCTAAGCGAGAGCAACAAAATATTACAGAGCAGGTTTTGGCTAAGCACAAAGCATATGAATCTTCGATTAGTTATATGCACAATAAAATATCAGAGATAATTGAGCCATAACAAGCCATTACAGTAACGGGACTGCTAACAGCTTACTCGGTTCCGCTTCGCTACACAATTTTAGCAAGCTATTATCAGCTCCTGAATGGAGCGTTAGGTACACAAGGAAGTTCGATGAATTTAAATCAAGTTACATTACCCGTAAATAATATGGATACGGCTACAGAATTCTATCGTATTTTAGGTTTTACACAAATAGTTGATACGCCTCAGTATGCGCGTTTTGAATGTCCTGGAGGAGGTTCAACTTTTTCATTATCTTTAGAAAGTTCTGACTTTGTGAGCCGAACTGTTATCTATTTTGAACATGAAGAGTTAGATGAATGGGTCGTTCAATTAAAGACTAAAGGTATTAATTTCGACCAAGAACCTACAGATGAAAGTTATTTATGGCGAGAAGCTGTTGTACATGATCCATCAGGTAATAAAATCAAACTTTATTGGGCTGGTGAAAATCGCCTTAATCCACCTTGGCGTGTCGAAATGCGTACCTAACAAGGCCATCAAGGCAATTGGACGCAAAATGCTTGGTTTTTGCTCCTTCGTCGCTAATTTTAGCCAAGTATTTGTGCGCTCAAATTGAGCCGTTATGTTTATCTGGAGTTTTCTGTTACATGGGAAGTTATGCCTACTAAAATAACCGTTTTAAATGCGTCAGGAAAATTTAATCATGTTTTAGGTTTTTTGGAGTCTAAAGCGCAGGATTCACTGATTGAAATTAAAAAACATATTGAATTACCCAATCTAGATATTGTAATAAGTCCATGCCTTGACGAGTACAAAAATGAGAGTGGCATTATGGGATCTGCAAGTTCTCAAATCTATGTTATTGATATCGGGTTAGATGCCGACAGAAAAGACCTCGTTGATATCATAAATCATAAACTCACTGCCGTTATGGCGCATGAAATGCACCATGTCCTAAGAGCAACTTCTGGCGTTCAAGAGAAAAAACTGTTTCAAGTACTTATTTCAGAAGGACTTGCATGTCATTTTGAGACCAAATTTAATACACATGTTGTAAAAGAGTTTTTTGACGAAGTCAGAAAATATGAGTGGCTTGATTTATATAATAAAATGCAAGCTAACTTGGAAAATACTGATTTTGATTATCCTGTGTATTTCGGTGGCCAAAATATTGCAAAATTTCCAAATCGAGCGGGCTACTGGGTTGGCTTTAATTTAGTGTCAGAATACATTAATAAGCACGGTGGTTGTGCTGTTACGCTTGTCGGTACACCAGCCGAAGAGTTGGTTGTAATATAAGCATGATAAGTACTTGAAACGAAAAAAAAGTTGGTTAGGTCAAGTTTTACTTCACATTTTAACCAATAGTTTTTTGTCCGCTTAAGTGGGCGTCAGGTTTATAATCAGTTGCGGTGTTTGTTTCCAGTGGGAGTTAACAATTTTAAATCGTAAAACACTAATTGTCTTTGTTGTTCTAATGACTAGCTTTGTTACTGAATTGTATGCTGAAACAATCTCAGTATCACACTGTAAGTATATTACAACCAAAGAAGATATACTCTCCTTGAATGTAGCAATTAAAGAAAAGATAGATGCAATATTATATTGTCCGACTTCTGAACAGCAAAAACTAACTCTTCATAACGTGGCATTAGCCGTATCTGCTCCGAGCAAAACCCCTCTCGGGAACTGTCAGATTACTAAGTATGCCTTAGGGAAAGATGATACAACTGATAAGTATCTATGGTCATCTGCAATTGGTAATGCTTGCCCTAGAATAAATGAAAATGAATACGTATCACTGCACTACCTTCCTAGTGAATACAATAAAGACCTGTTTTTTGATAATTTAACGAACTTCTTATCAAGACTAAACGCCAATGAATTGGATGTTATTACCCGAATTCCTTTTTACTCTTTGTGGTTTTGTTCTGACTGCAAGGAGTTTATAAATGCTGTACCAAATTCGAAGTTTGTTGTTAATAGAATAGGTTCAAGTATTAACGATCCATTCAGTATTTTTGTATCATCTAAAGAAGCCCCTCATATCCGTTGGATATTACATCTTTCTGTTGAAAGTACGGGGTTGTTTATAAAAAATGTTGTAAAGTATATTGGGGATTAAATCAGCCTAACAAATTTTTTAATAAGGAAAAACAGTTGGTTAGGTCCTGCTTTACGACACTATTTTAGTAAGTTATTATCAGCCCCCCAATGTAGCATTATATTGCAAAGGAGATGCAGAGTATGAATCAAGTTAAAAGTAATTTTCAGGTAGTAGCGGCGACTATGTCTACGCTTTACTTTGGGTTATTTGCCTACGGAGCTTTTCTCATCATTCAAGAGTTTGAAAATGTATTCAATTCTCTTGAAGCTGAATTACCCATTCAAACGGCTATCTTAATTAGCACCTATCGCTACTGGGGCATTTTAGCTTTAGTTTCAGCTTTTGTTGTTTATAAAGTTAGTAAAGGTCATAGTGGTAAATCAATGAAGCTATTAGTTTGGCTACTTGCTTTATCATTTTTACTGGTTGTATTTGCTGTATGGGGTATTTACAGTCCTGTGTTAGAAGGTAAGGAATAGCCAGCAGCGCAACAAGTCAATTAAGTGTGGAATTGTTAAAGCTTGGCGCTTTTTTGCTTCATAACATATTTTAGCCAAGCATTTTTAATCCCTTGTTAGGACGTTAGGTAATACTTATGGAAATTTTTGAACCTTACAGTCAAACCATAGCCGCTTTAGGTGTGTTGGCTCTTCTTATCTTTTGCCAACTGATCGTTGCCGACTTGTTAGGCATAAAATATAAGCATATACCTGGTTCACCAGTGGTTGCAGATCATAGTGATCTTCTTTTTCGCGCGACGCGGACGGTGGCAAATACCAATGAAAGTTTAGGTATTTTCATCATTACGCTAGCTTTTAGTGTTATGTCTTCTGGTTCACCTACCCTAGTGGCATATGCGGTATGGGCTTACACTGCATCAAGATTTCTATATGCAGTGTGCTATTACGCAAATCTGCAAATCCTTCGTTCAATTGTGTTTGGGGCATCTTTGATATCCATTGCTGTTTTGTTCGGTGCGGGTGCAGCGACATGGCTATAATGCCTAACCAAAGCTGTTAGAGGGGCGCAGCTAAGCAGTATCGCTACTGGCGGCGTTAGGTGAACATCATAGAAAGGGGTTTTGATTGAACTTCAATAAGAAAAATTTGGAAGACGCTGTCAGTAAAAATATTATTTCATTAGAACAGTGTGAGAAACTAATCGAGTTTTTAAATAAACAAGCAAACGTAGCTGCTAAGTTTGATTTTACACATGTTCTTTACTACCTAGGCGGAATGATTGCAATTGGAGCAATGACACTGTTTATGAACTTAGGATGGGAGTCCTTCGGAGGAATTGGCATAGTATGTCTTTCTCTACTGTATGCTGCGGTTGGATTACAACTGACTAACATCTTCAAATCCAAAGGGTTAGCTATTCCTGCTGGTATTTGCGGCACCTTTGTTATCGCGTTAACTCCATTAGCCGTTTATGGATTGCAACAGACACTGGGTGTTTGGCCTGATGAAAGTGTTTATCGCGAATACCACCGATACATCAAGTGGCATTGGCTTTACATGGAATTAAGTACCCTAGCCGTAGGTGCAATTATTGCCTGGAAATACAAATACCCTTTCTTAATCATGCCTATTGCAGTGACGCTTTGGTATTTAACAATGGATGTTGCCGTGATGATTAATGGAGGGGATTATAGCTGGGAACTAAGAAAAATAGTTTCTATGTATACTGGGTTACTGATGATCGCCCTCGCTTTTTGGGTTGATATGAGATCACACAATAAAGCAGACTATTCATTTTGGATATATCTTTTTGGTGTCATTGCTTTTTGGGGCGGGATGTCACTTCAACATTCAGATAGTGAATTGTCTAAGTTTATGTATTTCTCCATTAACCTTTTGATGATCTTTGCCGGTGTGCTCATTGTCAGAAGGGTGTTTGTTATATTTGGGGCAATTGGTTGTTCTGTTTATATCGGGTATTTAGCGTCAACTATATTCAAAGATAGTTGGCTATTTCCTATTACCTTAACGCTACTTGGATTATTCGTTATTTATTTGGGCGTTCTTTGGCAAAAACATGAATCGCTAATTACCACTAAAGCGAGAAGCTTTTTACCGGTAGCATTGCGTGAATTATTAGCATCTAAGCATGCGTAATTGCAGCTAAAACGTTATTCAGAAAAACAAATAATGCTCGGTTTTGCGACGCTGCCTCGGTATCGTCGAATACTTTCAGCCCGTTAACCGAACATTGAGCGCTAAATTTCCCTGTGTTACTGGGATATTCACAATTTAATGTTAACAAGAGGTAACTTAACTGATACATTGCGATTACCGTTGGTTATAAGGAATTAAAATGCTAAAAAAATGGTATAAGGCTTCGCAACCTTTGCTGGTTGCTTCTCTTTGCGTGACGATGCTTTCACCGTCTGCGTTAGCGGCAGAACTCAAAAAAATTACCTCTGTTGAAGGTATTTCAGAATATCGTTTGGATAATGGCTTACAGGTCTTATTGTTCCCTGATCAGACAAAAGAAACCGTCACCGTTAACGTTACCTATCATGTTGGCTCTAAGCATGAAAACTATGGTGAAACTGGCATGGCTCACTTGCTAGAGCATCTTGTTTTTAAAGGTACACCCAAACATAAAGATATTCCCGCTGAACTGAGTGCTCATGGTGCAAGGCCTAACGGCACAACTTGGACTGATCGCACTAACTATTTTGAAACGTTTGCTGCCACAGAAAAAAACATTGATTGGGCGTTAAGCATGGAGTCTGATCGAATGGTTAACTCCTTCATTGCCAAGAAAGATTTGGACAGCGAAATGACCGTGGTTAGAAATGAATTTGAGCGCGGTGAAAATAGTCCATTTCGTATCACGTTGCAGCGCATGCTTGGTGCTGCTTATGAATGGCATAACTACGGTAAATCAACCATTGGCTCGCGTGCTGACTTAGAAAATGTCCCCATTGATCGTCTGCAAGCATTTTATAAAAAATACTATCAACCCGATAATGCGACATTAATTGTTGCCGGAAAGTTTGAAACTGACGCGATGTTGTCAAAAATAAAGGCAACCTTCGGCAAAATTCCTAAGCCGACTCGCGTGATCAATCCGCTTTATACCGCAGAGCCTGCTCAAGATGGTGAGCGCGAAGTAACAGTTAGGCGGGTTGGCGACGCGCAGATGATAGGTGCCGTTTATCATGTTCCTGCAGGTTCTCACCCTGATTTTCCTGCAATCGAAATACTTAACGAAGTGTTATCAGCAGATGCGACGGGGCGCTTACATAAAGCGCTAGTGGAAAAAGAACTAGCGAGCAACGCTTTTGGGTTTAATTTTCAGTGGGCTGAGCCTGGTGTTGCCATTTTTATGGCTGAAGTAGATAAAAGTGCGGATTTAACTAAAACAGAAACTGCCTTATTAGCAACCTTAGAAGGTGTTGATACAAAACCAATTACCGAGGCTGAAGTAGAAAAAGCCAAGCGCACAATACTTAAGAATACCAAACTTGCTTTTAACTCCTCTGAGCGTATTGCGCTTGAGTTAAGTGAATGGTTAGGTATGGGCGATTGGCGTTTGCTATTTTTAAATCGTGACCGTATAGAAAAGGTAACTGCTGACGATGTTAATCGTGTCGCAAGCCATTACATCACCCAGAATAATAGAACCTTGGGTAAATTTATTCCTGCTGATAAGCCAGCGCGAGTTGAAATACCACAAGTGACTAGCGTTGAAGAAATGGTTAAAGATTATAAAGGTCGAAAAGCGGTCGCCCAAGGTGAGGCATTTGATCCGTCACACGATAATATTGACGCTCGTACGGGTATTAGCCAACTAGATACCGGTGTTAAAGTTGCCTTACTTCCTAAAAAAACGCGTGGCGAGTCGGTAGTGGTTAATATTGACATGCAAATGGGTGACTTACTGTCACTGCAAGGTCAACGTGCAGTAGGCAGCGCAACAGGTGCAATGTTAATGCGTGGTACAGAAAACTATACCCGCGAGCAGCTAAAAGAAGCGTTTGATAAATTAGAGGCGCAAGTTAGCATAGGTGGTGGTCATCAAAATGCCTATGTGAGAGTCAATACCACCAAAGCAAATTTACTTGATACGTTAACACTTGTCGGTGAAGTGTTGCAAAAGCCCGCTTTTAGCGAAAAAGAATTTACGCTGTATAAGAACGAAACCAAAGTGGCGATAGAGCAACAATTACAAGACCCTCAGCAAATTGCTTTTAGAGCGTATTCGCGCCATCAAAGTCCGTTTCCAAAAGGACATCCTCATTATACGCCAACGTTTGAAGAGGCTTTAGCTGAATTAGAGCGTTTGTCGCTTGATGATGTTAAGCGTTTCCATCAGGATTTCTATGGCACTTCTAGCATGCAAGTAACCGTTGTTGGTGATTTTGATAAACAAGCAACCACCAAGGCGCTTGATGAAATCACGGCTAGTTGGACAAGTGAAAATGAATATCAGCGTATTGCTCGTCCTTACCAAAAGCTATCAAATGAAGCGATGACATTTAACACGCCGGATAAAGAAAATGCGACGTTTATTGCTTCAATTAGTCTACCTGTTGGTCAAAGCCATCCTGATGCTCCGGCGCTAACCATTGGTAACTATATGCTCGGTGGTGGCTTTTTAAATAGTCGTTTAGCAACGCGATTGCGTCAAAAAGATGGTTTAAGTTATGGGGCTGGTTCTTTCATTAGTATCAGTGATTTTGATCAGCGAGCATCTATGGGGGCCTATGCGATTTGCGCTCCGCAAAACCTAGCCAAGGTTGAAGTAGGTTTTAAAGAAGAAATTGCTCGCTTATTAAAAGATGGCTTTACGGATGAAGAAGTTGCGGCGGCAAAATCAGGGTTGTTGCAAGGACGTAAAGTAAGTCGTTCTCAAGACCGTGAGTTGGCGGGTACCTTAAATGATAACCTGTTACTTGATCGCACCATGCAATTTGGTAAGCAATATGAAGCGCAAATAGCGGCTTTAAGTGCTGAAGATATTAATAAGGTTATGCGTAAATACCTCAGCGTAGACGGGTTTGCCATTATCAAAGCCGGCGATATGAGTAAAGTGGCTGAATAGCCATTTGTAAGATTAAAAAAGGAAGCGTTTGCTTCCTTTTTTATCACCTAGCCCTTGACGTTAGTTAATTTGTATATCAATGCTGCCGAGAAAATCCGCCGACATAGAGATTTTTTCTCCAGGTTGTAAAAAAGATTTTTCGTCAAGCAAGGTTTCAATATATTGCTTTACGACAAAGTCTCGTGGCGATTGATAATCATCATCTAAAAAGTTAAAGCCAAGGAAATACCAAGTTCCCATAAGGATTTTGAAGCCAATACTTGGTGGTCTCATGATCACGCCCGCCGGCGTGCCAGTCAACAACGTGATATTTTCATCAAATTTGCCGTAAGGAAACCAGTTTTCATTTGACCTTAGCTCGCTATGTCGGTTATCAGCAAGTAAAAATAATTGTTCGATCGCCGTTGCTGGCTCCCAAATCATCTGTCCAGCATTGGCTTGTTGTACTACTTTTTGATTACGGGTTAGCGTAAAGTCGATCTGCTCAAGAAATTTACGTTGCTGTTTAGGAATAACGAGGTAAGGACCGGTAGGAAAATACCCCGGCATACTTTTGGCAGATCTAAAGCCCTCACCCGAGCGAATATTATCAAGGTTCATTTCCCTTAATAAGGTTGCTCTATCGGTAAAATCTCCACAAAGAAAATAGCCAAGTTCTAGCTTGTCGAGATTACTTGGTTTGAGGGTCTTTAATGGTTTAGCACAGATTTCTATTTCATAATCGAGGAGTCGCTGCTGCTGATGAACGACCGTTTGGTCTCGAGTGGGCAGAACATTTTTCACAAATAAGAAAGGCTTGCGCTCTGCAGAAACTTCATCCGCATGCTCACTGTAATTAAACCCCAAAGCAATATGATGTCGACTTTGCCCTGCTGGACTGATTAAACTGTCATAGCTTAAAGTGACTTTATGCTCTTCATTTGCATTGTTAATCAAGGTTGTTATTTGCTCATAGCCCATTTTCTGATACATGGCGACCGGCGTTAAATATTGCTTTGTTAAACTACTCAGGTTGATACCCGTAATAAAGCCATTACTATCACTTAGTACCGCAATCGTGTGGTCTCTATTACCTATGTCAACATGCGATAAACTTAACGCGGTTTCAAGTGGGGCTATTTGATTTGCTTGTGTAGCTTGAGAAAGCAACCAAGTGAGCAAGATAAGTGCTTTTTTCATGTTATTCTCCAAAACGGTAAAAAACGCCAAGGCCGATAAAATATTGTTTGTCATCTCCTAATGCGACGATGGGACTATCTTTGGCATCTTGCATGAGTTGAGTTGCGCCAGTACGTAAAAACGCTCCCCATTTAGGACTCATAAACAGCCCGATATTGGCATTGAAAGTAATATCTCTAATTGATGAACTAGCGCTATACATTGGTAACCCAGACAACGCCGAGTCCATTTGATTAACACCAAAGTACGTGTTCATATAGTTGCTGTCGGCGTAGGTGGTAGAAAGTTCGAATTCAATTCGCCACGGTATCATTAGTGGTAATGTGTAACTAAATTCGAGGGTTGAATAGCTGCCTTTGTGACTGTTTGAACCGTCAGTGAATATTGATAACCTTGTATTGAACTCGTCGCCATTTAAGTAAAGGTTACTTAATTGATGATTGACAAATGCGCCTACATTAACACTTAAATCAATGTCTTCAAATTTAGCTATTGTCGAATTTTCGACATCGGCATCACGACCAAAATCCAACTCAGAGGTAATACCCAATTGAAGATTGTTGCTTTCAAAGAGGCTAGTTCTCAAAGTTAACCCCTCTATTTCAAGATCATAATTACCAATAGATAAATCAGCGACCATCATCGGGACAGTGGAATAATCATCACTGCCTTGGTATTCAGGGGTTAAAGCAGGCCCAAATATGACAAAGTTCTGCTTTTCAGTCTGCGCTGAACTGGTAAATGATAATAAAAGTGCGCTAGCTAATGTCAGACGTATTTTGTTACGTTTTTTCATGTTAATTCACTACCTAAGTTGTTGATTAGTTTTTAATATCTTACGGATATATTTTCGGGAAAATACTCGCTTTTATATGGCAGGGTTTAACAATGCAGAAATTAGATTTACCTCTTAAAAAACAACCACTTCAGCAAAGATCTAAGTTTTTGGTTGACTGTATATTAGAGGCGGCGACTCGCGTTTTGAAAACGGAGGGTGTTGCTGGATTTACCACTAATGCCGTCGCTGACGAAGCTGGCGTGAGTATTGGTTCGCTTTATCAATATTTCACTTCAAAAGAAACCCTACTCGCGGAAATTAAACGCTCACACTTTAGTGAATTACTCTCCCTTTTTCGTCAAGTTCCAGAGCGACTAAAAACAAATCAGTTATCTGAACTGATCAGTTGCTTTGTAGATGCAAGTGTCGCAGGCCATGAAATTGACCCAACCTTGCACAAGATACTGAGTCATGATGTTGCTAATTTTGAGCTGGAAGAGAAAGCTGATCTGAGTGCAACCATTCATCAAAAAGTTGCGGAAGCCTTTAGTCAGTACAAAGGCCAGATCCGTGAAGGCTTAGATCTAAATGTAGCAGCACAGTTGTTGTCGACCTTGGTGGAAACTACTGTGCATCATACGGTACTGTACCAAGCAGATAAACAAAAACAGCAACGTACCATTGCTGAATTAAAGTATTTGATTATGGTGTATTTAACATGTGGAGAATTATCGACAGAGTAATTTACCCTGTCGTTAACATTAATCCGCATTCGTCCATTTTTCAATGAACTGCTTGATGCCTGTGCCCGATACCAATTTGAAGTTTTGCGCGGCATCAGGAAGCTGATTATAACCATCTTGTACAACTAATAGGCCATCTGGCCAATCTTTACCTAGGCTCATCGAGGTAACCTCGAGTCCGTCTGTTTCTGAGACTTCATCGACATTGTGTGTTTGATTGGTTGCTACTCTAAAATGACCAAGCGCTTTTATAGTATCGTTAAGTTGGTAGATCACATAGCTATTAGTTCCTTGGCTAGAAACCACTAAGTAGGGTTGCTCATTAAGATAATACAAGCCTACTCCTTCAACATCGGCATTAAGCATATTATCTAGCTCTGCAACCTGGTTTAGATCGTTAATTTTCGGATCGGCAGAAAGTTGCCAAATGCCTTTTGCTTCTTCGCCCATATACAGTTTTTGGCTTTTATCATCAGCAACACATCCTTCAGGCTGACTCGGCAGTGAAAATTCGCGCACTAAGGTTGCAGATATAGGGAGTTTTTCTGTGTGCAGTTGGTATTGTTGGTATCGACCATCTTTATCATTAATAAAGACATAATTATTGTCGTTATTTTGGTACATGCATAAACCATACACTTCATTTAAATTGGTCTTAATATCATTTAGGTGAGTTAACTGCCCTTCGGTGTTAATCGCCAATAAACTAATGCTGTTGTTGCTACGGTTACTCGCTGCTGCGATATCAACTTGTTCGCCAGCAAGCGAGATCTGATAACGTAAATCTACGTTATTGAGTCGTCCAATGGCGAGTTGCTGGGTTAATTCTCCCGCTAAGTTATACACGTTTAAACCGAGTTTTTTATCTGTGCCAATAATTAGGCTCTGCTCAGTATTTTGCATATTAATCCAAATAGCGGGGTCGTCAGCGGCATCTCCTTCGGTATTGACGGGTAATGTTTCAACACTCGGTGTTAGCACATCAGAGATGGATAAACGCTGCTTATGAGTGTTCTCGCACCCAGCTAGCGCGCTAACTAAAAGGCAGACTAATAAGTAATTAACGGTTTTCATTTTTCTGTGACTCCTGTAATAAATCTGTACGGTAAAGCACTTCGCCTGTTGCGCTAATAATTTGAACGCGAATTTTTTCATCGTTTACCGACACGGCGATAAAGCCAGGGGTGGCTTGCGCGAAGCGGGTAAATGCCCGATGACTCACTGTTCGTAACTTAGCGCCTGCACCAGAAACGAAGTGGGCTGTAAATTTGTTTGTCGGTTGGTTATGCTGCAGGTCGTGCTCGTGCCCAGCAAAGTAGGCGTTTACCTTATGGCGCTCAAAAATAGGTTCGAGTACGTTTCTTATCCCTTGGTTTTGCCCAAAGCGTTTACCACTCGAATATAAAGGGTGATGACCGATAACGATCTTCCACTTAGCGCTTGACTGAGTCAGTTGCTGTTCTAGCCAGTTAAGTTGTTGTTGGCTATCTTGTCGCTGCGTTGCCGCATATTTAGCTCGAGTCTTATATTCTGGATTGAGTGGGCTAGTATCAATGAATAACAGCAATAGTTGCTCACCATTGTTTAGGGTAAAATGTTTGGCGTAATAAGGAGCAGGAAACTGCCAGCGTCGGCTTTTTTGGCTGTAATCAATTTGTGCCTGCCAATTACCACGATAGTCATGATTTCCTAAAGTTGGATACCAATCGTTGAACAAATAAGGCCCATGATAAACAGCTTCAAATGAGCTTTGCCAATAGGGGTCGTCAATAGACGCAACGCCATTGTCATAGAAATTGTCGCCTGTGGTAGTGACAAATTCGCCGTCAAACGCACGCATGGCAATGTCTAACCACTGGGCAACTGGCTGTTGCGAAAAATGGCCATTGGTGCCCCAATCCCCGATCACCATAAAGTTTAAGCTATTGTCGAGTAACTCTAGATTGTTGATCGGGTGTTTTTGGTAATAAGCATCATCATAGATTTGCTGCCCAAAAGCGAGCAGCGGTAGTAATGCTAAAATACCGATAAATTTGCTAAATATTAATAACATAAGTTTAGTGTTTTTTACTTCGTGTACATAGTCGCGACGCAGTACCTAATCGTTCTGCGCCATGGTGATCTTATTTTTGAGATTACATTGTCCAGTTGAAGCCCAGTTCAAATGTGCGACCATAGGTTTCATACTGTGCGTTATTATTACGACGATCAAAGTAATGGTAATAGGGTTCATCATTAATATTCACGGCGTTGAAATATAAATGCATGTTCTCGTTTATGAAGTATTTCCCCATGAAATCAACTTGTTGATGGGCATCTTCCATGCGCAGCATATCGCCATCGATTTCTTCCAAATTTTCGCTTTTATAAGAAAGTGTTAAGCGTAAACTCAGCGCGTTGCTTTCATAGCCTAAAGTAACGTTTCCAACAGTATCACTCTGATTAGGAAGGCTAGTTTCATAGCGTTCTCCGTCAAGTAAGGTTGTCGCCTTAGAATCGGAAAATGTGGCATTGGTTGATAGGAGCAAACCATTGTCAAAAGCTTTCACCCAAGACAACTCAACGCCGTTAACGGTGGCGGATTCACCATTGATTGGCTGCATTACCTCGTTGTATCCATCCCAACCTTCGGTTCCTGCAACATCAGCAATAATGACAAAATTATCGATAGTTTTATGAAAGTAGCCTGCTGAAATCACGCCTATATCACCAGGATAGTACTCTAACGCAATATCAATATTGTCGGCTTCGTAGGGTTTTAAATCTGGATTCCCGACCTCTGCTTCTCGTTCAGTAATATAGGTACCGTCATCTTCTTCAGTTTTAGATTCAATAATTTGATAAGCACCAATATCTTCAAACTTTGGTCGAGAAATTGTTTGGGTATAGGCAAATCGACCAATGAGTTTCTGGGTAAATTCGTAACGGGCATTGATGCTAGGTAGTAAATGGTTGTAATCTTGTTCACCTGTCCATTGGCTGTTGACAACTTCTTCAACATCGGTTTGTTCGTTTTCAATTAGTTCAACGCGCATACCTTGCGTTGAAAATTGAGTTTGTTCATAACGCAATCCCGCCACTAATCGTAAATCATTAATATCAATTTTTGACATGAAGTAAGCGGCAAAAATGTCTTCATTATTTTGATAAGTTGCACCATTGGACTCTAGTTCTGAATCGAGTTGTGCCAGTTCAAGTTCAGATTGATTGCGTTTAAAGAAAGAACGCATGGTTGAGCGGTCTAAACCATCACCGAAGTTGCCAAGGCTCCAATCGGGTGCAGTAGTAGCGAATTGCGCTGAGTCAATCTCATCAAAGTCACCATCGTAGATAAAGATACTGGTATCGTTAAGCTTTTCACGTTGGCGAAATTTAGCGCCAAATTTCACTTCTACTGCATGGTTGTTCCATTGGCTAAAGTGAGTAAAGTCTACTTTGGCGCTTGTTTCGGTATCTTTAGTGTAATTGTCCTCAAAACTAATTTCATCTAACGCATAGTGATTCATACGCATGACATTGTCATTTTGGCTGATCGTTGGAATTTGGCCTGCCATACTGGAATCAATGGTAACTTCATCATTGGCGAATACGTAATAGAGTGAGTCAGGCTCATCTTCATCTGCTTTTGAGTAACCCACTTGGTATTCAACAAGCCAATCATTAATGACGTGCTCGGCACCCGCGGTAACTGATAGAATCGTCTGACTTTCAAAGCGATCTTTGCTTTCACGTTCGACTTCAGAGTCTTCACCATCAAATGTAAAAGTGTTGGCTAATCGATACTCATTGTCAGAAAACTTGCTGTACAAACTGCGCAGATAATATTGATTATTAAAGTCGGGGCGAATATCTAAGTTGATGGCGGCACCTAGGCGTTCACGATTAATTTGATAAAAGCGTTGCTCAATCTCATCATCGCCGTTTGTTTCAATGTTATCAGAGCCGAAATCTCTGTCGTAATAGGATAATGCAGCGGCTAAACCAACAGTATCGTCAATAATATGCGTATAGCTACCTGATAGTTTTGGGCTCGTTTCTTTACGTAGTTCGTTATGGCTAGTTTGTACGGTTAAACTGGCACTATCTTCATTTTTGTCAAAAGCACTTAAGCTTATCACTTCAATTGAGCCACCAATGGCATCGGCATCCATATCTGCAGTGACGGATTTGGAAACAGCAAGTCCTTGGATCAGCTCTGCAGGTAAGACATCCAGAGCAACAGAGCGCACACCGCCTTCGGGAGATGGCACATTCAAGCCGTTTATCGTGACATTATTTAGATTAGGATCAATACCACGAATGCCGACAAAGCGTCCTTCACCCTGATCTCGTTCAATCGATAGTCCCGGCAAACGCTGCAATGCTTCTGCGGCATTTTGGTCAGGAAATTGGCCGATTGCATCCGCTGATACGATTGATTTTATACTATCAGCGCTGCGTTGTTGATTCAGTGCAGAGGCTTGACCGCTGCGTTGTCCGTAAACAACGATATTTTCTATGCGGTTAAGTTTAGTGACCAACTGAAGATTGTGTTCGAGTGTTTGACCTGATTTTACGGTAATCGTTTGTTCAATTGGGTTAGCACCCATGTATGATACGACGAGCGTGTAGCTACCTTCGGGGATATTATTAAAACGATATGAACCGTTGCGTCTCGAGGTGGTTGTGATCCCCAGTTCTTTAATTTCGAGTTGGGCACCTGAAAAATAGTGAGTTAAGTTTTCACTACTCAGCTGCCCATGTATGTTGCCGTTATTCTGCGCAAAGGCGTTTTGGCTAGCTAAGGCCATCAGGCAAGCCAATGTCAGTTTGTTTCTAATCAGGTGCATGTCGAATTCCACTTTTAAATGAAGTTGATTGAAAAAGATTGCTAGGCAGCCTATGCGGCTTTAATGACTTTTTTATGACGGAAAAAATTCAATGGGTATCAGCAACCCTGATTTTTGCGAATTTTCCGAGGGATTTGTGTCGCAATGAGCTTTTTTGACCTCCTAATGATGACGAATTTTATCGCTGTGTGATGGTCAGTGTTCTGGTAACTGCTTTTATCTTCATTTTATTGTCATATCGCTGAGCCAAAATGACCTTATCTAAAAATTTTCGAAATGAGTAAGATAGGCATTAATTCCATTAGTTGCCTTATTGACGTGACGTTATGAATTACTCCTTGTTATCACACCATAATCGTTTGGTTTCATTAGCGTTTGGAACGATTAGTATTGCAGTGGCTTTATGCTTTGGACTAGGCGTTAGTAAAACTTGGGTACAAGTCGCTTGGCTAGACGTTCTAGGGGAAGGCGGTATCGCCATTTTAACCATGGTATGGGTGTTTTTTTTGCTGGTTAGCCGACCAACTGGACGGGTAACGAACTTACTGGTTGTTGGTCTTTGCTGCTACATGTTTTCGGCATTACTTGATTTGTTTGACGAGTTTGTTTACTACCAAGACGCTGCTTCGTGGCTTAGTTTGGTAGAATCTATGCCAGCGCTCATTGGCATGGTGGTTATCACCTACGGTTTATACTTATGGCACCAAGAGCAACTCATTTTAAATCAGCAATTGAAGCGACGAGAGTATCGTTTGCGTGCCCATGATCAGGTGGATTATGTCACTAAGCTCTACCGAGCAGAATACATGAAAGCTCTTATTCAAGAAAAACTAAATGATAACTACCATGATGCTTTTTCAATTGTTTTGCTTGATATGGATAATTTCGATGATTTTAATCGTCAATATGGTGCAGCAGAGGGCGACCGGTTGTTGCGAGAAGTCTCTGAGTTGATATTAATGAATCTTCGGCAGTCTGATTTAGCATGCCGTTTCGCAGGTGATAGATTTGTGTTGTTATTTTCGGACACGGATTTTGTTAGTGCAAATGAAATAGCGAAGCAAATCAGTAATGCTGTTAAGCACCTTTCATTTAAGCTCTCCGCGACTGGGCAAGCGTGCTACCAATCATTGACATTTGCGACAGAAGAATCCTTGCCTGATGATAATTTAGAACAACTGTTGGCTAGAGCAACTCGTCAGCTTGAATTATGTAAAGGCGGTTACTGACCATGGCCTTGCCTTTGACATTAATGGTAGATGATAAGTTCTTTCCAGCTCATCAACTTGCTGCATGTTTAATTGATTTAGTATGCTCCAGAGGAGTTGATCAGGATAAACTGTTGCGAGGAACGGGTATCTTTTATCAGGATATCCGTCATGGTAATGTCTTGCTGTCAGCAAAACAGTTATTAAAGTTAATCGAACGTGCAGAGCGTCTATATCCCGGCAATGATTGTGCGTTCTTACTTGGTCATCGCTTGTTTCCAAGTAATTATGGTGCTATCACCAGTGCGCTTCAATATAGTCAACATTTGGCCGAAGCATTACGCATTCTTTCGGTGTTTCACTGGCAAATTTGCCCGTTTATTTTTGCAAAGCGCTATGATGATCAACAGCGCGTTAATTTACTACTTAACGATAGCTTCGGTAGTGATAGGGTGTGGCGTTTTATTATCGAAACATATTGTACCGCGTTATCTGGTGCAATAAAAAGGATGTTTGGCAATCGCATACCTCTGCGGTTTTATTTTGCTTTTCCTCAGCCGAGTCATTTACCAGAGTATCAGGAAAATTTGGGTTCACAGATAGAGTTTTCTATGCCGGTTACTAGCATTAGCTTTGATAAAAAACATTTACACTCTGAAAACCCTTTATATAGTCGAACCTTAAAATGGTGCGCGATCAAAGAGGTGAAAGCAGCTGAACGTTATTGCAGTTTAATTGAGGCATTACATCGTTTGATTAACCGTCATTCTCACTGCTCATTGCAAGAAGCAGCACAGTATTTTTTATTAAGTCCATCAACGCTTAAACGCAAACTTAGTCTACACGGTACCAGTTTTCAGCAAATTCAAGATCAAGTGAGAAGTCAGCAAGCTATCTATTGGCTTAATATGCAGCGACTCAATAATGAAGAGAGTGCGTTAAGAATGTGTTTTTCAGATTTGGCGAATTTTAGGCGCTCAGTGAAACGCTGGACAGGCTTAACACCGAGTGAACTGAGAGCAAAGCGCTAAAATATCATTAGCAATAAAGCTAGGCTGTGATAGGGTAAGCTAAGTTAACCTTAGCTCTGCCTCAAGAATGTATTGCTAACGTCTATTTTTACTGATTTTTGCGTTATATTGTCGTTAATTTCGGACTACTCTTTCAACAATATACCTTTATTAAGTAAAAAGTGATGCGTTAGAAGCACCGGGTAAATTGAATTGCATGATTGTATTGGTTTTGTGCTGTTTCCTATACAAAGCTAAGGTTAAGTTGGTGTAATAAAACTGATTGTTTTTTACATTGAACTTCAAGTGTCGCGAGTGTTTATAGCTATGTTTTCCGTATTTTTGATTAACTGTTTAATCGTCGCCATTGCGGTAATGATTCATTATGAATTTCTCTATCGCATTACCCTATGGATCCCTAAAATGACTATTAAGCATCGATTACGCATTGTCATTGGGGTTTTTGGTGCATTGGTCGCTCATGCTATCGAAGTCTGGGTTTTTGCTATAGCTTATTATTTGATGAATAAAACGGAAGGCTGGGGAGCGCTTGAAGGACGATTTGATGGTAGCTTACTCGATTGTGCTTACTTTTCTTTTACTGTTTTTAGTACCGTCGGTTTCGGTGATATTGAACCGTTAGGTAATATTCGCTATTTAACCGGTATTGAATCTTTAACTGGACTGGTTTTGATCACTTGGTCAGCGTCATTCTTGTATTTCGAAATGCAACGCCATTGGAATAATTTGTAGATAGACAACAGCGTATTGATTATGTACGTTGTATACAGGTCTAACCACTTATAGGTAAGCAATGAATACAAGAATTGAATATCAAGTGATTAATCAGGTGGCATGGGTGACGCTTAATCGCCCTGATAAGCTCAATGCGCTTGATCTAGAGATGTTCATTGGTTTAGATCGAACAATTAAAAATATAAACAAAAACAGATCTATTCGTGCTGTCGTTTTAACTGGCGCGGGCGATAACTTTTGCAGCGGCCTTGACGTTAAATCGGTCATGTCTTCTCCAACTGCCGCAGTTAAATTGTTGTTTAAGTGGTTGCCTTGGCGCGCTAATTTAGCACAACGTGTTTCGACTGGCTGGCGCCATCTATCGGTTCCGGTTGTCGCAATGATCCATGGGAAATGTTGGGGCGGGGGCTTGCAAATAGCCTTAGGCGCTGATTTTATCGTTGCCCATCAACAAGCCGAGTTTTCGATCATGGAAAGTCGATGGGGGCTAATTCCTGATATGGGCGGTACGTTGGCATTACGTGAACGCTTAACCTTACCCGTTGCTAAAGAGCTTGCTATGACCGCGAGAATTATCTCGGCGTGTGATGCTAAAGCATTAGGGCTTATTGATAACGTGAGTGAGCAACCGCAGGCGATGGTCGATGAGTTACTCAATACACTTTTACAGCAATCTCCTGATAGTGTTGCGGCAACCAAGTGCCTGTATAACCGCAGTTGGTGGTCATCTATCGGGCTAACCTTATTGAGAGAAAGCTACTACCAAATTCTGGTTTTGTTAGGTAAGAACCAAAAAATTAAAACCCATAATCAACGACATCCAGACGACGTAAAGCCATTTAAGCCTAGACGTTTCAAATAGTAATCATGAGTGAAAAAGTTATTATCGACTATCTCGAGCAGTTTAAAGATGACAAAAAGGCCAAACATTCGGCACGTTTTTTTAAAACAGATGTTGGAGAGTACGGAGAAGGTGATCGCTTTTTAGGGATTAATGTCCCGACAATTCGTCAAGCGATCAGTCATTTTAAAGCTGAGTTGTCGTTAAATTTAGCAATTGGCCTCTTGAAAAACCCTTATCACGAAGTGCGTTTGTTTGCTGTGCTGGCATTAGTAGCTTTGTACCAACGGGGTAGTAAAGATGAAAAAGAGAATGTATACCAAGCGTATCTTGAACATAGTCAATTAGTGAATAACTGGGATCTTGTTGATAGCTCAGCGCACAAGATAGTTGGTGTTCACTTACTAAACCAAGATAAAACGATATTATTGACCTATGCGCAATCGAAAAATTTATGGCAAAGACGTATCGCGATGATGTCGACCTATACCTTTATCAAAGCGCAAGATTTTCAAACCACTATTGAGCTTGCTAAGGTGTTGTTGAATGACAATCATGATCTCATTCACAAAGTGGTTGGTTGGATGCTAAGGGAAATGGGCAAGAAAAATATTCAAATGCTAAGAAGTTTTTTGAACGACCATGCTAAGCTAATGCCCAGAACTATGCTGCGCTACGCTATTGAAAAGCTGAGCCAGGCCGAACGTCAGCATTATCTGTCTATTAAAGCGACTTAATTGCAAAAAGCTGACGTCAATCAAACCTTATTCGGATAAATCTTATTACACTGTCTTCTGGGCTTTGATAACGGAGAGTGCAATTGACAGAAGCACAAACGATACGATTACTGAATATTTCGATCGCAATTGGTATCGTGTTGCTGTTACTCGGTCATTATTTTATCTCCTATGCGCATCTACCTGAGAAAATGGGGGTTAGTGGCATGATCATTAGCGCGGCTTGTATCGCATTAGGATTGATATTTTCGTTGCCAACAAAAATGTATTTAACGTTTTTATTGGTGAAAAGAGAGCAAGAAGGTAAAAAAAGTAGCCAAGGTTCTCCAAACAATGATCATCAATAGCTGCAAAAATAGCCTCAAAAAACCAACACCCCATAAATATTATCAATATTCCTAATTATCTACTGATATTCATCTTCTTATTCCTGATATGATAAACAAGAATTTGCTTGAAAATTAACAACATCAAGCAATAGAGGATAGTTATGAAATTAGGTGAACGAATTAAACAGCTGCGTAGCCAAGCTGAACTTACTCAACCAGAATTGGCGGTTAAAGCGGGAATCGAGCAATCTTATTTATCAAAATTGGAAAATGAAAAAAGTACGCCATCATTTGATATTTTAAATAAAATAGCACTCGCTTTTGATATTGACTTTATGACCCTGATCACACCGATATCAGAGCAACACTTGAATGCTCAACTGGGTCATATTCCTGAAGTTGCCATTAAACTTGAAGCAAAACAAGCCGCCAAGAAAGCATCGTTAAAGCGTGGTTATATTGTGTCTGTATTGGTGATTTTATTAGGTATCGCCATGACCATGTCGGGAAACTCTTCGTCAATATTTGCCAGTAAGGTTTACCAGTATGAATCTCAAGGTTTAATTGATAAAGGCGAAACCAATGAGCAGTTTTCAATTCATCGTTTGCAATTGGTGAAAGAGTCGCGAGAAGAATGGTTGGAACGTTTGGACAAAAATGCCAGTCGTATTGATCAAAAAATAGAACTGACCTCAACCTACAAGGGAGACAGTTATGTCGAGCCTATTGGTGAGCAAAGACGTTTTTACAGGCTAACATCAACGGCCGATATTGAATCTCCACTCAAAGATATTATTTCAATTATGGGGTTGGTGCTCCTAGTCGGCGGCGGTTTTGGTCTGTCTTATGTGTTTAAGCTAATGTAAAAATGGTTAGCCCAATTTGTATTTTTTGTATTCTGGGTATAAATCCAAATAATCGCACCAAGAGCTAAAGCTAGTGTAGGTAAATCGCTTATCTGTTGCCGTATACCATTGTGACGTCATGCCGCCGGATAAGCGAAATTTTCGTTTGTAGCCATCAATCGCAATATAGCAGGCTAACATTTCAGTGGTTTCATTTTTAATTCGTGCTTGAATATACCCTTGGGCGGTTTTGCCAAATAACATTGAAATATGTGGCTTTGCCGATAGATTTGAATGAAAAATCGACAAAAGATAGAACAGCAGTGTCAAAAATACCGTTTTTAAGATGCTCGCCGGCAAAATATTTCCCTTTTTTTTATAAAAATTCATTCTTTTATCAAATTGAAATATAAAGGTAAATTTTAATATGAGTAGATAATAACCATTACAATAGTGTAGATTTCGCTATTTTTTCTTTTGTTTCCATTGAAAGCTGATTAGAGTGTCACCATAACTTATTTAACAAAAATAAAAGGCTGCATAACTATTATAACGCAGCATGGAACATCAGAGATAATTTATGAACATTGTACCTATTAAAAAAGAAACTCATCAGAATATAAAAATTGCTAATAAGCGTGATTTATCTCACGTTGCTAATCAACACATTGTGCCTGTAACGGCTCGCGAATTTGCACAAGCAGCAACCAGCTACCCAATTGTTGCGGTTAAAGATCCGGATAATGGTAGAACACGTTTCGTTGCAATGCTTGGTTTAGAAGCAGGCGAAAATTTATATCATAACGATAACAAGTGGGAGGCTATCTATGTTCCTCAAAGCATTTCGTTAGTGCCATTTGCGCTTGGTTTAGATCCAGAAAAAGAGAAAACATTAACAGCGTGTGTTGATATGGACAGCCCATTTGTTGGTGAAGATAAAGATGAAGCATTATTTGATGCGGAAGGAAACGAAACTGATTTATTGAAAAGCGTTCAAGAATCTTTAGGTCGTATGTATGAAGATGAAGTAACAACAGAAAACTTCTTAAAAGTACTAGAAGAAAATGACTTATTGATGGAACTTGAACTTCAATTAGCCATTAATACCGGTGAAAATAAAAAGTTAGTTGGCTTATTTGGTATTGATGAAAAGAAACTTCAAGCATTACCAGACGATAAAGTACTAGATTTCCATAAACGTGGTTTGTTTATCCCAATCAATGCAATGCTAATTTCAGCAGGTCAAGTAAATCGCTTAGCACAGCTACGTAATAAAAGTGAAAACCCAGCAAAAGTGAGTGGTATTCAATTTAGACCAGTAGAAGCTAAATAGAAAATAATCACAGAGAAAGGAGCCGAATGGCTCCTTTTTTTTATTTTTTTAAGCAGAACAATCTAACAAAACCCTTCTATCGTTGTTGTTAATTCATCGTTAAATTGTTTTAATAAAGATTAACAGTGCTTTTAAGCTGTGCTAGTTTATCTTATTGCTGTATTTAAATTAGGGGATAATATGGCTGAACAAAAAAAAATTCCTGGCAAATTAGAAGAGAGTATTCAAAGTCTTGCTGGTGATATTTATGTGCAAATTGAAGAGAAAGTTGCTGAACTGGTTTTAGCTTCTCAAAAAGATGTCGCCATCTCAGTCGATGTTGTTCAGCAGCACCCTGTATTTCAAGAGTTAAAGCAGCAAAATGAAGCTCAAGAAAAACAAAGTCAGGACGCAATTAAGCAATTAAATGAGCAACTGGCAGCGCAAAAATCCCAAATCGAGCAGCTGCAAGCGCAAAGTACTCAGCAACAAAAAGAACTCAAGAATGCTGCTGATATGAAAGGCGCTAAACTGTCGGATACCGAAACGGTATTAAAAGAAAAATTAAATGAAAACAATGAATTACAGGATAAAGTTCAGCAGTTAGAAGAAAAGGCAGCCCAACAAGAACAATTACTTAATCAGCAAACGTTAGAATTAAATAAACAATTAGCAAAGGTCACTGAGTTGGTTGAAAGTGAACAAAATCTGCGCAAGACTGATCAGGCTAAAGCCGCAACTTTAGGTGTTCAAAATCAACAAATATCGGACCTTAAAGACCAATTAAATAAAGCGCTTGCCGAGCAAGCCCACGCTAAAGCAGAGTTTGCCAGTAAAATTGCTGCTACCTCAGATTCTGTTTCAGAGCATCAAACTCAGGCAATTCAATTTGCTAAACAATGTGAAGCCTTGTCGAAAGAAGTTAATGATGTCAAAGATGAATTAACTAAAGAGAAGGCGCAAGTTGAAACATTAACTAAAGCGCTTGCCCAAGAAACATCGAAACAAGAAGCTGCGGCTAAAGAATTTGAGCAGCAACGTAATAGTTTAACTGAACAATTAGAGAAGCTGAGGGTTGAGTCTAAATCGACCGCTGAGGAAGCAAAAGCGAAAATTGCGGCATTAACAGAACAAACGTCTTCGCATGACAGCGTCTTAAAAGAAAAAGAAGACTTAGTTGCTAAGCTTGAAAAAGAGCTCGTTGCAACTAAAGAGCAACAACAAGCAGTCATTAAGCAATTAACGGAAAATAATGAAAAGCTCTCCAAAGAGCGTGAAGAAGCCCAAGTTAAATTAACCGAACAACAACAAGCGCAAGAGAAGCTGGCTGCTGAACATAGTGAGTTAACCGCTAGAATTGAGCAAATGCAAAAGGCATTTGTTGATCAAGAGCAACAGATAGAGTCACTTAGTAACCAACTTAAAGAAGCTCAGCAGCAAGTCGAAGCGAGCACAGAGCGTTTTAGCGCTAACCGTGATAAGCAAGAAGCGGAATATAATAAAGCCAGAGAAACCATCAAGTATTTGCGTGATGAAAACCATCAACTTAATGAAAAATTAACCAATCAAGTCGCTGATTTAGAAACGCAACTAACCGAATATCGTCTCAGGTTTGAATACGCACAAAAACAATTAGCTCAACAAGGTTAATGCGCTTGGTTATAATGTCTTAACTATCATTTTAAAAGAAATTTACAGTGGCTATTAACCTCCCTTTCTCTAAGTTGTCTATATGGCAACGAACCGCATTTTGTGCAGCACTGTTGGAGCGTATGCTCCCTAATTATCAAATGTTTTCGCAGGCTGCTGATTTTGGGGATTTTAACGTACTGAGAAATCAACTCGATTTAGTTTGGCAACGGTTAGATAAAAGCCAGAAAATAAAAATTAACTATGATGCACAGCTTGCCAAACTCGAAGATCAGACCCCTGAACCGGAGGATTTTGATTTTTTTGGTGTTTATCCGGCTCTTGATACCTGCATGGCGTTAATGTCCTTATTTCAAAATTTGCAATACAGTGAAGACAATGAAGGTTTTATTGCGGTATCTCGGTTATCGTATAACAGTGTCAGCTTTTATATCGAATTATTAATTAGCCAAGAATTAGCTGAAAGCGAATTAGTTGAACCTGCAATGATTGAGCAACATCCATTAATGGTTTGGGAAAAAGAAATGCAAAATGCGTTATTTGATTTCGCTAAAGAAGCGATTGAAAATAAAGCAACTTGCCTACAACTTAAAAAACTTGCATTAATGGAAAATCTCAGCAATTTAGGGATAGAATTTTAACCGATACTCAATACCTGCAACTATAGTAAGGCGAACCTGCTTTGGGTGCGCCTTTTTTTGTTTTTACGTAACTATTTGTTTACCGAGTTAATCAAGAACTTATGGGTAAATGCTAGTGCTAGATTTCTAATTACGTTAAGGTTATGGCAAAAAACAATACCAAGGATATTTATATGAAGTTAGTTCGCACATTCGTGCTTGGTTTCGTTGCGCTTTTTAGTGTTAACCTGCTTGCCGCTGATGACAAGGTCAGCAATATCAAAAATGCCATTGAAAAGTCTATGGAGACATTTCAAGTACCAGGCGTAGCTGTTGCAATTGTTAAAGATGGCCAAACCGTGCTTAGTCAAGGTTTTGGTGTGACTCAATATGGCACCAACAACAAAGTCAACGCTGATACCTTGTTTGGTATAGCGTCAAATACGAAAGCAATGACCGCTGCATTATTAGCCCAGCTTGTCGATGAGGGAAAAATAAGCTGGTCAACACCGGTTATTGATATTATTCCAGAGTTTCAAATGCCTGATGCTTATGTTACGCGCGAGTTTACCATAACGGATTTACTTGCCCACAATAGTGGCTTGGGTTTAGGTGCTGGTGATTTAATGATATGGCCTGAAACCACTCATACCATTGATGACATTATTAAAGGCATTAAATACTTGCCTGAAGTCAGCAGTTTTCGTAGTGAATTTGCATACGATAACTTAATGTACATTATTGCTGGCGAGGTAGTTGCTCGCGTTACTGGTAAGTCATGGCAAGAGAATATTACTCAGCGTATTTTTCAACCTTTAGGGATGAAAACGACTAAAGCTAAGTATTCGCTGATCCCTCCAAGCAATAAAAATGTTGCCCGTGCTCATGTCCCTTTAGACGGTGAGTTAAACGTCGTTGGTGGTAACTTTCTTGAAAAGTTCAGCTCAGCAGGATCAGTAGCTTCTAATGTCAATGACATGAGTAAGTGGTTGCAAGCTCTTTTAAATCAAGGGGTTTATGCAAAAGATGGTGATAAAGAGTTAAGGCTGTTTAGTGAAAAGCAAAGTGAAACTATGTGGCAACCTCGAACGTTACTACCCGTGTCAGCATCGATGACGGAAAATGATAAAACCCACTTTCTTGCCTATGGGCTTGGTTGGTTTATGAAGGATTATCATGGCGTTAAGCTTGTTCAACACACAGGTGGTATCTTAGGAATGGTATCTAAAGTGGTATTAATTCCTGAAGAAAAATTAGGTTTGGTGATCTTAACTAATCAACAATCAGGTTATGCTTTTAACGCCATAGCAAACACTATCTTAACTGAGTATTTGTCTTTACCAAATAAAGATTGGATCGCTCATTATAAGAAGCGACTGGATGATCGTTTATCAAAAGAAAAAGAACGTCTAGCCAAAGCTGAGGGAGAGGTTGATAAAAATTCATCTCCTTCATTGCCGCTGGAACAATATGCGCAAGTTTATAAAGATGATTGGTACGGTGAAATTGAGATCATAGAAGTAGATGGTCAGTTATACATGCAATTTACCAAAACAGCAGAGCTTCGCGGTACGTTAGAGCATTATCAACATAATACTTTTATCGTTCGTTGGGATGATCGAACTTTAGAAGCGGATGCTTTTATTAACTTTGCCTTAGATGTTGATGGTTCTATTGACTACGCAACGATGAAAGCGGTTTCTAATCTAACGGACTTTAGTTTTGATTTTCATGATTTGAAGCTAAAACCCGCTAAGTAGTCAACGAAGGTTTACTTTTAACTATGTATCATCGGTATTATTTTCCGTAATGCCGATGATTTTTACATTTATCTGCAATATTTTATGACAAAATATTGTCATCACGGTCATTCTATTTTTAATGAATTACCCTTACAATCCCGTACAGACTTTACCACTATCCAAAGTATAGCTTAAGCGATTAGCCGCCTATCTACTTTATTGATTGGAGATCACGGATGACTATTGTATGCCAAACCTCACGTTTAATCGTTCGCCACTTAGCTCATGCCGATGCAGACTTTATTATACGTTTACTCAATGAGCCCGCATTTATTGAGTATATTGGCGATAAAGGCGTACGCAATCGCGAAGATGCCATCGAATATATCGAAGGACCAATAGCCAGTTATAAAGCAAATGGTTTTGGTTTGAGTGCGGTTATTGAACGGCAAACGCTTCGACCTGTTGGTCTGTGTGGTGTGCTCAAACGAGCAGAGCTCGATTTACCTGATCTAGGTTATTCACTTTTACCTGAATTTTGGGGGCTCGGATACGCAAAAGAGGCGGCTACAGGCGTTCTTGAAAGTGCTCATGTAGATTGCCGTATCGATAAAATTGCAGCAATTACGTCCCCTAATAACCAGCCGTCTATTGCTGTATTAGAAAAGCTTGGTTTTGCGTTCGTAGATATGAAACCACTTTTCGAAGGCGAGCCAGCGGTGCGTTATTTTGAAAAAGCCTTTAAATAACCCATGTTGTAATATGCTTGGCAAGTTGCTTAGGTTGCTCCAGCGGTAACATGTGTCCTGTTCCGAGCCCTCGATATAGCGAAAAATTCTTATATGCAGCTGCCTTTTTTAACCAATGATTATTGATGAGCGGATCTTGTTCGCTGTAATAGAAACTGACGCTAGTTTGATTGTGCGCTAATGGCGAAAGCAAATCACTGCGCACTGTGGTTGCCTTTATTTGCCAATATAAAGTCTCTGCACCTAACTCTTTATCCATCAGTTGCAGACTTGTTATCAGGGCTGATTGATCGCTGCTTTTATCCAGTAGGTTTTTCGCTTTTATCGTTGTTAGGCCTTGATAGTGGTTTTCCTCTAGCCACGCTAATGTTTGCGCTCTGAGCAATAGTTCATGTTCGGGTAACTGAGTCGGCGTATTGCTGACAATAAATAAGCTTTTTATTCTCTCGGGATAATGGCAAGCGATATATGCTGCAAGGTACCCACCTAACGAAAAACCTAGCAAATAACATGGATGCTGCGGCAGATTATCGATAAGCTGAGTGGCGATGTCATCGATACTACCACCTTTTGGTATTTCAACATGAACCAACGCTAAATGATCTGGTAATAAAGGGATCAACAGTTGCCACAATCTTTGGTTACACATGGTACCAGGTAAGCAATATATTTTTATCTTATCGTTAGACAAAACCTTTACCTATTCACTTACGTTCGCATCGTATTGATATAGGCGATAGCTGACTTGACCAGCGTTCTTTTCCTTTATTAACGTCCAGTTATTGGGGGCAACCCATTGACAAGGCTCGTTTTCCATCTCGACATAAATTAGCGCGTCTGGCGCTAACCAACCGGCATTTATTAGCTGGCAGGTCTGTTCTACATATTGTTTTCGAAAAGGAGGATCAATAAAGACTATGTCATAGTGCTGGTCAGCGGGTTGGCTTAAATAAGCAAGCGTGTTTGTTTGAATGACTTTGCAGTTTGTCGCTTCTAATCGTTGCTTGTTTTGATCGAGTTGTTTGGCGACCTGCTGGTCAAATTCTAGCAAGGTAACATCTTTTGCACCGCGAGATAACGCCTCAAATCCAAGGCTTCCAGCGCCTGCAAAGCAATCTAAGCAACAAGTATCCTGAATATAGGGCATTAACCAATTAAACAAGGTTTCTTTTACTCTATCGGTGGTTGGACGAAGACCCTCAGACATCAGTACCGGCAACTTACGCCCGCGATATTTGCCAGCAATGACTCTAATAGCGCCCATTTTGCTACAGGTTGTTTTATTTTTTTGATGCGTTTTCTTGGCTCTGGTCATTTGTCTGAGGCTTTTATTTTTTTATCGGCGATTTAGATGTTACTATAGCTGCAATTTTATCCTTGTTTACCGCGCAATTACTATCATTAATCTGCGCTTTCAGAAGAAATTGTAAGTATGTCAAAGAAAAAAGGTATGTTTTCTTGGTTAGGTTTTGGTAGTCAAAAAGACGCCCCTAAAGAAGCTGATGTTGCTGAAAAAGAACAGACAGATTCGCCAGAATTGCTAGAGAAAACACAAGAAATATCCGAGAAAAAAGATGACAATGATGATGTTATCGCAAACACTGTGTTGCCAGAGCCAGAGCCAGAGCCAGAGCCAGAGCCAGAGCCAGAGCCAGAGCCAGAGCCAGAGCCAGAGCCAGAGCCAGAGCCAGAGCCAGAGCCAGAGCCAGAGCCAGAGCCCAAGAAAGGTTTATTTGCACGCCTAAAACAAGGGCTCAGTAAGACTCGCCAAAACTTAGGTGGCGGTATTTTCGATTTGTTTCGTGGTAAAAAAATCGATGATGACTTATTTGAAGAATTGGAAACACATCTGCTGCTTGCTGATGTTGGCGTTGAAACCACCACAAAAATTATTGACTCATTAACGCAAAGTGCTAGTCGTTCGCAGTTAAAAGATGCTGAAGCCTTGTACCAATTACTAAAAGTCGAGCTTCAAACTCTCATTAAGCCGGTAAGTGAGCCGTTGGCAATTGAAAATGCACAAGGCCCCTTTGTCATTCTTATGGTCGGTGTCAATGGTGTTGGTAAAACGACCACCATTGGTAAGCTTGCTAAGCAGTATCAAGCCCAAGGTAAATCAGTGATGTTAGCGGCAGGTGATACATTTAGAGCGGCAGCGGTTGAGCAATTGCAAGTATGGGGGGAGCGTAATGATATCCCTGTTATCGCCCAACATACAGGTGCAGACAGTGCTTCAGTTATCTTTGATGCGTTAAGTGCTGCCAAGGCGCGTAATATCGACGTCTTGATCGCTGATACTGCGGGTCGTTTACAAAACAAGAGCCATTTAATGGAGGAACTGAAGAAAGTGGTTCGAGTCATGAAAAAGCATGATGAACATGCCCCTCATGAAATTATGCTGACTTTAGATGCTGGAACCGGACAAAATGCGTTGAGTCAAACGCAATTGTTTAATGAGGCTGTTGGCCTCTCCGGATTAACGTTAACCAAACTCGATGGTACCGCAAAAGGGGGAGTTGTTTTTGCGATAGCAGATAAGTATGGTATACCTATCAGATACTTAGGTGTCGGTGAAGGCATAGATGATTTACGTCCTTTCGACGGCGAAGATTTTATTGATGCCTTATTTACAGAAGAGTAATGACCATAGGGTAACAAACTAGTTTATGATCCGTTTCAATAATGTCAGTAAAACTTACGCCGGAGGCGTTATTGCGCTACAAAACGTGAGTTTTCAGCTTGCTGCTGGTGAAATGGCTTTTTTGACTGGCCATTCTGGCGCAGGTAAAAGTACGTTATTGAAATTAATGAGTTTGATGGAAAAGCCAACCAGTGGCAATATTCGCATTAATGGACAAGAGCTTTCTTCGGTCACTTACAATCAAATTCCTTATGTGCGGCGCCGGATCGGGATGATTTTTCAAAATCATAACCTGCTGATGGATAGAACCGTTTTTGATAATGTCGCATTACCGTTAATTATCGAAGGATATAGCCACAAAGAGACAAAAAAACGTGTCGAAGCTGCGCTCGATAAGGTACATTTAGGCCATAAAATTAAAAGTTTCCCCAATATGTTGTCCGGCGGTGAACAACAACGCGTCGGTATTGCTCGGGCGATTGTCAATAAGCCCCCTATTCTGCTTGCCGATGAGCCAACCGGCAATCTTGACCCTAAGCTGTCATTAGAAATTATTCGTCTATTTGAAGAATTTAACGATGTCGGGGTTGCGGTGTTAATTGCCACTCATGATCTGGGGTTAATTGCTCGATTGCGCTATCGAACATTAACACTAAAACAAGGCAACATGATTAACGATGGCTTACTCGAAGGTATGCAATCATCAGGTAATAACTATGCATGATTCTCCTACTTCAAGCCGGAAAAAGCGTCATCTTATCGATAGAGTAATGGGTCGTGTTGTTCGACATCTGCAACAAGGCATTGGCAGCCTAGGTGACTTGTGGCGAACTCCTTTTACGTCAATAATGACAGTGCTTGTTTTGGGGATCAGTTTAACCTTGCCTGCAACACTTCACGTTTTTGTTAAAAATGCGAATCAAATTTCCGCTCAGTGGGATTCAGCTTCAGAAATTAGCTTGTTTTTAAAACTATCAATTTCTGAAAAACAGGCGTTACAGTTTGTAGAACGCATCAAGCTATATCCCGAAATTGCTAACGTAGAGTATATTTCATCGCAAGATGCCTTGACGCAATTTAAAGCATCATCGGGTTTTGGTGAAGCATTATCCTATTTAGACAGTAACCCTTTGCCCGCAACGGTATTAGTGACGCCAACAAGTCGCTCCAGCAAGACAGAAGCGGCACAAGAGCTACTACAAAAATTAGAACAAGAGCGAGAAGTTGAACAAGGAAAACTCGACCTTGAATGGTTAACCAGGCTTGAGGCAATTGCCCGATTAATCGAGGATGTTGTTCTTGGGCTAGCGGTTTTATTGTGTTTATCGGTAGTATTGATTATTGGCAATACCATTCGCTTAGCTATTCTTAATCAAAAAGACGCAATAGCAGTGATGAAGCTTGTTGGTGCGACTGATGCATTTATTCAAAGGCCTTTTTTATATGCTGGGGTTTGGTATGGGGTGCTAGGCGGCTTGGTAGCGAGTATCTCGGTCAGCATCCTTGTCTATTATTTTTCTGCATCGATAGTCGAGCTAACTGAGTTGTATCACAGCAGCTTTTCATTGAAAAACCTCGATACAAGCGAAATGATCTTTTTGATTGTCTTAGCCGTACTGCTTGGGCTTTCTGGTAGCTTTATATCAGTGCGTAAGCATATTCGAGCGATAGAGCCTACTGCTGATTGATGATGAACAATTTATGTCAATAAATTGTAACATTTAGATGTATGTTCACTAATCTATTGTTTAGCAAAGTTAAATTTCACGTTCGCGAAAGCTATCCTTTAAAAAAGCGGATATTTTTGAAAGATAAGGTTGTGAAACCCTGTCTACTAAGGTAATGTTTGCCGTCAGCGTTCGCGATCCGAAGCTTGTTGTGCTAAAATCGCGAGCATGATTAAAGAGGAGTTTTTCAATGAGTAATACAATGCAATCTATGGCGCTTACGGTTCCGCAAAGCGGCAGCATTGAAGCCTATGTACAATCAGCCTACAGCGTTCCTATGCTGACAGCTGAGCGTGAACATGAGCTTGCTACTCGTTTACATGAAAACGACGATTTACAAGCGGCGCAAGAGTTAATTATGTCGCACCTGCGTTTTGTTGTTCATGTAGCCAAGGGTTATGCAGGTTATGGTTTGCCGCAAGCTGATTTAATCCAAGAAGGCAATGTTGGTTTGATGAAAGCGGTTAAGCGCTTTAACCCCGATGTTGGTGTTCGCCTTGTTTCATTTGCTGTGCATTGGATAAAAGCAGAAATTCACGAGTTTGTTTTACGCAATTGGCGTATCGTTAAAGTCGCGACCACCAAAGCACAACGTAAGCTTTTCTTTAATTTGCGCAAAAATAAAAAGCGTTTGGGTTGGTTTAGCAATGATGAAATAAGCAACGTTGCTCAATCGCTTGGTGTGAGCGAGAAAGATGTCATGGAGATGGAATCTCGCATGAGCAATCAAGATCAGGCTTTCGAGTTGTCTTCGGATGACGATGATAACAGTGCAAGTGGTAGCAGTTTCTCTCCAGCTCAGTATTTAGAAGATAAACAATCAGATCTTGCAACAGAAGTAGAAGATCAAAACTGGGAAGAACATGCCAATCAGCAGTTAGCTAACGCGCTAGTGGCACTTGATGACCGTAGTCAAGATATCATTAAAACTCGTTGGTTAGATGATGATAAAAGTACACTGCAAGAGCTTGCTGATAAATACCAAATTTCTGCTGAGCGTGTCCGTCAGCTAGAAAAAAATGCTTTAAATAAACTCAAAGGTGCGATGGCAGCTTAGTGTTTAACAGGTTCTTTAATAATAATGCCGGCTAGATGTCGGCATTATTGTTTTTAGCCGAAATGTTAAGTTTGAATGCTTTGTGTTTACATCATTAGAAAAAAATTAACAAAAACGCTGTTTTTTTGGACAATAACGCTGGTTTCACTCTGATAATTTGATAGACTAGCTGCCTAATAATAATACTAAAAAGAGATGGTCGCCTTAATGGAAGTCAAGGCAACAAGTGACGAATTGGCTGCAAGGCAGCTTCCCAAGCTAAAATCATTATTAAAAAAATATCGTCACTTTAAAACGATGCAAACTGGTTTGCTGCAATTATCAGAATTAGCCAGCAAGGTTACCGATATGCAGTCGTTTTATTCTGCCCTAACTTCAGTGATTGAATCGCTCTTTATCACTGATAGCTTTCACATATCTTTACTCAATCAACATCGCCAATTAGAGCTGGCCTACTGCCAAAATCAAGAAGATGCTCGTCTTATCGATAAAATAGATTGGAGCCAATGGCGCCAAAGCCTCACCGGTATTGTCTTTCAAAATGAAGAACCTATGCATTGCAGTTCTGCGGAACGAATGGCGTTAGCTAAAGCGGGTAAGATAATTTTATATGGTTCGTCTTGTGTCGATTGGCTAGGGGTACCATTGCGTAGAGGTCATCAGGTTATCGGCGTTATTGCACTGCAAAGCTACAATAATAAGCTCTATTTTGATGATCGGGATTGTCAATTGCTAGAGTTTATTGCCGAGCATTTGGTTACCGCTATTGATAGGGTGCGAGGCCGTGAGCTGCTCGAACAAAAAATTCGCCATCGTACGCAAAAATTAACCGAAGCTAACTTAAGGCTACAACAAGAAATTGCGGAAAGACAACGTGCGGTAAAAGTGCATAAAGCGTTGTTAGCGATATCAGAATTAACCGCAACAACCGAAGATATCAATATTTTTTATCAAACCATACATGGCCAGATAAAAACATTGTTGCCAGCAAGTAATCTCTATATTGCTTTATTAAATGCTAGCACTTCAATGTTAGATTTTACCTATTATCATGATGAAAAAATTGACCATCCTAAACCGAGAAAGTTTGCTAATGGTTTAACTGAACTTGCACTTAAGATGGGCAAACCCTTGCTGATTAGTAATCGGGTTATTCATACCCTAGAAGAAGACGGGTGCATAGAAACACAGCCGTTTACCATGAAGTATCCGTTAGAGCGATTACCGCAAGCATGGCTTGGCGCGCCTTTAATTGATCGTGGTAAAGCCATTGGTGTTTTAGCGATTCAACATTATCAAGACGATAAAGCCTATCAACAGGAAGACTTAGAGATTATTCGTTTTGTTAGCCAACATATTGCCACCGCAATTTTGCGTAAAACAGCCCAAGACAATATTCAACGCAGTAAGCATGAGCTTGAGGTGATTGTTAATCAGCGGACTGAGCAATTGCAAGCCAGTAATTTAAATTTGCGTATGCAAATAGAAGAGCGTAAAAAAGCGGAAGAGCGACTATTCTATGAAGCTCACCATGACGCCTTAACGAAGTTGCCTAACAGAGCAATGTTTTCTGATCGACTTTCCTTTGCGTTAAAACACTTGAAACGACATCCTAATCATCGTTTTGCGGTACTCTTTATCGATTTAGATCGCTTTAAGATGATCAATGATACATTAGGACATTTAGCTGGTGATGAATTTCTAATTGAGATCGCACACCGATTAAAACAGTGTGTGCGAGACAATGATATTTTAGCGCGCCTGGGGGGCGATGAATTTGTTATTTTGCTTGATTCATTGCAGTCGCTTGATGATATTGAGGAAGTCGCCGGTCGTATTATCAGTGCGGTAAGTCAACCATTTGAATATGACGGAAACAGCTTATATTCAAATGCCAGTATCGGTATTGCAACGTGTAGCCATCATTATAAAGATGCCAGTGAAATTCTAAGAGATGCCGATGCGGCAATGTATCAGGCGAAAAATCTTGGACGAGGTCGTTATGTCTTTTTCGATGAAAGTATGCGTGAACAGCTAATTGCCAGTTTAACGTTAGAGCAAGAGTTGCGCGTTGCCATTAAAGAGCAACAATTCGAATTACATTATCAACTTATCTCCGATTTAGAGTCTCACAATACTTTAGGTTTTGAAGCTTTATTACGTTGGTGTCACCCAACTAAAGGTATCTTGACGCCAAGTGAGTTTCTTTTTATGGCTGAAGAAACCGGGTTAATCTTAGAAATCGAGACTTGGGTAATTGAAAATGTCTGCCAACAATTAAAACAATGGCAAGGTGAGCCAGAACACCAAAATGCATTTATTGGTATCAACCTGTCGGGACGTCACTTAACACAGCTTAATCAAATTACTCGCCTAGTAGATATTATCCAGAGAAATACTAAGCAACCTGAGCGTCTAATTCTTGAATTTAATGAAGCCGCTTTTAGCCAAAACAACGAACTTGCTTTAAAGGGCTTGAGAATGCTCAAAGCTATCGGTGTTAAACTTGCGTTGGATGATTATGGTGCAGGACAATCTTCATTTAACTTTTTACATAGTTACCCTTTTGAATTTATTAAGTTAGATCGAAGCTTAATCAAAACTTTACATGCTAATGATAAAAACCTTTCCTTAATAAAAGCGTTACATGACTTGGGAAGTAGCTTTGGTTATCGTTTAGTGGCAGAAGGCATCGAGTCTGAAGAAGTATTAACTAAGTTAACGCAAGTAGGGTGTGACTTTGGTCAGGGCTATCACATTAGCCGACCAGCTCGAATCGAGCTAGATGATAGCGATGCAACTGAAAAAACTAAAGCCCGCGCTTAACGTTTTCGCTTTGAATGCCCCGCTTTTTACAGTGCCTAATATTTAATTCTTATAAAAGAACCCCTCAACTCTTAATGCCAATCCTGGTGTGGTTTTATAATCTATATCTCTAGGCCATTCGATAAAGGGTTCAACTTCAAAATATAACCATTTCTTATAAGCGTTAAAGCGATAGCGGTAGCTTAAGGTGTATTTATCGACAAAAAAGCCTTCCGCACCATTTCTTTCCCCCTGTACTTGCACGCCAAACAGTGAAGCGGTTGTCTCGTCGTGTTGACTAAGATTATATAGGCCATGCTTCCAGCGTATACCACTAAATGATTCAGAACCACGAATACTGTAATTAACGCGAATTTGCTGATGTTTTGAACGTTGATAGTCATATTCAAGTAACAAACGACTGCCTAAGCCATCATCAAGGAAATAATAAACCGACGGTTCAAACTTTAAACTATGGTTATTTTGCCAAGTAAAACGCTTTACGTAGCGAGATCTGAGAAAAATATCACCGCCAGAAATACCGATGCGTGAAGCGGTAAACTGTTGACTATCTTTGATATGCACGTAGCGCACAGCCGCAGAAAAATGCTCATCTTCATTATCTCGTTGGCTATTAATAGTTTCTAAAGGCAGTTGCGTTTGGTCGTTTTCATCATCATCGGACAAAATTAAGTCCATGCGGCTACTAAAATAAGGCAGTTTTACTTTGATTCTAAAGCGTGCTTTAAATTCTGAGAAATCTCTCGCTTTAGGTGCCCATGTTAAACGTATTCTCGCATTGGTTGACGGCATATGGCGCTGACAGTCATCTTCGGTAAAGAAACTATCAAACCAAACCGCAGATTGAAATACTGAATCAGACACTGACTGATGAAGATCAGTCATCCATTCACTCTCGTCAATCGGTTGAGTTGACTCTACATTTGCTGGTATTTCGTTACGTTCTTGTTGGGCATCGGTACTTAAGCATTGGCTATAAGCGGCACTAGTTAACAAGGCGCAACTGAATAATAAGGCAATACGAGGTACAACTTGGTAACGATTTAAATAAGACAACGATCGAACCCTTATCTTTTCCGTGCTTTTGTGGTGCTTTTTTCAAACAAAACTTTATAATGGACTTACTAAGAGTATAGGAGTTTTTCTATGGGTGGTATAAGTATTTGGCAATTATTGATCGTTGCTGTCATCGTCGTTTTATTATTTGGTACTAAGAAACTTCGTAATTTAGGTAGTGATCTTGGTTCTGCCGTTAAGGGGTTTAAAAATTCTGTCAGTGATGATGAGCCTGAATCAGTTGAACAAAAAAAATCAACCGAAGAAAAGCAAATTGTTGAAGAGAAAGACAAAGAAAAAGATCGCGTCTAATCTATGTTTGATATCGGATTTTGGGAACTATTGCTCATCGCTATCATTGGTCTTGTTGTGCTTGGCCCAGAGCGATTGCCTGTAGCTATTCGCACGGTCAAGGGTTGGGTGAGTAATATTCGCCGCTTTAGTGATTCTGTGAAAAGTGAATTGTCAGAAGAGCTGCGCATTCAAGAATTACATGCCAACCTCAAAAAGGCAGAGCAAGCCAATATGAAGGATTTGTCTCCAGAGGTTGCCGAATCGGTTAAATCGTTAAAAGAGGCTGCGGAAATGGTTAACAATCCGTATAAAGTAAAATCTGACGATGCTACTGAACAGAAAGGGCAAGAGAAAGACCCCGAAAAATGAGCCAACAATATACCCTATTTGATCATTTATTAGAGTTACGTACTCGCTTGCTGAAAGCGGTTTTATCAGTACTCATTATTTTTTGCTCGATGATCTATTTCGCTAACGATATCTATGAATATGTATCAAAACCGCTATTAGCGACAATGCCTGAAGGTGGGCAGATGATTGCAACTGATGTTGCCTCCTCGTTTTTTGCCCCGTTTAAATTAACTATCGTATTGGCAATTTTCATTGCCATGCCTTTTATTCTTTATCAAGTATGGGCATTTATCGCGCCTGGCTTGTATCGTAATGAAAAGCGCTTAGTTGCACCACTGATGTTTGGCAGTTCATTTCTATTTTATGCCGGTATTGCGTTTAGTTACTTTGTCGTATTCCCTGTTGTCTTTGCATTTTTTACGTCGGTAGCTCCGCAAGGCGTCACTATCGCAACCGATATTAGTAGCTACCTCGATTTTGTCTTAAAACTATTTTTTGCGTTTGGTATTGCCTTTGAGATACCAATAGCCATTATTTTGATGTGTTGGACTGGCTTTACTACGCCGGAAAGTCTTAAGGCTAAACGACCTTATATTATCGTTGGCGCGTTCGTCGTTGGTATGCTACTAACGCCGCCTGATGTCATTTCGCAAACCTTGTTAGCATTGCCAATGTTATTGTTATTCGAAATTGGGGTTATTATTTCTGCGATGAAGTTTTCTAAGGATGACGAGGATGTCGAATCGTTAGATTCCGCAGATCATAAACAAGATTAGTTAATTGCTAGGCCAAACTGAGAACCGTTGATTTGATTGATATAGGGGTAAACTTTACTAACGAGCGCTTTAGCAAAGATCGCGCTGAAGTTATTCATAGAGCTAGAATCAGTGGAGTCCAGGGACTATTGGTAACTGGTACTAGCGTCATTGAAAGTCAAAAAGCCCTCCAACTCTGCCATCAAAACCCAGATTATTTGCGCTGTACCGCAGGCGTGCATCCTCATGATGCCGATGCTGTCAGCCCTTATTTTATTGACGAGTTAACCGATCTTGCTCGCTCGCCTTTAGTCAAAGCGATTGGAGAGTGTGGCTTAGATCATAATCGTAATTTCTCGACACCTGAAAATCAGTTACGTGTTTTCAAAGCACAAGTAGCGCTTGCTGCTAATCTCGAAAAACCGCTATTTTTGCATCAACGAGATGCATTTGAAGCCTGGTATGACGTACTATCGCCATTTTTCGACAAGGTGCCCGCTATGGTATCACATTGCTTTACCGGCAATAGAGCGGAACTCGATAAGTGCTTGGCAGCCAATATGTATATTGGTATCACCGGTTGGGTTTGCGATGAACGTCGAGGTCAAGAGCTTCAGGATATTGTTAAGCATATACCGTTAAGCAATTTAATGATCGAAACCGATGCACCTTACCTTACCCCAAGAAATATAAAACCTCGGCCAAAAAGTAATCGCAATGAACCCAGTTATTTGGCTTTTATTGTTGATAAACTTGCTGAGTTAATGCCATATGACAAAGATGAGATTATCCATCATAGCCAATTAAATGCTCGACGTGTTTTTAATTGGGAGCAATGCTAATGCGTTTGCTATCGATTTGTCTGCTTTGGTTGTGTTGTGCCTATTCCCTGTCAGCCCAAACCTATGGCATTGAGGTTAAATCGCCCACCTTACTAAAATCAGCTGTATATCAACTTGATAACCCAGATAAAAGGTCATTTAGCGCTAATCAAGTTGTAAACTTAGATACTCGATATTGGTCCAAGTATGCCGCTAAACCTTTTGCGTTAACTCAACAAGCCCATTGGATGATGATTGAGGTATCCAATCAGCAGTCGACAAGCGCGAACTTTTATCTTTTATTTAACAATGCACTGAAGTTGAGAGATATTCAGATTTATCAGCCGAGTCTAGATGACATCATACAAGTGAGCCCTGTTACACGTTTCTATGATCGGTTCTCGAGTGGAGAATTAGCGATTGCGGCGCGAACAACGATTAAGATTTACGTACAGGTAACAAACTTGTCAGCTAATACCATAGATATTCAAGTGCTTGACGCTCAACAGTATGTAAAAAGCTTAGCCAATAACCATTACCAATCGGGTTTAGCGATTGGCGGTATGCTCACCTTAGCATTTACCGCTTTGGCATTATTCATCGCTAATGGCAGTAAAACCGTATTGTTTTTGTTCGGGTACTTTTTAACGATTAGTTTTGTCATTTGTGTACAACTCGGATTAACCTTGTATCGCTTATTTCCTAACTTTCCAGAGTTAAAAGGGGTCGAGTTACCAATCTTAGCGGTTGCCAGTGTTATCTTTATTTTCGGGTTTACCCGTCAACTGTTTAACTTACGAAAACAGCTTTTATTGGCGGATAACTGGTTGAAGTATAGTAGCTGGCTAGCCTTTACATATTTACCTGTCAGTATGCTCTTGAGTATGACCACAAATTTACACGTAAGTCATCTATTGTCTTTATATGCTTTCGGTTGCTTGGCGGTGATTGGTAGTTTATTGATTTATCGTAAGCTACGATTAGCCACACTATATACCCTAGTGATGGGCGTACAATTTTTGGTTCATGCCGTTTTATGGTTAAGTCATTTTGGCGTAGGTATTGATATTGAATTTTATATCTTGTCCTTTGGTTTACACGGGTTTTTAATACTCTTTATTTTGAGTCGTCAGTATTATTATCAACAACTTGATACTAAGCGCATGCAAGCGGAATCTTTAGAGAGCGAATTAACATCACGTCGAGCCCAGCAAGAACTGATAGAGTTACAAAAAGAAACGCAAGAACAGTTAGAAGCTCGTGTTCAAGAACGCACACTTGAGTTAAATATAGCATTGCAAGAACTTGAAGAAGCCAACAGAGAGCTTGCAGAAAAAAATACCCTAGATGAGTTAACAGGGCTATTTAATCGCCGTCATTACGACCAAAAAATTGTTGCTGAGTTTAGACGTAGTCGCCGAAACCTTACCCCATTAAGCATCATTGTTATTGATATCGATCATTTTAAACAAGTAAACGATACTTATGGCCACATTGCAGGTGACAACTGTTTGGTAGCGTTAGCACGATTAATCAAAATGTCATTACGACGCAGTACTGACATAGGCTGTCGTTATGGTGGCGAGGAATTTTGCTTACTATTACCGGAGACCGATGAGGCTGGCGCGAGTGCATTGGCTGAAGAGCTCAGGACAACGGTTGAAAAGCAAACGTATTCGGTTGAAAACCAAGAAATCAGTTTTACCATTAGCTGCGGCATTAGTACCTATCAGCAACAGCAAGATGTCACCCCAGAATTATTATTTTCCGCTGCCGATAAAGCACTTTATCAAGCAAAACGTAGCGGGCGAAATCAAGTAAAAGTGTATGATATTAATACATTGCTAGCAGAGCAGGAGCTTACATCATGAGTGAATTTGGCCAATATCCAGCGAGACGTATGCGAAGAATGCGCCGCGATGATTTCTCTAGAAGGCTAATGGCGGAAAATCAACTAACCGTTAATGATTTGATCTATCCCGTATTCGTTTTAGAGGGTGAAAATCAACGAGAAGCAATCCCTTCAATGCCAGGTATTGAGCGCAAAAGTATCGACTTATTGTTAGAAGAGGCTCAAGAGTTAGTAGATTTAGGCATACCAGCCATTGCTATTTTTCCTGTGACACCAATGGAAAAAAAATCATTGATGGCCGAAGAAGCCTACAACCCCGATGGATTAGCGCAAAGAGCAGTACGAGCAATAAAAGAAAAATTTCCAGAACTTGGTGTGATTACTGATGTCGCATTAGATCCGTTTACCACCCATGGCCAAGACGGGATTATTGGGCAATCAGGTAAAGATGAAGGATATGTGCTCAATGATGTTACCAAAGAGATTCTTGTAAAGCAGGCGTTGTCTCATGCTCAAGCCGGCGCTGATGTCGTCGCCCCTTCAGACATGATGGACGGTCGTGTGGGTGCCATAAGAGAAGAGCTTGAAAAACAAGGTTTTGTCAACACTCGAATTTTGGCGTATTCAGCGAAATATGCATCCAACTATTATGGTCCATTTCGTGATGCTGTAGGTTCTGCAGGTAATATTAAAGGCGGCAATAAATACTCTTATCAAATGGATCCTGCCAATGGTGATGAAGCGCTACATGAAATAGCGCAGGATATTCGCGAAGGCGCAGATATGGTGATGGTTAAACCTGGTATGCCCTACCTTGATATCGTCCATCGAGTTAAATCGACCTTTCAGGTGCCAACCTATGCTTATCAGGTTAGCGGTGAATACGCGATGCATATGGCGGCTATTCAAAATGGCTGGTTGGCAGAAAAACCATGTGTTATGGAAGGTTTACTCGCCTTTAAACGTGCGGGTGCTGATGGCATTCTCACTTACTTTGCTAAGCAAGTTGCTCGCTGGCTAAAAGAAGGGTAAACGATTGCCAATATTGAGCCACTCATTATTTGCCATTCATAGTGCGGTCTTGCTTTTTGCTTTATCGGGCTTGTTTGGCAAGTGGTTAACCTTACCTGCTATTGTCATTGTTATTGGTCGCGCGATTTTCGCAGCGATCACCTTGTGGTTGGTTATGGTTTCTGTCAAGCGTCAAGATTGGCGTGTTTCCAGATCCACTTTATTGCCTCTGATTTTTACTGGCATTATATTAGCCGTTCATTGGGCAAGCTTTTTTCAAGCAATTCAAGTCTCAACCGTCGCTATTGGTTTAATAACATTCGCTACCTTTCCTGTTTTTGTCAGTTTACTCGAGCCTTGGTTTTTTAAAGAGAGTTTTCACTACAGCACGCTAATTCAAGGGCTCTTGACTATGGTCGGTGTGGCACTCGTACTTCCTTTGTCTCAGCTCAATGATAGTGTCTTTGAAGGGATCTTTTGGGGGACGGTATCTGCGCTCACCTTTGCTTTTTTAACGCTGTTAAATAGAAAGTTTGTCACTAATGTTTCGGCAACTAAGGTCGCTTTTTATCAAAATGGTTTCGCTGGCTTATCGTTATTGCCATTTTTGATCGTTAATCCTGTTGAAATAACGGGTGAGCAATGGTTGATATTAGTGTTACTTGGTGTGGTCTTTACCGCGTTATCTCATACGCTATTTAATTACTCGCTTAAAGGGATCAAAGCGCAAACTGCGAGTATAGCGGTAAGTTTAGAGCCAATTTATGCGATTGTTGCAGCTTATTTTTTACTTGATGAACGCTTGACATTATTAATGGTGGTTGGCGGCGCATTAGTGGTGGCGGTCAATGTCTGGTCGGTAAGAACCACGCGCGCGATCAAACTTAATTAGCGCATGCTTTAGTGATTACTACAAATGCTTAGTGAAAGGCCTACTTTTTTGAGTTGTTGATTTTCTTGGCTTAATTCATCGGCAATCAGTGGATGATGATCAAGCCATTGTTTTGCTAGGCACAGTCGAAGGTTGTTTTGTTCTATCGTTACTTGATAGCTTGGTAATACGTCATCTTTTCTTCTTCGGCACAAAATAACCGCTAACCTTAAAATACATAGATAGTAGCTAGCAAGTTGTGCATCGACAATAGAGAGCTGCTCCAAGAGATCGGGAGCTATGTCTCCTTTATAAAGCTCAACTAACATGGCAATAAACTGTCGTTCTTCTGGTTCAAAGCCAGGCATATCAGCGTTATTAATTAAATATGCGCCATGCTGTTGATGACGCTTAAACTCTACCAGTAAACCAATTTCATGCAATGTTGCTGCGGTATTGAGTAATTGCTGGTGATTATCATCGTTGAGCTGCCAGTTAGATGAAACACTTTGGTGTAAATAGTTCGCTTGATTTCTCACTCTGCTCGCGTGGTCGAGATCAATATGGAATTTTTCACACAAACCATTTACCGTCCGTTCGCGGATTTTTATTTGGTGACTGTTGGGAAGCATTTCATACAACAATCCTTCACGTAATGCGCCACTTGAGAGTTGCATTTTTTCAATGGCGAGACTTTCGAAGATAGCGATTAATATGGTTAGGCCACTGGCAAATACAGGGATGCGTTCATCGCTCAAACCACCAATATCAATCTTTTCTATTGATTGGTAATTGATCAATGCTTGTTGCATTTCCACTAAAAACTGAGGGGTTATAATGGCGGGTTTGCGCTCAAAAGAAAGAATTTCAGCTAGCGCTTGCATGGTGCCAGAGCCGCCAAGTACGCTTTGCCAACCTAACACTTTATACTTATCAACATGTGGAGCCAACAGTGTTTTTGCGGCTGAAATTGCCGCAGAAAAAGCGGATGAACTTTGCTTACCTTGCGAAAAAAACTGCTTTGTAAATGTCACACAGCCCATATCAAGACTGATGGCGTGGCAAATAGAAAAGCCGTCACCGATAATAAGCTCTGTACTAGCACCACCAATATCCAAGACCAGTTTTTTTTGAGCAGAGCAACTGGTATGAGCAACACCAAGGTAGATATTCTTGGCTTCGTCTATCCCACTAAGTAGCGTGATATTGTGTCCGAGAATTTTATTGGCTTTTGCAATAAACTCATCGCGGTTTTTGGCTAACCTCAATGTGGCGGTGGCAACAATGCGAATATTGGTCACGGGTATATCTTGCAAGCGTTCAGCAAAAAAACTTAGGCATTCAAACCCTCTTGCCATGGCATCTTCGCTTAAGGTATTACTGGCATCCAAGCCGGAAGCAAGTCTAACTTTGCGCTTTACTTTATCGACAACTTGCACACTATCGGCAAGTTGTCGGGTAATTAGCATATGAAAGCTATTTGAGCCAAGGTCGATAACCGCATATAAAGGCGAGAGTTGATGGCTTGTGACAGCTGACATGTTGTTTCCTGCTAGTGACGACGCTGATTCGCTGCTGGTCGACCGCGACCTTTGGCACCTTGTGGGTGGCGAGGACGTCGCTGTCTAGGCTTCGGCTTTGGTAAGTCGGTTAATAAGGCATCAGGATCATATTTACTGACGGGCAAAGAATGCTCAATGTATTCTTCAATGGCCGGCAAGTTAAATACGTATTCTTCACAGGCAAGGCTGATAGCATGTCCTGTTTCACCTGCTCGTCCTGTTCTACCAATGCGATGGACGTAATCTTCACAATCGTCAGGTAAATCATAATTGAATACGTGGGTTACCTGTGGAATATGAAGACCTCGCGCTGCTACATCGGTGGCAACGAGAATATCAAGATGGCCTTTAGTGAATTGCTCCAGTATTTTAAGGCGTTTCTTCTGTGGTACATCGCCAGTTAATAGTCCTACTCGGATATTGTCTGCTTCTAAATGCAAAAACACATTTTCACAACTGTGTTTTGTGTTGGCAAATACAATAGCCTTATCCGGCCACTCTTCTTCGATCAGGGTTTGTAATAATGCCATCTTATCGGCATTTGACGTATAGAATAGCTCTTCAGTAATACGAACATTGGTTTTTTGCTCTGGCGCAACTTCAACACTAACAGGCTCGTTCATGTGCTCAAAAGCAAGTTCTTTGACTCTAAACGATAGCGTCGCTGAAAATAGCATTGATAACCGTTCGTTTGGTGGCGGCATGCGTCTGAACATGTAACGAATATCTTTAATAAAACCAAGATCAAACATCCGATCGGCTTCATCAAGCACAACCACTTCAATGTTATTAAGTTGATAGACGCCTTGTTTGTAGTAATCAATTAAACGACCACAAGTGCCAATAAGAATATCAACACCTTGCTCAAGTTGATTACGTTGTGAATCGTAACCTTCACCGCCATAAACAATGCCTAAGCGTAAGCCTGTAGACTTTGCCATTTCCGTTGCGTCGCGATGGATCTGTATGGCAAGTTCCCGAGTGGGCGCCATAATTAATGCTCTGGGTTGGTTATGTTCCGACGTTGGCTTTTTCAACAGGTGATGAAATGTTGCCGCTAAAAATGCAATTGTTTTCCCTTCGCCTGTTTGTGCTTGCCCTGCAATATCTTTACCTTCCAAGAGCACAGGAAGTGACTTTGCTTGAATCGTCGTGCAGTTTTTAAAGCCCATTGCATCTAATCCGGCAACCACTTGCGGGGCCAAATTAAGTTCGCTGAACTGTTTATCAGTTAAATGTGTTTTCATAGCGCCTAGCTTAACACTATACGGTGTTAATAAAAATTAGTATCTTTTGATATCATCACCAATTATCAGTATTTGAACGAGAAAAGTCAGCTTTTTACTGATTTTTGTTCTTATTTAGCGCAATAAATTATCTTTTATACTCTTGGTAATTGAATTTGATGCAGGTATAATTTTGTTAATTGGCGTTAAGCCACCACTATTTTGGAGATTATAATGAGCGATAAGATTGTTCAATTGACAGATGACAGCTTTGAAGCTGATGTTTTATCTGCATCAGGCCCAGTATTAGTAGATTTTTGGGCAGAATGGTGTGGCCCTTGTAAAATGATTGCGCCACTGTTAAATGATATTGCTGAAGAATATGATGGTCGCGTTACTGTCGGTAAACTAAATATCGATCAAAATGACAATACACCACCAAAATATGGTATCCGTGGTATTCCAACATTATTACTTTTTAAAGATGGTGCCGTTGTTGATACCAAAGTCGGTGCTTTATCTAAAACTCAATTAAAAGAGTTTTTAGACAGTCACGTATAATTTGAATTAGGTCCGTTGCAACGGACCTTTTTACTTTTGTGGCATTAATAATGTCTTCGTGACTTTACGGATGCCATTTTTAATGCTAACTTTAAAAATCGAAAGAAAACAACATTCCACTTTTATCAACTCTATTCGTTCAACAACAGGGCTAATTGCCTTAGCATGACAACGTAAAATAGTTAAAGAACCTTTACTATGAACCTTACCGAATTAAAACAAAAATCCATTAGCGAGCTTATTAAGTTAGCTGAAACGATGAAACTTGAGCATTTGGCTCGTAATCGTAAACAAGACATTATTTTTGCTATCTTAAAAGCTCACGCGAAAAGCGGTGAAGATATTTTTGGCGGCGGCGTTTTAGAAATTTTGCAAGATGGCTTTGGCTTTTTGCGTTCTGCCGATTCTTCTTACTTAGCAGGCCCTGATGATATTTATGTTTCGCCAAGCCAAATTCGTCGTTTCAGTATGCGTACTGGTGATACGATCCAAGGTAAGATTCGTCCTCCTAAAGATGGTGAACGTTATTTTGCATTATTAAAAGTTAACGAAGTTAATTTTGATAAACCAGAAAACTCTCGCAATAAGATTTTATTTGAAAACTTGACCCCGATTCACCCTGATGGTCGACTAACCATGGAACGCGGCAATGGTTCAACTGAAGATATTACCGCTCGTGTTTTAGACTTAGCTTCTCCAATTGGTAAGGGGCAACGTGGCTTAATCGTTGCACCACCTAAAGCAGGTAAAACCTTATTACTTCAAAACATCGCACAAAGTATTGCCCACAATCACCCTGAATGTGAATTAATGGTATTACTTATTGATGAGCGACCAGAAGAAGTAACCGAAATGCAACGCTTGGTTAAGGGTGAAGTGGTCGCATCAACATTTGATGAGCCAGCAAACCGTCACGTTCAAGTAGCAGAAATGGTTATTGAAAAAGCTAAGCGCTTAGTTGAGCACAAGAAAGACGTGGTTATTTTACTCGATTCAATCACGCGTTTAGCACGTGCATACAATACCGTTATACCTTCATCAGGTAAAATCTTAACAGGTGGTGTCGATGCTAACGCATTGCATCGCCCGAAACGTTTCTTCGGTGCGGCACGTAACATTGAAGAAGGTGGAAGTTTAACCATTATTGCGACAGCACTTGTTGAAACTGGCTCTAAGATGGATGAAGTTATCTACGAAGAGTTTAAAGGCACCGGTAATATGGAATTACACTTATCACGCAAGATTGCTGAGAAGCGTGTCTTCCCTGCTATTCACTTTAACCGCAGTGGTACGCGTCGTGAAGAGCTATTAACTAAACCTGATGAACTACAAAAAATGTGGATCTTGCGCAAGATTGTCCATGAAATGGGTGAAATTGACGCGATGGAGTTTATGATTGATAAGCTTGCAATGACCAAAACCAATAATGAATTTTTTGATTCGATGAAGCGTCAATAACGCGAGTCAAATTGAATAAATGAGCCAGCGTAATGCTTAATGCCAGTCAGTTAACAACTGACTGGCATTTTTCTTGGGATATTTGCTAGGTTTTGGTTTAACGCATCTTGGATACGCTCGCTCTCGTTTCATCGGTAAGATGTGGTGCTCTACTTGAGCTTGCAATTGCTCTATTGACTTTGGGATCCGCCCAGCATTTTCTATAAACATCGTTTGAATTAAGTTGATAATACTTATTGCGCAAGTTGTAAAGCTAAGATGTTTTGCATATATCCCGGGCTTTGTTTGTGCCATTTTCACCATCTGATATCTGAGCAAGTTATAGC
>NZ_JBQRUM010000013.1:0-122235 GCF_053485795.1 Thalassotalea ganghwensis
GCTCAAGTAGAGCACCACATCTTACCGATGAAGCGAGAGCGAGCGTATCCAAGATGCGTTAAACCAAAACCTAGCAAATATCCCAAGAAAAAATGCCAGTCAGTTGTTAACTGACTGGCATTAAGCGTTATGCTGGCTTTTTTATTTGCATAGTTATGCAAATAAGTTCTTCAATAGAGATCGTGAGTTTAACGCTGTTGGCGGCATGTTAGCTGAATTATTGAACAATATTGCCGCAAATTAACGAAAATCGCTAAACTTGTTTTGAACGTGTTTAGCCTGATTTTTATTAATGAAAGCTAATAAATGCTAGTTTTAATCGCATAAATATCGCTTATATTAGCTATGTTATTTTTAAATAGGGACTGTTGATAGTCCCGTATATTATAGCCTGTAGCGATTTTTTATATAAAAACCCTATTGATTGTATCAAGTGATATGCAATACCATATAAATAATAAAAACAATAAAAGTTAACAGTACTTGTTCAGGTATTACAATTATTCAACGCATTTAGGAACACCCCATGGCCGACTTACGTCAACAAGCTTTAGATTATCATGCACTGCCTACTCCAGGTAAAATCAGTGTTGAGCTAACAACACCTGCAGAAACGAGCAAAGATTTAGCGCTCGCATACAGTCCAGGTGTTGCTGAACCGGTTAGAGCAATCGCCGAAAACCCTGAAGATGTTTATAAGTACACAGGCAAAGGCAACACGGTGGCGGTTATCACTAATGGAACAGCGATATTAGGATTAGGTAATTTAGGTCCTATGGCTGCTAAACCGGTAATGGAAGGTAAGGCGCTCTTGTTCAAACGTTTTGCTGGCATTAACTCGTTTGATATCGAAGTTAAACATAAAACCGTTGAAGATTTTATCGACACAGTGGCGAATATTGCTGATACCTTTGGTGGTATCAATTTAGAAGATATTAAGGCACCAGAGTGTTTTGTCATCGAAAAAGCGCTAATAGAACGCTGTAAAGTACCGATTTTTCATGATGATCAACACGGTACTGCAATTGTCACCGCCGCTGGAATGATCAATGCGTTGGAAATACAAGGCAAGCACTTACGTCACGCAAACATTGTTTGTATGGGCGCAGGGGCGGCTGCGATCGCATGTATGGAGTTACTAATAAAATGTGGTGCACAACGTGAAAAGATTTACATGCTAGATACCAAAGGTGTAATTCACACACGTCGCGATGACTTGAATGAATATAAGCGTTTATTTGCCAATAACACCGATAAACGTACGCTTGAAGATGTGATTGATGGCGCTGATGTATTTGTTGGTGTTTCAGGGCCCGATGTATTGGGTGCTGAACATGTTAAATTAATGGCGAATAACCCGGTTATTTTTGCCTGTTCAAATCCAGATCCTGAAATTAAGCCAGAGTTAGCATTGGCGACACGTGATGATGTTATTATCGCCACTGGGCGTTCTGACTATCCAAATCAAGTGAACAATGTACTGTGTTTTCCTTTTATCTTTCGTGGCGCATTAGATGTGCGAGCAAGAACGATTAATGATGAGATGAAGGTTGCTTGTGTTCATGCAATCAGAGAATTAGCAAAGGAACCTGTGCCTGAAGAAGTACTGGCAGCTTCCGGTGATAAAGCATTAGAATTTGGTAAAGACTACATTATTCCAAAGCCAATGGATACACGATTATGCGCTCGTGTTGCCCGCGCTGTCGCGATGGCTGCAGTAGAGTCAGGGGTTGCTGGTTTAGAGTTGCCTAAAGACTATATGTTATAAACGCTATTGCCATAAAAAAGCCAGTAACTTTATCAGTTACTGGCTTTTTGTTTAAATCAGATTGAATCGCTAGTCGTCATCACTGTAGCGTGAAAAATCGGTAATGCCTTTTTCCTCTAGCACTTTTCTGACACTAGCGGGGAGCTTCTCGTTGTTATCTTTGGCAAGATCTGCATCATCAGGTAAAGGTTGACCGGTAAATGCGTGTAAGAATGCTTCACATAGCAGTTCACTATTAGTGGCATGACGTAAATTGTTAACTTGTCTTCGAGTACGCTCATCCGTTAAAACCTTTAATACACGTAAGGGAATTGAAACGGTGATCTTTTTTACTTGTTCACTTTTTTTCCCATGTTCCGCATAAGGGTTAATGTACTCGCCATTCCACTTTGCCATGAAATTACCTCTGGGTTGTTTATCTTTATTGTATGTTGTTAAGTGATAAGAGCAACTGACTATGCTTGATCGCTGTAATTGGTAACAGTTACAAGCTATGATTCTACTGTTTGTTGGGCGGTAGTCAACTATATATGTGTAGAAGTTTAGATGTCTAAAACTTCTTGACCGTGAAATTTAAAACGTTTAGAGTTATAGACGTCCAAACATCTATTTAGAAAAAAGGCTTTAGGTACGGTTATGTCTGAAAAGAAAAATGCAACCATTGCGGTGCGTGCAGGTATCAATAGTGATCAACATCATGGCGCTGTCGTTGCTCCTATTCACCTATCAAGTACTTATTCCTTAAAGGGTTTTAACAATAAACGTCAATTTGATTATTCTCGTACCGGTAATCCGACAAGAGCAACTTTTGGGCAAGCCATTGCTGATCTCGAAGGTGGAGCGTTGGGGATTGTCACTAGCACTGGTATGTCAGCTGTGCATCTTATTTGTCAGTTGTTAACGACGGAAGATTCTGTCGTTATTCCTCATGATTGTTATGGTGGTAGCTATCGATTATTTACGCATTTAGCAAAACGCGGACAGTTTAAGCTGATTGTTGTTGATCAAAACGATGATGATGCACTTGCAAAGGCTTTAGCACAATCACCTAAATTAGTGCTAGTTGAAACACCCAGTAATCCGTTATTGCGCATCGTTGATATTGAAAAAGTTACCCAACTAAGTCTTCAAGCAGGTGCTTTGGTAGCAGTTGATAATACTTTCTTATCGCCTATTTTACAGCAACCACTGGCGTTAGGAGCTGATATCGTGTTTCACTCAACCACCAAATTTATTAATGGTCATAGCGATGTTGTCGGCGGTGTCTTAGTAACCAAAACTCAAGAATTAGGTGAAGAGTTAGCGTGGTGGGCAAACTGTATTGGTATAACTGGCTCTGCATTTGATAGTTATCTGGCTTTAAGAGGATTAAAAACGCTACCCGTTAGAATGAAGCAGCACCAAGAAAATGCGGATGCCGTTGCTTCGTTTCTATATCAACATCCAGCAATTGATACTGTTTATTACCCTGGCTTTGAACATCATCCCAATGCCGATGTTGCAAGAAAACAGCAGGAAAGTGCAGGTGCAATGATGAGTTTTGAAGTGAAAGGTGGATTAGAAGCGGTTAAAAAATTGTTCGATCATGTCGAGCTGTTTACCTTAGCACAATCGCTAGGCGGTGTAGAAAGTTTGATCAGTCATCCTTCAACAATGACACACGCAGGCATGGAACTCAGCGCCCAAATAGAAGCAGGGATCACGCAATCGTTAGTACGAATTTCTGTGGGTATTGAAGACATTGGTGATATTATTAATGATCTCAACAATGCTTTGGTCGCTAGTCAGTTAAATTAATTAAAGTTAAGTGTAAGTATCGTATGGAACAAGCAGCAAATGTTGTCGCATTAAGTGCTGACAATAATCAATTGGCTAAGCAAGCCGTCAATGTTCATAAATTTGGTGGTAGCAGTTTAGCGGATAAAACTTGTATTGAACGGGTCGTTGGTATTATTCAGCAACACTGTCAATTAAATGATGTCGTGGTTGTCTCCGCTAATGGCGACACAACGGATGAATTGTTTGATATTTTACCCTTAATTGAAACAAATGATGACGGACTTGAACAGTCACTTGCCATGCTCGAAAGTAACCAAGCGGCGTTAATCAATTCCTTACTTAATAAGTCAAGTGCGGCACGATTATGTCAATATTTGCGTGATGATCTCTTATTGGTTCGTCAATGGATTAAAGAAGGCTTTGGCAGCTATACTAACGACTTTCTAGCGTTTGGTGAGCTTTGGTCTGCGAGATTGATGTCTGCCGTTCTCAATGAGCGTGTTTGTCCCAGTGCATTTATAGATGCGCGAGATTTCCTTGTTATCGATAATGAGCGAGACTGTCAGGTACTTTATGATATCAGTGAAACAAACCTTAAGAGCTTGAGAGCTGACGGTAAGCTCACAGTCGTTACGGGTTACATCAGCCGTGATAGTCAAGGCTTAACTAAAACGCTAGGGCGAAATGGCAGTGATTATTCGGCAACGATTATGGCAGCGTTAGTTGGCGCCAATAATGTCACTTTATGGACAGATGTTGATGGTATTTACAGTGCTGATCCTCGTGTTGTTCCACATTCGAGAAAACTTCATCGCTTACCCAATGGTGTAGCTAAAGAATTGGGACGCTTAGGAAACCCGGTTCTACACGCTAAAACTCTTAAGCCGTTGACTAATCACGCTACACATCTACATGTCGCAAGTAGTTATGCACCTAATATCAGTGGTACAGAAATCGGATCTTTTGGTCAGATAGCAAAACAAGAATTGTCGGTAACTTATTTGAATGATTTATTGCTTGCGCGAAGTGACAGCTTTCTTGGTGATAGTGGCCTTAAAGCGGCACAAGAGTTTAATGCTATCACTTATGATGTTGATAAAGGCTTTATTGTTATTCATCAAGAGCAACAAAAATCTGTTAGTCAATGGCTAGCAAGTCACGATACTGAAGTGGCATTTATCCCAGCATCAATTATGGCAACAGTAGGTCATAAAGTGACAGAGCACGGCGATATTAGAGCGCGCTTTAAACGTTCTTTACGTCACAGCAAGGTCATCGAATTTGTTAAGTCTAAAAGTAAACATAGTTATATTGCAATTTTACCGCTTAACTGTACCGTAGAACTGCTCAATAATGTTCATCATGATATGACTAAAGATGCCCGTCATATAGGGCTAGTGGTTGTTGGTTTAGGTAATATCGGGACTCGCTTCTTAGAGTTGCTGCCTGAGCAACTCAATCGAGTACATGAACTTGAAAATCTTCACCTTGTTGGATTGGTAACTTCTAAGCAAGCGTTAATCAATAATGATGGCATCGATGCCTCAGAAGCAATGGAACAATTTAATCAGTATGCGCAAAGCTATGATAATGAACAGTTATTAGATTGGTTGTCCCATCACCCTTATGATGAATTGGTTGTCGTAGATATCACTCCTAGTGAAACGTTTAGTGAGCTTTACTTGCGGTTTTTTGAGCAAGGTATTCACGTTATTGGCGCAAATAAGTGGGCGGCTTCTTCTCCGGTTTCAACATATCAAGCATTAGTTGAAACGGCGGATAAAAGTAAAAGTATTTGGTTAGGCAATACGACGGTTGGCGCTGGCCTACCGATTAATTACGCGATTAAAGATTTACTGGATAGTGGAGATAAAATTACCGAAATATCAGGCATCTTTTCTGGCACGTTATCTTGGCTTTTTGAGACCTATACGGGTGAAAAACCCTTTAGTCAGTTATTGCTACAGGCACTTGAGCAAGGGTTAACAGAGCCAGATCCACGAGAAGATTTATCGGGACGAGACGTTCAACGTAAGTTATTAATTTTGGCTCGTACCGCTGGCTTTGAATTATCTTTAGAAGATATTAGTTGTCAAAACCTTGTTCCTAAGGCTTTAGCTGAACTATCAAAAGCAGAGTTTTTAAATAGCGTAACTAAATTGGATGATGATTTTCAGTCAAAGCTTGAACACGTTGTTGCAGAGCAAGCGTGCATGCGTTATATCGCGCGCTTATCGGTCAGTGAGCGAGGAATTAAGGCGAGCGTTGGTATCGAAGCGATTGGTCAGGATGATGCGTTTGCCAATATTTCTCCTGGAGACAATATCTTTAAAATACATAGTCAATGGTATGGAGATAACCCACTGGTTATTAGAGGGCCAGGTGCTGGACGAGATGTCACCGCAGGTGGATTGCACTCAGATCTTGTGCATATTTGCAAACAATTATCAGGAAGAACGCGTCAAGTAAAACTAAAAGGCGCATAGCCTTAGGATTAAGTACTTTGATCGATAAAGAAATTAAGTGCTTGAGTGTTCTGTAATTATTAACTAGCATTAGAAGGTGATAACAATAATGCTGAACAAGAAATCGCCTATTCATGTCGAAGAAAAATTACAGTGACACTAACTTTACTACTAAGGTCAAACAGCTTTTAAATAAGCTGTATGGCCGCAGTATATTAAAAGACTCTTTACTAGAGCGTGCCATTGCATTTTTCGAGTTACAGGCGGAAAATCAGCAGCAAATTGATAACTACAAATCTAAAATTGCCACGTTAAAGGAAAATGCCGAAGAAAACAAAACGGCAATTAAGCGCGTTGAAAGAGAATTGAGAGACTTTAAACAAGAGCTACGTTATGAAAGTAATGAGCGTTATAAGTATTTGTTTGAAGTCTGTGAAGAGGTGCTCTCGTTAACTGAGGGCGCAACGTTTGAAGAAACTAGTCGCAAATCGGCACAATTTCTCGGCACCATTCAGCTGATCAGTCCAACCGAAGGTAAAAAAGTCGCTGAAGTTAATGAGCGCCACAAATCGCTTTATAAAGGGATTTTGTGTTTACGCCTATTTGATCGGTTATACCTCGACCAATCCTCTGTACTTGAACACCCGTATCTAAAAGATAGCTTAGCTGAGTTATCGGTAGGCGATTATGAAGTGCTTGCTGCAAATGATAAAGAGGCGTTCGAGTCAGTTATTGACCGAATAAAAGTTCCAATTTTAATGGCGGCCATTATTCAGGATATCGGCAATTATCATCCCGATGCGCAAAAAATATTAACAGGCGCTGATGGTAAGCTTGATATTCATCGTACTTTACCCGTTGAAGAGCGAAAGGCGCTACTACAAATTAACTTTCGTGAAACGGTCAAGTTTTTGGTTGATGGTATTGGCGCGCCTATCTATGTCGGGAATTCCAAAGAAGAGCGAGATAAATTTAATATTGCTGAGCATCAAAAACTCGTTTTTATTAAACAGTTATTAAAAGGCTCGATTACCCCAAAACAAGGGATTGGTAATCTATTGAAAGTGCCTCAAATTTACACGTCGATAATTTTATCCACCAAGGCGAGTTATAGCTACAAGCTTTTACCTAAGGTATATCAAGCGCTTAATCAAAATGCTGATAAAGGTAATTGCAGTCAGTTGGTTGTTGATGCGTTATATAAAATAACGGGTGACTTCCCTCAAGGATTTGGGGTGACTTATATCCCTACAGACAAAGATGGTGAGAAAAGTGATCGCTACGAGTACGCTATAGTTACCCAACTTTACCCAGAGGATGGTGAACAGCCAATCTGCCGAACAGCGACACGACATCTCACTTTTATCGGCTTTGGCCAAGATATCATTATTGAAAAAGATAAGAACCTATACAATGTTGATGTGGCAAAAGATTTTGCCACTATCAGTAAAGAGCGCTTAAATGAGATTTTAGAGCTCTTGGCTTCTAATTATCAAGAGCGTAAAAAGCTCGACTTATTGCCAAGGTATTGGCATGCCGGTGATTACTTCACGATCAAAGATAATCAAAAGCTATGGAACAAGAGCAATAAGTAACAGAAGTTCATCCCTTACATGCAATATTTGTTGATTAACTGAACCAGCATCAGCTCTGTTTTCTCAATTTGATTATACGCCAAAAATTCATTGGGTTGATGGGCTTGATCGATTGAACCTGGCCCCATAACAATTGTTTGACAACCAAGTTGCTGAATAAACGGGGCTTCAGTTGCATAATTCACAGCACAACATGAATGTTCGGATATCTTTTCAGCAAAGCGTACTAATTCACTTGCCTTATCTTGCTCAAAACTCGGCGAGCTTGGGTGTAATTCTTCGATACTGATCCGCTCAGGAAATTTTTGCTGAATTGGCATTAGCGCTTCGGTTAACCAAGTAATTAGCTCTTCGTCTTTAAGTCCTGGCAATGCGCGCATATCGATATCTAAGTGACAATAACCACAAATGCGATTGGCATTGTCACCGCCACTAATAGCACCTAGGTTCAGGGTAGGCATGGGGACAGCAAATGCTTGGTTGGTATAATGTAATGCTAATTTTTCTTTAAGTTCGAGCAACGCATTGAGTACTTGATACATAATCTCAATAGCATTGACACCTAGATCTGGCTGACTTGAATGCCCCGACTGACCTTGTACTTTGATTCTATGTGACATATGGCCTTTATGCATAACAACTGGCACCAAATTGGTTGGCTCCCCAATAACCGCCACATCAGGTTTTATCCATTGCTTTTCCATAAAAAAACGGGCACCTGCCATGGTCGTTTCTTCATCTGCTGTTGCCAGTATATAGAGTGGTTTATTTAATGATTGCTTATGCAATTGCTTACAAGCTTGCAAAATAAAGGCGAAAAAGCCTTTCATATCGCAGGTACCTAAGCCGTAAAACTTATCATCAGCGTCTTTCACCTGAAAGGGATCGCTTTGCCATCGTTGTTCATCGTAAGGAACGGTATCACTGTGCCCAGCTAACAATAAACCGCCGTCACCATCACCTAATTTTGCCAACAAGTTATATTTATTTCGAGAATGAGGAACGCTATGAATGTTGATGGTAAATCCGAGTTGCTCAAACCATGCGGCCAGTAATTGAATAGTAGACAAATTGCCTTGGTCCCAATTGGGTAATGCCGAACTGATCGAAGGTTGTGCAATTAATTGTGTCAATGCTTCTTTAAAGCCTGGTAAATTTTTCATTTTTTATAAAATAATTATGCTAAATAGTTGCATATCTACCCATTAGGTGGTATTTTCGCCGTTGTTGAAGTATAGACAAGATTAATTGAGTTGTTGTTCAGCTTCAATACTTATTTATTTAACTACGGTTAATCTGGTTATATCGAAGATTTATCTCGGTGTTTGGTTTTAACGTTCACCTTAGGCAGTAAGGGTGAATAGAATTGCAATTATGAGGTTTTGATGAAAGTTGCAGTGGTTGGTGCAAGTGGCTATGTTGGTGCCGAGCTAGTTGCTTTGCTATGCCAACACCCACAAATGTCGCTAGTCGACCTAGTGGTGTCAGAAAGCAGTGATGCATTGGGGCAAAGCTTTTCGAGCTTATATCCTAAGTATCTGGGTATATGTGATACCTCATTAAAAGCACTAACTGAACAATGGCTTTCACAGGCCGCGGCGCATCTTGATGCCGTATTTTTAGCGACACCACATGAAACGAGTGTTGAGTGGGCGCCAAAATTTGTAGCCGCTGGGGTTAAAGTTTTTGATTTATCTGGAGGTTTCCGTTTAAAGGATGTGCACCTCTACCCTCAGTATTATGGTTTTAATCACAAGCAGAGTGATTTATTGACGACAGCGCAATATGGTTTGGCAGAGTGGTATCAGACTAACATTGCCAATACTTCATTGGTGGCTGTACCTGGTTGCTACCCAACAGCAAGTCTTTTAGCGCTATTGCCCGTTTTAACGCAAGACCTAAACGATATTAATAGCTTAATTGTGATAAATGGCGTAAGTGGTGTAAGTGGTGCCGGTCGAAAAGCATCTTTAGCAACAAGCTTCAATGAAGTGAGTTTGGCACCTTACAATATCTTGCAGCATAGACACCAACCTGAAATTAGCCAGCAGGCAGGTAGTCCTGTTATTTTTAACCCGCACCTAGCCCCATATAAAAGAGGCCTTCTGTGTACGATCACACTTAAATTAAAGCCATCAACAACCACTGAAATGGTTAATCAGGCCTATCTAGATGCTTATGAAAATAAGCCTCTGGTTCGTTTAACAGCTCAATGGCCAAAAGTCGATAATGTCGCGACCACGCCATTTGCTGATTTACATTGGCAGTTTGATCAAAATCAGCAAGTACTGGTGGTTAGTTGCGCTATCGATAATTTATTGAAAGGGGCAGCAGCGCAAGCGATTCAATGTGCCAACATTTCGCTGGGATTACCTAGTCATTTCGGATTGATTCAGGGGGCGCTTTATGAGTAAGCCGTTAGTCATAAAAATAGGTGGCGCAATTCTTGAAGATTCGTCAGCGTTAACAGCGTTACTGTCGGTAATTGCAAACCTAACGGAACAAAACGTTGTTTTGGTTCACGGTGGCGGATGTGTTGTTGATGAGCACCTTGCTCTAGCAGGCTTCACTACGACGAAGAAGGCTGGTTTGCGAGTCACACCCAAAGAGCAAATTGGCGTTATCGCTGGTGCGCTTGCCGGTACCGTAAATAAGCATATTGTTGCTATGGCTAATAACCAAAATTTGACTGCCGTTGGTGTATCGTTAAGTGACGGTGCAATGGTTAACTGCCAACCGCATCCACTGGACTTAGGTTGTGTTGGCGTTCCAGAGCCAAATAGCAGTACATTGCTCGATAATTTGCTTAAAAGTGGATTTTTACCTGTTATTTCTTCGATTGGTAGTCTGGCTGATGGGCAGTTAGTCAATGTTAATGCTGATGATGCTGCCGTGGTAGTTTGTCAATTATTAAATGCAGATTTATTACTGTTAACTGACGTTAACGGTGTCAAAGATGGTAACGGCAATTATATCGAGAGTTTAAGTCAACCTCATGCACAAGCGATGATCGAGCAAGGGATCATTGCTGGTGGTATGCAAGCAAAAGTTAACGCAGCATTTAAGGCTGCTAATCAATTACGACGAAGCATCGCGGTTGCTAGCTGGCAAGCTCCAGAGCAAATTACGCTTTTGCTCAACGGCGCTCATGTAGGCACCCGCATCCAGCCAACACTTTAAGTTTATTACCATTTAAATTTCGAACAGGATTAATTATGTCTTTCGTACATTTTTTGGCTGATGATCAATTCGGTCAAGCACAGCTTTTATCGTTAATTGAGCTGGCTAAAACGATAAAATCACACCCTAATGACTATGCTAAAGCATTAGCGGGTAAGTCGGTAGTTATGTTATTTGAAAAGCCTTCGTTAAGAACTCATGTTAGTTTTGATGTTGGTATTAACAAACTTGGCGGTCATGCACTCTACCTTGGACAACAAAATGGCAAGCTTGGCGAAAGAGAGCGTATTAGCGACTATGCTAAAAACCTTTCTTGTTATGCAGATGCTATAGTTGCTCGAGTTTTTCATCATGATGCTATTAAAGCCTTGGCGGAGCACGCCAGTGTACCCGTGATTAATGCACTTTGTGATAAGTTTCATCCCTGCCAAGCTCTAGCGGATTTTGTGACCTTATCAGAGCATTTTACATCGCTTGAAAACCTTAACTTTGCCTATGTTGGTGACGGCAATAATGTCTCTAACTCGCTGATGCTGATGGCCGCTATTTTAGGGGTCAACTTTACCTTAGTGTGCCCTCAAGGATATGGTCCAGACCAATCTATGATTGCCAAAGCAAAAGCTTTTGCTCAGCAATCTGGTGCCTCTTTATCAATACTTGATGATATAAAACAACTCAAACAGCAAGACGTTATTTACACAGATACATGGCTTTCAATGGGTTCTGACGCTACTTTAAAAGATATCGCAGCCACTTTTATGCCTTTTCAAGTCAACCATCAATTGATGGCGCAAACCGGCGCAAAATACGTCATGCATTGTCAGCCGGCGCATTTAGAACAAGAAATTACTACTGAGTTATTTGACAGTGAAATGGCAGTAGTGTTCGAGCAAGCAGAAAACAGAATGTGGGCGCAAAACGCCGTCCTTGTCAGCTTACTCAGTTAATTAATTAGTTTATAGAATATTTAGGAATTTATCATGGCATTAGCAGCAAAAAAAACCGTTAAAAAAGTCGTTTTGGCCTACTCCGGAGGGTTAGATACTTCAGCAATTATTCCTTGGTTAAAAGAGAATTACGATGGTTGTGAAGTGATCGCCTTTTGCGCTGACGTAGGTCAAGGTGAAGAAGAGCTCGTCGGTATTGAGGAGAAAGCACTGGCCTCCGGCGCCTCCGAGTGTCACGTTGTTGATCTAAAAGAAGCGTTCGTTAAAGAGTATATTTACCCGATCTTGAAAACAGGTGCTGTTTATGAGGGGCAATACCTTTTAGGTACGTCGATGGCACGTCCTGTTATAGCTAAAGCTCACGTTGAGCTGGCATTGAAATTGGGGGCAGACGCTTTATGTCACGGTTGCACTGGTAAAGGTAATGATCAAGTTCGCTTTGAGTCATGTTTTGCTGCATTGGCGCCAGAGCTTACCGTTATTGCTCCTTGGCGAGAGTGGGACATGGTTTCAAGGGAAGATTTACTTGCATACCTTGCAGAGCGCAACATCCCATGTTCTGCATCACTCACTAAAATTTACAGTCGTGATGCTAATGCATGGCACATCTCTCACGAAGGAGGCGAGTTAGAAGACCCTTGGTGTGAGCCATCCAAAGAAGTATGGACAATGACGGTGGATCCACAAGATGCTCCTGATCAAGCGGAGCGAGTGACCTTAAGTTTTGACAAAGGCGAGCTAGTTGCTGTTGATGGCGAAGCAATGTCAGCTTATAACGCACTGATGTACCTTAATGATAAAGCAGCACAACATGGTGTAGGACGTATTGATATTGTCGAAAACCGCTTAGTGGGAATGAAGTCTAGAGGGTGTTATGAAACACCAGGCGGTACTGTTTTAATGGCAGCGTATAAAGGGTTGGAAAGCTTAATTCTTGACAAAGAATCCTTAAAATATCGTGAATCTATTGGTCATCAGTTTTCTCATGTTATTTATGATGGTCGTTGGTTTACACCGCTTGCCAAGGCGCAATTAGCTGGCGCTGCAAGTTTCGCAGAGCAAGTTACTGGTGATGTTGTCGTTAAACTTTATAAGGGAATGGCAACCGTAACTCAGCGTCGCTCACCGAATAGCCTATACTCAGAAGCATTTGCAACTTTTGGTGCTGATGACGTTTACGATCAAAAACATGCCGAGGGCTTCATTCGCTTATTCAGTCTTTCAAGCAGAATTAACGCATTAGCCAAAGCAAATCAGGAGAACTAGTATGGCGTTATGGGGCGGTCGATTTAAAGAGCAAGCAAGTGCGCAGTTTAAGAAGTTTAATGACTCTTTACCTATTGACTATCGAATGGCAGTGCAAGATATCGTTGGCTCAATAGCATGGGCTGGTGCTTTGCATCAGGTTGGCGTATTGTCAGCGCAAGAGCTTGCAACCCTTGAACAGGCACTAACTGAGCTAAAAGTTTCGGTTGAGCAAAATCCTGAACAAATACACTCTTCCGATGCCGAAGATATTCATAGCTGGGTAGAGTTACAGCTAATAGAGAAAACTGGTGATTTAGGCAAAAAATTACATACTGGGCGCAGTCGAAACGATCAAGTAGCAACAGACTTGAAGTTATGGTGTAAAGAGTCTGGCGGTAATATTCTTATTGCCCTAGTGAACCTTCAGCAAGCGCTTACTCACCTAGCGGAGCAAGAACGAAATACTGTTTTACCCGGTTATACGCATCTTCAGCGAGCACAACCAGTGACATTTGGTCATTGGTGTTTGGCATACGTAGAAATGTTTAACCGCGATATCGATCGATTAAATGATGCTATTTATCGTTTAGACGTTTCTCCACTTGGGTCGGGCGCCTTAGCTGGCACTGCGTATCCTATTGACAGACAAGCACTTGCACATCAGCTTGGTTTTAGAAGCGCAACGATGAACAGTCTAGATGCTGTCTCCGATCGTGATCATGTGATTGAGTTACTTTCTTGTGCCAGCATTTCTATGATGCATATGTCTCGTTTTGCTGAAGATTTAATTTTTTATAACTCTGGCGAAGCCGGTTTTGTTGAGATGAGTGACTTGGTCAGCTCAGGCTCATCATTAATGCCGCAGAAGAAAAACCCTGATGCCTGTGAATTAATCCGTGGTAAAGCCGGACGGGTAAGCGGCGCATTGATGAGTATGTTAATGACCATGAAAGCGCTTCCTTTGGCATACAACAAAGATATGCAAGAAGACAAAGAAGGGCTCTTTGATGCGTTAGATACTTGGCAAGAATGTATGGAAATGGCGGTACTGGTGGTGCAAGGGCTTAAGGTTAATCGTTCGAGAACCTTAGCGGCAGCGCAGCAAGGCTACGCTAATGCAACTGAACTTGCCGACTACCTCGTCAGTAAGGATGTCCCGTTTAGGGAAGCTCACCATATCGTCGGTGAAGTGGTGCTATCAGCGATTGATAAAGGTTGTCCATTAGAGGACTTAACCTTAACGCAGTTGCAGGCGTTTAGTGAAAAAATAGATAAAGATGTCTACCAGCACCTTTCGATCGAATCGACATTGGATAAGCGTGAGGCTTTAGGTGGAACATCAAGAGCGCAAGTAGATAAAGCGATTGCCGGTAACAAAGATTTACTGAATGCTCAGGTCGTGGGTGCACCCGGTAAAGCGCAAATTAATGTGGCACTTAAACAAGTTAAGCAACGTTTGAATGCGCAACGGGCTGCTGCAATGTCCGTTCGTCATGCGAAAATGACTGACGTTGATAATATTTTGAGCTTGACCAACTATTGGGCTGAGCAAGGAGAAATACTCCATCGCTCACGTGACAATATTATTCATGATATACAAAATTTTGTTGTCGCTGAGCTCGATGGTGAAGTTGTTGGCTGCGCTTCTTTATATATCTATCAAACAGGTCTTGCTGAAATCCGCTCACTGGCGGTGGCATCGCATGCTCAGCATCAGGGGCAAGGGAAGGCATTAGTACAGTATTTGCTAGAATTTGCCCATCAAATGGCGTTGCAGCAAGTCATCGTCTTGACCTATTTGCCTGAATATTTTCAAACGTTAGGCTTTGTTGAAATCGATAAAACGCAATTGGCAGCCAATATTATCGAAGATAGCGAACTTGCGCCGGGTAAATCGCCTGAAGATGAAGTCGCCTTGTTGTATCAGTTAGTACAGAACGAAGTAGCAGATGAGTAATTTACCAACGGTTGCAACCGATCAAGATAACGTTAAATGGTTCAGAAATGCGGCGCCCTACATTAATGCCCATCGTGGAAAAACCATGGTGTTGATGTTTGGTGGTGAAGCCGTGCTTGATCATAACTTTGCCAATATCATTCACGATATTGCCCTATTAAGAAGCCTTGGCGTCAAATTGGTGCTAGTGCATGGTGCGAGGCCTCAAATAGAAGAGCGTTTAGCGCAACAGGGTATCGAGCGTCACATTGAAAAGCATGTTCGAATTACTGATGCAGAAACTCTGGTAGCGGTAAAAGATGCGACAGGATCATTACGTCTCCATATTGAAGCCTTGTTGACAATGGGGTTAGCAAATTCTCCGATGCACGGGTCACAAATTCGAGTCAGTACGGGGAATTTTGTTATCGCTAAACCTATCGGTGTTCGCGATGGTATTGACTTTAAGTATACCGGCAATGTGCGCCGCGTCGATACGCAGGCGATTAATATGCAACTCGATCACGGTGCGATTGTCTTACTTTCACCAATAGGTTATTCAACCACAGGCGAAGTCTTCAATTTGGCGCTAGAAGATGTCGCCACGCAGACAGCTATCGCGTTGCAAGCCGATAAACTGATCACCTTTACTGAGCAGGATGGTTTAACAGATGAAAATGGTCAATTAATTAGAAGTTGCAGCGTCCGGCGGGTTAAGAGTTTAGTTAATGAGAATGACTGCTACCTAAGGCAATTGTTATTGAAAGCAATTATAGAAAGCGGCGAGCAAGGGGTAGAACGATGTCATTGCATTAGTTATCGCAGTGACAGTGCCTTGTTACAAGAGTTATTTACTCGAGATGGCGCAGGAACTTTGATTGCAAAAGATCACAAAGAGCAAGTGCTGACGGCATCAATTGATGATGTTGGTGGGATCCTCGAACTTATCGCACCATTAGAGGAAGAGGGGATCCTTGTTAAACGCTCTCGGGAGCTGCTAGAAATTGAGATAGAGCGTTTTACTGTGATTAAAAAAGAAGATGCTATTATCGCGTGCGCAGCGTTATATCCCTACCCAGAAGCAGGCAGTGGTGAAGTCGCGTGTGTTGCAATTCATCCCGATTATCGAAAAGGAAGTCGAGGTGAAAGATTAATTGAAACTTTAGCGATGAACGCTAAATCAATGGGATTATCGTCGATCTTTGTCTTAACAACGGTGAGTGGGCATTGGTTTAGAGAGCAAGGTTTTTTCGAGTCGTCTTTGGATGCGCTCCCTGAAGGTAAAAAAAATATGTACAACTATCAGCGCAACTCAAAAGTGTTGGTCAAACCCATATAACCAGAACGTTTTACTGACATTAAAAAAGCCGCTAGCATTAAGGTGCTAGCGGCTTTATTCGTTAGGGGGTATTTCACTTTAGACGCTATTTTGCAATCGCAAAATCACCGGCTTTGACTGAAGCATCTTTCTTGCCCATTTGCAGTAAACTCGGTAAGAAAATTAAGGTAAATACTGTGCTGACACTCATACCACCAACGATCACGGCAGCAATCCCACGATATAGCTCTGCTCCTGCACCAGGGATCAGAAGTAGGGGCAACATACCGCAGATGCTGGTTAAGGTGCTCATCAATATTGGGCGTAGTCTTAATCGAACGGCTTGCTCAACGGCATCGTGTCTTGATAAACCCTCACTTTCACCGACGCGAGTTTGATAGACCAATAAGATCGCGTTGTTAACGACTAAACCTAGCAAAATAATAAACCCGATCATGGTTAGAAGGTCTAGTGGTTGGAAAATGATCAAGTTGGTGATTTGTAGAACCGCAATGCCACCCACGGTTGCGAGCGGAATAGTTAACACCACTAGTAAACTATCTTTAAACGAGCGAAATAGTGCAGACATTAATAAATAAAGAATGATGAGCGCTAAGATAAAGCTTTGGCTCATGCTAGCAAGTGCTTCACTTAATGCCTCAGCTGTACCTCGATAAGCGATAGCGCCACTCTCCGGTAATTGAGCTAGAATAGCTGGTTCAGCCTTTTCTTGTATCATTGCGATCGCTTCTTCCAAACTAATGTCGTCTGGAGGGGTCACTTGTAATGTAATGGTTCGTTTGCGATCAACACGGCGAATCGAACTTGGGCCAGCTGTTCGCACGACATCAACAATTTCGCTAACTGGTTGCACCCCTGCTTCAGGGGTATATAACGGAATCGCTTGCAGCTCCTCGGGTGACTCCCAATCAGTTGCGCGCAAGAACACGTTTAATCGTCGTTGACCATTAAAAAACTCACCCACATATAATCCCGTGCCAAGTGCACGAGAAACAGCAGCAACTTGCTGGCGCGTCCAACCAGCCTCGGCCATTCTCCTTTCATTAGGTATCATGCGCAGCTCAGGCTCGGCTAACGTTAACCCAGGGGTTGGTCTAATTTGCGCGCCGGGAAGTGCTTCACTGACAGCACCGAAACCAACTCGTGCAGCGGTAAGCAGTTGCTCAACATCGTTACCTTGAATATCGATGTCAATACGACGGCCACCACCGAGGTTACCAAATAGTTGAGATTGAGAGGCAAAAGCAATCGTGTCGGGAAACCCACGCAATATTTCACGATTAATCAAATTAACAATATCTTTGATATTATCAGCGTCTTCTGCTCGTCCACCCATAAAACCAAAGTTACCGAAAAACCCCATCCATGTGTGTTTTATCTCTGGTTGTTTTTCACCATTTAAATACGGCATTAGGCGCTCATTGATAGTGTCACTCATCTCAACGCGAGCTGCCAAGTAACTTTGCCCTGGAGGAGGTAGAATAAATACGCTAAATTGGTTCTGGTTACCCTTAGGCAGATAATCAATTTTTGGGAATAATAAGTAAGAGCCAAGGAACGAGAAAGCCATTAAACCGCCAACCCATAACAAGCGTTTTGTGGGGGTTGAGGTTATACGCATGATGCCTTTGGTTATGTTGTGCCACCAGTGACTGTGAGGGTCATCATCTGATGCTTTTTTAAGTAATCGTCTAGCAGCAGTAGGTAACACCGATATTGCAATCACTAATGAAGCGACTATCGCGACGGCAATGGTAATGGCTAAATCAGCAAACAGTTGCCCAGATACTTCTTCTAAAAACGCAATCGGTAAGAAAATCGCTACGGTGGTGATCGTTGAGGATAAAAGTGCACCCCAAACCTGACTCGTGCCGAGCAGCGAAGCATTTTCTGAAGACTCACCTTTTTCTCTTAATCTAACAATGTTTTCAAGGACGACAATTGCCGCATCGAGTACCATACCGACAGCAAAAGCAAGGCCTGCCATTGAAATGATATTTAATGTTCGACCAGCAGCGTACATTACCACTAAAGTAACGATAAGTGAGATGGGAATAGACAGTGCAACGATCAATGTTGCCCGAAATTTACGTAAAAACCACCAAAGTACAACGATGGCTAACATAATACCGAGCATTAAATTATTTTTAACTAAGCTCATTGAGCGCTCAATGTAGACCGTTTCATCATACATTTGGATCATTTTTAAATTAGCACGTTTTAATGGGCCTTCATTGAGTTCTTCCATTGCCGCTTTCAGGCCGGTCATCACTTGAATAACATTAACGCCTTGTTCAACTTGGGCATTCATTGCAATCGCTGGCTCACCATCAAGCGTCAGAATACCAGTTCTATCCGCATAAGTGAGACTCACCTCAGCCACATCTTTGAGCAATATTGGCTGTCCATCACGCCAATCGAGTACCATATTCTGTAATTGCTCTACGCCATACTTGCCTGAAAAGCGGATGGTATATTTACGGCGTCCTATTTCATTAAAGCCACCTGAAGAATCGCTATTATTTGATAAGGTGCTGGCTAACGCTGGAATATTTAGCCCTAAGTTAGCGACTTTATAAGGGTCAAAAGTGATACGCAGTTCACTTGGCAAACCACCAAAGGCATTGGTTTGTGAAATACCGTCTACTCGCTCAATTCGGGTTTGTACAACTTCTTCCACATAATCTTGGTAGCCTGCAATATCATTAGTGTTTTCAGCGGTTGGTTTAATCGCGAACCAAGCAATCGCATCAAATGTACTAGCACCACCAATCGCGATGACTGGCTCTGTCGCATCCGGCGGATAACTTGGCACTTGATTTAATGCATTCATTACATCTATCAAGGCACGTTCTAAGCTGATACCCGTTCGATATCTTAGCGTTATACTGCCACTTCCTTGACTAGAATTCGATTCAAGTAGTTCTAGTCCTTGCAAGCCTTTAAGCACATCTTCTTGACGTTCAATAATTTCAGCTTCGATTTCTTCTGGTGCTGATCCTCGCCAACTGGTTGAAATTACGATTTGTGGTTGACTGATGTCAGGTGTAAGTTGTACTGGCAATTTAAATAAGCTAATTGCACCAAAAAGTGCCATAAGCAGTATGCCAACGACAACCGCAGTAGGGTTTTTCAGTGAAGCTTTTGTAATGATCATGATTTACCCGAAATAAGTGCTTGATTATTATCTTTAATATTGACGGATTGGCCTGGTTGAAGTCGCTCGGCTCCACGGATCACTAACTTATCACCCTCTGCAATATTTCCGATAATTTCGATTAATTCACCTTCGCTCAACCCAAGTGTTACCAATACTTGTTCCGCTTTATTTTCATTATTAACGCGAAATACCGAAGTACTATTTCTACGTAACACAATGGCATCGCGAGGAATGGCTAACACTGATTTTTGCTGGCCGTTGGCAACGGCAGCTTGAATGTTTAAGCCAATAGGCCAGTTTAAGCTACTCATATCCAACCGTATTTCCATTAAGTGTGAGCGAGTATCTGCGACGGGAATAACCGCTTTAATTGGAACGTGTTTCGCGCCCAAAGAAGAACGAACTGACATGGTGCCGCTGTCGCTTACGAATTGATAGGACGTTAATGGTGCAAAAACGGTTGCTTCAACATTACTGGTATCTACTAGCCTTAATATGGCCGTACCACTATTGACATATTCACCGACATTACTCAATCTTTTGGTGATGATGCCATCAAATGGCGCTTTCAATTTGCTGTAAACTAGGCTTTGTTTGATTTGTGCTACTTTCGCTTTTGCCGCCTCTACGTTTGCTTGGGCAATTTCAAAATTAGAGCGCGTTTGCTCAAGGTCAGTTTGAGAGATAAGCTTTTGCTTAACTAAGCTTTCTTTGCGAGTGGTTTCGCGCTGCTCAAAAGCTAAGCGTGCTTGACTAGTTGCAAGGTTACTTTGCTCCTCTGCAAGTTGCAGTTGTATTTGCGTGTCGTCTATAGTGGCGATAACGTCACCTTTTTTGACCCGATCGCCTAGTTCAGCAAGTGTGACGATACGACCTGAAACTTCAACAGCTAATGCCGAGTTGTTCTTACTCACTATTGAACCCGATACCCACGCGACTGGCGATAATGTTGTTTGTTTAACGGTGGCAACATTTACATTGGCTGGTGGACCCTGTTGAGCGAACACGGCCTGCGAAAAAAATACGCTTAACGATAGCGTCATTGAAATAATCGTTTTAATCATTGGGGTTGTCATACAGTCCTTTCGTTAAAGCGGTTGGTTTACCCGTTAAAGTGTAAACGAATTTAAGGAAATATCCTGTTTAGTGGGATAAGCGCCAACTAAACAATTTATCGACTCCGTTCAATAGTGGTTATTATCCAACCATTATAGGGGTAGAAATTTACCTTAGTATATCGGTTTGCGATGATTGGTAACAGAATTGCGACTATTGGTATTTTGTAACAATTTTAAACAGTTACCCTTTGGATGAGGGTAAATGCTTGTTGATGTTGTTAATGAAACTTGTTAATACCTTTACATGTAATAACATTTGTGTCGCTAGTCGATTCGGGAACAGTTTGTTAAGTTTGGTTAGTTGATCATTTTCACCGTGCCAAATATGGCCCCAGCCTTTTTCCGTTGTTCTATTGCAGGAGCTTTGCTTTTCTGGGTCAAAACAACTCCATAGCGCCGAGTGAGAAGATTGCGAATAACCATCAAAACCTCCATGCCCTTTAAGGTTAAAATTGGTTGATTCAATGTAGGCAATTGGAATACCCGCACAGGCAAAAGGCGCATGATCTGACCAATCTCCTGTGACACCTTCCGGGTAGTCTTGATAAGCAGGGTGGATGATATAGTTTAAACCGCTGCTGAGTTGTTGTGATAAGCGATAAAGGGCGGTTCTTACTTCGTTACTGCTATTGTAGTTGACTACTAAGCCTTTGCATTGATAAGGCTTAGTATGCGCACTGTGAACATATAAAAAATCACCACCGGCAATGGTGTCTAAATTAATCATCGCAAAGATACGGCTTAACTCGGCTGGTTGTTGCTGAAGCATTTGAACGTAGTGCGTTGAACCTAACTTACCAATCTCTTCAGCGCCAAAAGCAATAAAGCGCACGTTAATGGGTAAATCCTTGTTTAGCGCTAATTGATTAGCGATGGTAAGCATTACCGCCAAGCCGGTTCCATTATCACTGGCACCGTGAGAGCCCTTTTCGGTGCCAATTGAGTCAATATGGGCGCCAATAACGAGTGTTTTTAAATGTTGAGGGTTGAGGTCGGCAATTACATTTCCAGACAAATTTTTAGTGTTTGGTAATGCAAACTCTTGTCGCTTAACACTATAGCCTAAGTCTTCAAAAGCCTTTTCAACATATGTAAGCGCTTTTGTTTCATTGTCAGAGCCTGCTTCTCTAGCGCCAATGCCTTGCTCAGGTACCACAATATCTTGAAGGTATTTATTAATTTTGCGTAATACATTTTGCTCGGAAAAGTCACTGGAGTGAACTAAAGCGACAATGCTAACGTAACACACCATAACTTTGATAAGTAAGCGAACCGTTTCTAACATGGATATAATCATTGAAGGGCGATAGTTTGAGTGTATCATAGGGTTAGCTAGGTTCGTTAGTTTATCTATTTGAAAAATTTAAGAGACTTTTAAACATGTTGAAAAAACTTATTTTGAGCGCTTTGTTATTGTTTTTACTGCCGCAAGCCAGTGCTGAGCAGTGTCCAGCCTATTTAGACGCAACATTTAAAAAATTACACTCTAGCGAGCAAGTTGACCTCTGTCAGTTGACTCAAGGAAAGCCTGTACTAATTGTCAATACCGCCAGTAATTGTGGCTTTACACCACAATTTAAAAGCTTAGAGGCTGTTCATAATAAATATAAAGATCAGGGGCTTGTTGTGATAGGATTCCCATCGGATGACTTCTTTCAAGAAGAAGATGATGAAGCCAAGACGGCCAAGGTTTGTTACGTTAACTATGGTGTTACCTTTACTATGCTTTCGACCAGCGCTGTTCGAGGCAGTGATGTTAATAGTGTTTTTGAGTTTCTCGCGGATAAATCGACGTCACCAAAGTGGAACTTTTATAAGTATTTGGTTGATGCCAAAGGTGAACAGGTAACATCTTTTGGGTCGAGAACTTCGCCCGATGATCCAGAGTTTATTGAAGCCATCGAGAAACTACTCGCCGATAATAAAAGCAGTTGATAGGAGCATATTCAATCAGCTATGAAGACGTGATAGGATCACGACTTTCTTTGATAACAAAGTAGTGATTTGATGCGTTTTTGCTCCTCAGTTTTTTCGCTTGGTGCGTTGCTGGTAAGCCTATCAGCTTCAGCAACATTTACCTTAGTTAAGCAGCCTGATTTGAAAGGGGAACTGAACATAAACCCCGAAGCGCTTTGTCAGGTTGCTGATAATACCCTTAAATACCTTGATCGCTATGCTGATGATGACTTTGCTGTACATTCAGGCAAGGTTTTTCCTGAAACTGTTTCACTTGAACGTGTAAAAGAGACGCTCATTTTTTTGTGCCAACCCACTACACAACAGCAATTAGGCGATATGGGTTACCTGAGTGAAAATTTTGAATTTTATCGTTGGACACCCGATAAAAAACAAGCCTCAGCATGGGCTGAACGCAGCAATAATGAGGTCAAATCTCGTTTGCTTAATAACATTCCTAACGACCAAATATTGCTGACCAAATACTATACGAAATTACTCGACGCGAGTGCTAAACAAACGACATTTTATTCTCAAGCACTGTATGCTTTGCCTTTTGATGAACAAGAACTCAGTATTGAACAAGCACAGCTTCAACAAGATAAACTGACTCGATTTCGTTTTACCCGCCAAGAAATTGTTAATGGTGCGCTGTTAAAAAATCAGCTCGCTCAGCCTCTGGTGTGGTTATCGGAAGAAGCTTTACATGATGTGTTGTTGCAAGGGACAGGGGTGGTAAAAATAGGTGATGATATTCGCTATTTTAATGTTCATAGAAACAATGGCATTGCATATGACTACACCAAAGGTAAGAGAGAGCAGCAACGCTATTGGTATTTTGCCGAAGTGCCGAGTATTTTAGGTTACGGTAAAACGATTGAATCTAAAATTGCCATACTGCCTGATGTCTCTTTTGCCGGTAATGTTGCCAGTCTAGGTTTAGGAAAATTATTTGTCATTAAGGTTGAAGCGGCTGGAAAACAGCAAACGAGTTTAGGTATTTTGGCTGATCAAGGTGGAGCGTTTGATAATAATCTATTTCAGCTTGATTGGTTGAAAGGAAGTTACTATGGTTGGCAGGATTATTATCAGGCCAATAAACATTATTCTGACTATGCGAGTGCGTGGTTAATGTTAAAAAAACAACAACAGTAGAGTAGCCCATGGCTCGTCTAAAGCAAACTTACCCTAGTAATGGTTATTTTGGTATTGGTATTGTCAATAATCATGATCAATTGAATATTGGTACCCTTTGGCGCTCAGCATATATTATGGGTGCCTCATTTATATTTACAATCGAAGGCAAGTATAAGAAACAAACCACTGATGTGGTTAATGCTTGGCAGAAAATACCGCTTTATCATTATGATTCTATTGAAGAGTTGAAAAAGCATTTACCCTATGATGCACCGCTAATTGCCGTTGAGCTTGATGAGCGGGCAACCGATTTAGCTCAGTTTTCTCACCCAAACAGAGCGGTATATTTATTGGGTAATGAGCAATCAGGATTAACGGCTGAAGTTGTTGAACAATGTCACCATATCGTCAAACTACCTGGGACTTACAGTTTGAATGTTGCGGTTGCTGGCAGTATTGTTATGTACGATAGAGTCGCTAAATTGAAATAACAACTCGTATCTTTTTTATAAAAAAACATATTCGGGTCTACTCGAATATGTTAAATACGAAAATCTAATATATTTTATCATTATTTCTTAACCTGTTAGCAAAGCCATGATTTAATAGCGCGTCTTTGAACTTTTAAACTAAAGGAGTAGAAATGGTTTATCACGGTTCATGTTTGTGTGGCGACATCGCAGTAGAGATAACTGGTGTCATTAGCGATATTATCCATTGTCATTGCTCATTATGTCGTAAAAATAGTGGAACCGCATTTGCTACTAATGGTTTTGTTAATACGAGCGACTTTCATATTGTCAAAGGTCAAGACAAGCTAGGGATGTTTTCATTTAAGCCGGGCAGAGCACGATATTTTTGCCAACGTTGTGCAAGCCCAATCTATAGCGCTAACCAACAGGACGCTAGTCGTATTCGCTTACGATTAGGATTGCTAGATTCAGATATTGAAGAACGACCGATTTCGCATAACTTTGTTTCTTCCAAGGCAAATTGGGAAGATTTAGATGCTGATATACCGCGATATGATGGTTTTGAGCCTAGTCGTCAGTAATTTTGAAGCAACATTTAAAAAAATAGGAAAAACCATGGAAATATTGATTATTAGCGGCAGTCAAAGGGCTCAAGGAAATAGTATTAAGGTTGCCGATTATCTTCAAACACATATGATGTCAACACTAGAAAATGCCAATTCATCAATCTTGGACTTGTCACAGTACGAAGAGTTGCTAAAACATTATGGTAGTGGTGTCGATGATAACAGCTTGCTAAACGAGCAAAAACAGCAAGTACTAGACCAATTATACCGTTGCGATGCGGTGGTATTTATCGCGCCAGAGTGGGGGGGCATGATTCCGCCTGCGCTTGTTAATTTAATATTGCTAACGGCAAATGGTTCGGCAGGAGGTCTGCCATTAGGACATAAACCCGCTTTCGCTGTTGGTATTTCAGCAAGCTCAGGGGGCAGTAATCCGATATCTATGCTTAAAGCATACGCCGCGAAAAATAGTCATCTAACCTGGTTACCGCTGCATGCGATAATAACCAATGTTGAACAGTTTTTACAAGCACCGTGGCAGCCAGAAGCTTCTGATAGAATTTCACAGGTTCAATCTCGCTTGCAGGTTGGTATTGAAGCACTTGTTATATATGCTGAGCGCCTGATTGGTGCCAGAGAAAAGTTGGTCAAATTATCGAAAAAACATCCATTTGGCCAATAGTTTTACCTGTCTATTGCTAATGGCTCAATACTCGCGTCAAGACCTATTTGTTGGTCTTGCACATTTCTTTCATCTTTCTTATTAGTTTGTGGCTGATAATCAAGCGGCGCTTTTAATAAGATTGCTTTTAATCTATCGATGTCTTCAGCACGCATGGCATCGTTTAAATCATTTAGAATACGATTAACTTCAGGCCATGACAGTGAACGCTCATTGGCCGTTAATATTCTTGAATGAAAGGTAGGTTTAGCATGGTCGTCGATAAGTAACTCTTCATAGAGTTTTTCACCAGGTCGTAAACCACTGTATTGTATTGCTATATCACCATCGGGATTGTCTTCATCCTTAATGGTAAAGCCCATCAAGTGGGTCATTTTCTTAGCGAGATCGACGATTTTAACAGGTTTGCCCATATCCAAAACAAAAACATCGCCACCTTTGCCCATGGCACCAGCCTGAATGACGAGCTGGGCTGCTTCTGGAATGGTCATAAAATAACGTATGATATCGGGATGGGTAACCGTGATAGGGCCGCCATTTTTAATTTGTTGTCGAAACAAAGGCACAACCGAACCTGAAGATCCCAATACATTGCCAAAACGCACCATAACAAAGCGGGTTTTATGATCTCTCGGGGCTAAAGACTGTAAAACGAGTTCAGCCAACCTTTTGGTTGCTCCCATAATATTGGTCGGTCTGACCGCTTTGTCAGTTGAGATCAAGACAAAGGTTTCGACATCACAGTAAATAGCTGCTTGCGCGATTTCGTAGGTTCCAAAGACATTATTTGATATGCCAGCAATAACATTGTGTTCAACTAAAGGAACGTGTTTATAAGCTGCAGCATGATAAATAGTTTGCACGTTATGGGTATTAAAAATTGAACTCATCAACATACCATTTTGAACGTTACCAATCAGCGGGATCAGTTCAACACCCACATCAAGATCCTTAATGTATAAGCTAAGCTCTTGATTTATTTCATACAAGTAAGCTTCGCTGACATCAAGTAAAATGAGCTTTTTTGCACCTTGCTTAATAATCTGACGACAAAGTTCACGTCCAATTGAACCGCCAGCACCCGAGACCATTACGACTTTATCGTTGATATTAGCGTGCATTAGTTCAGCGACGGGGGGCACAGGTTCTCTACCAAGTAACTCATCGACAGAGACCTCTCTTAATTGGTCGATTTTACGTTTACCACTGATAATATCTGCCATATTGGGGATACTAAGTAGCTCGATGGCATGTGGCTCAAAATGAGAGATGATTTCTTTTTTACGGGTTGGTCCAACATGTGATAGTGCTAATAACACTTTAAATTGCCCGTACCGTTTGATGATTTTTTCAATATCGGTGAGTTTATAGACAAAGATACTGTTGAGTTCTCGCCCATGATAACGCTTTTTCTCATCAATAAATGCCACAGGTTGATAAATACTGCCAGAACGCAGGGCATTAGCGAGTTGCTGCCCTGTGCTGCCAGCACCATAAATAACCACAGCCTGGCGTCGTTCAAACCATTGTTTCCCAATAACCATGCCAAAGGCCGCTCGTGCACCAGCAATTAAAAAGCCACTGATAACAAAAAACACAATCGGGACAGATCGTGGAACAAACGCCTGAAAAAAATGGCCCGCAATATAAAAAACAATGCTGGCAATAGCCAATAAACTTAAAACTTTAATGGTTGATTTAGCGTCAAAAAAACGAATAACGCTACGATAAGTACCAAATAGATAAAAGAGACAAAGTGTTGTCAGAGATACCACGATAAGCACGGTCAATTCTGGTTGGCCAAAATCAAGATGGGAGATGCCGAGTCGAATCAAATAGGCCAGAAAAAAGGCAATAGCAATTGAAAGTAAATCATAGCTGAGAGCTAAGATAAACTTGACACTGCTGGGAATGACATCAATTTTTCTAACCATCTTAATTTTACGTAAGTTGCCTTGATTAATCGTTAATTATTCAAAAACACACCGTTGAACTTCATCATACCACTAATTAGATGTTTGTCGCGATTTTACTAAAAAGCGTATCTATTTTCTGACATACGTCATCAACTTCAGTTTGGCTCAAACTGGGGTGAACAAGAAACATCAAACTAGTGTGGCCTAGTGTTTGCGCGTTAGGTAGCGAAGCAGAGGGTTTGCTTGGGTGTTGGTCAAAAGCCTTTTCAAGATATACTTCAGAGCAACTGCCGGAATAACAAGGCACCTTAAGTTCGTTGAGTGCATTAATAATGTCATCTCGTTGCCAATTCTCAGGCAACTTGCTTGGCTCGGTAAAAACATAGCATTTATAAAAAGCGTGCCCTACAGTGTCTGGAATTTCAGGGATGCGAATAAAATCAAATCGACTCATGCATTCAAAAAGCTGATGGGCGTAGTGGGTTCTAAGTTTTGTCCACTCAGGCATTTGGGTTAATTGCCAACGTCCTATCGCTGATTGCATTTCAGTGAGTCGCCAATTGGTGCCAAATGATTCATGTAGCCAGCGGTACCCGGGAGGATGCTCTTTTTCATACACCGCCTGATAGGATTTACCGTGATCTTTATAAGCCCACGCTTTACGCCACAATTGTTCATCATTCGTGGTTAGCATGCCCCCTTCGCCACCGGTTGTCATTATTTTATCCTGACAAAACGACCAAGCACCAATATCGCCAATACTGCCAACAGGCCGTCCCTTATAGGTTGCACCATGTGCTTGCGCACAATCTTCAATCACATAAAGATTATGTTGCTTAGCAAGTGCCATAATCTCATCCATATCGCAAGGCCAGCCGGCAAGATGGACACAAACAATTGCCTTAGTTTTTGGGGTAATATGCGCGGCAATGCTGGTTGCGCTGATATTTTGGCTATCTAAATCTACATCAGCAAAGACTGGCATTGCGCCACAATTAATGATCGAGCTGACTGAGGCAATAAAGGTTCGAGAGGTAACGATAACTTCATCTCCCTCCCCTAAATCTAGCGCATGGAGAGCCAAATCGAGTGCTAAGGTACCATTGGCTAGTGCAATGGCATACTGACTTTGACAAAACTCGGCAAACTCTTTTTCAAATAAGCGACCTTCTTGACCTGTCCAGTAATTCACTTTGTTTGAACGTAATACACGATTTACTGCGTCGATTTCTTGCTCTGAATAACTTGGCCACGGAGAAAGGTGAGTGTTTAACATAACGTTTCCTAAATTGATTTGATCACTTTGGCAGGTACGCCGACAGAAAGCGTATTGGCTGAGCTATTACTAATTAATACCGCACCAGCACCCAATTGCGTGTTCTCTTTCAGGTGGAGGCCTTGAATGACACTTGCACCGATGCCTAACCAGCAGAGTTTTTCTATAGTTACTGTACCCGCTATATTTACGCCTGGTGAAATATGAATACCATGAGCCAACTGGCAATCATGATCAACGGTTGCTCCAGTATTAATAATGTTGGCATTACCCAAGTGACTGCCAGCATTGATAGCAGCATTGGCAAAGATAACGTTGGCCTGACCCAAGTTAACATGAGCGCTGATCACCGCACTTGGATGAATAATGTTGGTAAATTGACAACCTTGCTCATTCATCTTTTCAAAGAGCGCTAATCTGGCATGATTATCGCCAATCGCGATAACAAAAACGCCATCGCCTTGAAAAGATTGCCATTGCTTTGTTTGACCGACAATAGGCCAATGTAAATTATTTGTTCGTTCGGGGTAGCTGTCGTCTAAGAAGACAATTTCACTAAAACACGCCATTGATTCAGCGCAATCTGCGACAACTCGGCCATGTCCGCCAGCACCAATAATAAATAATTTAGTCATGCTCATTTCCTGTAAACTTACCCATTGTTGCTTGGCCATCGGGGTTAATATCGGCGCGTTGAAAGACTTTCTTAACTGTCAGCAATAATATTTTTAAATCTAGCCAAAAACTTTGGTTATCAACGTACCAGACATCCAATGCAAATTTTTGTTGCCAGCTAATAGCATTTCGACCATTAACTTGCGCCCAACCGGTGATCCCGGGCTTTACATCATGTCGCCTGGCTTGCTCTTGCGAATATAGCGGCAGGTATTCAACCAGCAGAGGCCTTGGTCCAACGAGACTCATGTCTCCAACTAACACATTCCACAGCCCTGGTAATTCATCAAGGCTGGTTGAGCGCAGAAACCGCCCGAATTTGGTTAAACGCATACCATCAGGTAGCAACTCGCCTGAGCTGTCCGTTTCACTGGTCATGGAGCGAAACTTTTTCATGGTAAATATTTTGCCATGCTGACCGGGACGAGGTTGAGTGAATAAGACGGGACGGCCAAGCTTTATCGAAATGGCAAAGTACAACACCACCATAAGCGGCAGAAGCAAAATAAGCAGACTTAATGCGACCAAGAAATCAAAGCAACGTTTAAAAAGATTGTTCATAGCTTACAAGGTTGAAAACTTAACTTTATTTTCATTACTAACCAGAGTAAATTGAACCTTACATTAATCCTAAAGGTTTTACTATAAAGAGCTTCATAATATGCATGCAGTAGTTCGTTTGTATTACTTGTCTAGACGTTTATACCTTAGAGGTATCCCAATTCTTCCTCAACTACTATATAAATTCATTCGAGTTGTGTTTGCATGTGATGTTAAATATACCGCGGATATAGGCGATAATGTTGGTTTTTTCCACAATGGTTTAGGCGTAGTCATACATAAAGATGCAACGATTGGTCGAGGAACAAGGATCTACCAAAACGTGACTATTGGAGGCAACGGCAAGGAAGAAGAATCCAATGGAGTGCCTAAAATTGGTCAAAATGTGTTTATTGGCGCTGGCGCTGTGCTTCTCGGGCCCATATCTATTGGCGATAATGCAAGGATTGGTGCCAATGCTGTGGTAATAAATGATGTTGCTGCAAATACCACTGTTGTTGGTATACCTGCGAAACCAGTTGATAAGAGCACTTGTCAGTGACTGAAACGAAAACACTGAGAGTTTTACATCTGTTTGCTAATTTAAACTTGGGTGGAGCCGAAAGTAGAGTGATGGATCTCTATCGTTCTCAAGTTGCAAGTGAGCTGGTGAACGATTTCCTCATCATGACAGATGAGCATTGTCATTTTACCGATGAGGTAGTTAGCAGTGGTGGCACAATCCATGTGATAACCAACCCAAGAAAAAATATTCTGCGTAACCTTATTGAACTTTATCAATTACTTAAGGAAAATCCTCAATACGATGCAATCCATGCTCATACTTCTTACTATTCAGGTATCGCTGTTTTTGTCGCGACGCTTGCTGGAATTAAAAGCCGAGTAACCCACGCAAGAAATAAGGCTATCAATACTCCAAGTCGGGCAACGCGTATACTGTTTGCTGTTGGACGCTTTTTAGCGCTCAAATTTGCGACTACTCGCTTCGCTGTTTCAAGTGAGGCTGGGCAATTTTTATATGGTGAGCACCCGGAATCATTTAAGGTTGTACCTAATGCATTTAACTTTGATAACATTCAGCATAAAGCAGATGAACGAGTGTCTCAGTTACAGGTTCAGCATCAAATTGACAATCGCCAACTAAATATCGTCTTAGTGGCTCGCTTTTATTCCGTTAAGAATCATGAGTTTCTGATTAAGTTGGTCGCTCATTTGTTATCTCAAAAACTACCTGTATGTCTTCATTTAATTGGCGACGGTGAATTAAGAAATGACCTAGAAGCCTTAGTTGATTCGCTAGGTATCCATGAAAGTGTTAGGTTTTGGGGGAAACGTCAGGATGTTGCTCAACTGTTATCTTTGTTTGATCTCATGGTCATGCCGTCCTTTAACGAAGGTTTAGGCGTTGCAGCATTAGAAGCTCAGGCGGCAGGTTTACCTTGTATATTATCGTCTTCAATCCCTAACGATGTAGATATGCATTTAGGGTTATGCCAATTTCTCAATTTGGATGAAGGCGTAATAGCGTGGGCGAGAGCAGTAGAGAAAGCACGAGACGTTTCAATTCCAAGTAAAACACTAATTGACCAACAATTTAGAGACAAAGGCTACCAATTATCATCGACACGAAAAAAATATTTTGAGGCCTATCAACATGGAAAAGAAGACTAAAGTTTTACAAGTCATTCCGTCATTAGCATTGGGTGGCATTTCTTCTGTGGTGATGAGTTGGTTTCGACATATCGATAGAGAAAAGTACCAATTTGATTTCATCGTTTTTAATGATGGGCCTTTAGCAAAAGAGATCATAAAGCTAGGTGGACGAATATATTACATACCTACACTCAAAAATGATCCAAAGCGTTATCTGACATTGCTTTCAGACGTTTTTTCCAAAAATTCATATGACGTCATCCATGTTCATAATAGTTTTAAAAATGGTGTCATGCTCTGGCTAGCGAAGCGCGCCGGTATTCCAGTTAGAGTTTGTCACTCACATACCAGTGGTCTTGAAGCTAAATGGCTTGCGCCACTGTTTAAATTATTAAAATGGGTTACTCTTAGCAATAGCACCAATTATGTTGCTTGCGGTAAAGAAGCGGGGCGGTTTTTATTTGGAAATTATGATTATCAATTGATTCCCAATGCCATTAATGTCGAAGCTTTCCAATTACCTTCATCCGATAAGTTAGAACTGAGAAAACGGTTTGGGTTGACGATAAATAAAACCTTAATTGGTCATGTTGGGCGTTTTTCAACAGTGAAAAACCATCAGTTCTTAGTTCAATTAGCGAAACACCCTTCTCTACCAGAGAATGTTGAAATTGTTTGTATTGGTGATGGCCCTCTAAAGACAGAGATCCAATCTGTTATTGAACAGGAAAACCTCTCTGAGCGAATCACCTTGTTGCCAACTAGCGCTGAAATACCACTATTACTGCAAAGTTTAGATGCCTTCATTATGCCGTCCTTGTTTGAAGGGGTTTCAGTTGCATTGCTAGAAGCACAAGCGAGTGGTTTACCATGTTTGGTGTCCGATACTGTCGCGAAAGAAGTTGATATGGGGTTTGGCGCATTGAGATTTCTATCATTACAAGATCAGGCGCAGTGGATTTCTCAATTACAATCGTTGCAACCTCTATCTGCAGATTGTCAGCAAATCAAAGAGGCTTTTGATACTAAGGGGTATTCAATTGACAGTGTGATCAATCAATTGACCAAGCTGTATGGTGTAGAGCAGTAGCTACATGATTAATCAAATCATTAATTATCAAAACAAAGAGCTTTATGTTATCGCTTTTTTAATTATGCTCTTTGGTGCGACCAATCTACCAATTACGCTTCTTTTAGTGCTCGTTATTGGCATATTGGTAGCCGCTATATTGCCGTTTGGTCGTAATATTCAATTGATGGTGTTTTTGATCCCAAGCGTCGACGTGTTTACCAAAACTCCCTACGTTTCGGTCTCCTTGGCAACCTTACTTTTCTTAATCATGTTTGGGCGGTATATGGTGTTAGAGATGCCAAAGTCCCAATATTTTAGGCCAGGTTTAGTGATAACGCTTATTTTTATCATTTTTGAGTTGATGCATATCATCTATAATCCGGTAATGTTGTCTTCTAAAACATTACGTTGGTTATTGCTGTTCTCATTTTTCTCATTAATCATGTTTGATCAACGCCAATACACCTCCTTTCAAAACTTGCGAGCAGCCTTTCTACTTGGATTGTTAACCTCTACAGCATACGGTTTACTGCAACAGCACTTTTTTCCACCGGAATATTTGTATTTAAAAGAATTTGTTCGTTTCTCGGGCGGTGCTGGAGATCCAAACAGTTTTGGACTTTTTTGTTTGCTAACAATTTTCTTCTTTTTACCGAATGTGCCTAGAAAAACTATAGATTTGCAGTGTGTTGTTGTCATCATTGCGATGTTATTGTGCGGATCGTTAACGGTATCGAGAAGCTTTTTTATTGTCGCATTTGCTAGCCTAGTACTTTATTTTATTTTGTATTTTAGGGCGGCTTTAGGTGAACTTTTGTTTCGTTTTTTGTTAGCACTTATGGCTTTTGGGACAGCAGCACTGGTCTTTTACGGTTCAGGGCAGTCGTTAACGTTTAATCTTGATATTTTAAGCCGCTTTAGTGGCGAGAACTTGTCTCAATTAACCGGTGCTCGCAGTGATATCTTCAAAGAGTACATTAGCCAGTATTTTAAATTTCCAATGCCATATATTCTATTCGGCGTTGGTATTAATGGGTATTTAGGCTATTTCAATCATTTATTTGCGAAACAAACACTGTTTTCTGAAATTGTCGGTCCTCACAATACCTATCTCGAAATGTTTATTAGTTTTGGTTTGATCGGGGCGGCAATCATCTTGTTCTATATCAAACAATCATTTCGAGCAGTTAAGGTTAAATATCAAGTCAATACCGTCTATCGTATTGCTTTTATACCTCTTGGGGTGTTTTTACTGTATTGTTTTAGTCTTCAAAACTTGGCCAAGTACAGTAGTTATTTTATTTTGCTTTTAATTATTTATAGCACTTACCGCAGGGATTAAAGGATCATTTACCAATGAATCTCTCAAGTGAACGCAAGTTTGGCGTCATACTTTCATATTTATCCATTGCACTGCGTAACATTTGCAGCCTAATCCTGATCCCTTTGATAATCTACCATGTGGGCAAAAACCAATATGGATTATATAGCTTAGTTACCTCTTTAGCCGGCTATTTAATTATACTTGAACTGGGCTTATCTAATACGGTTATTCGATTTATCACTCGCTATCAAGCAAAGGACAGTCAACAAGAGCTTGAACGATTTATCCGCGTTATTTTTACCATTTATTCAATCGTAACCATGATTGTTGTTGTCATAGGTATGTTAATTTGGGTGAACTTACCCGAAATTTTCTCAAAATCGCTGACCGACTCTGAGATTGATACGTTAAAGTATGCATTTGCTATCTTGATCCTCAATGTCTCAATAACCCTAATGGGGAATAGCTTTAATGGCATAATCTCGGCTTTTGAGCGCTTCACTTTTCAAAAAATGACAGAAATTGTGGCATTTTTGATTCGATTTGGTTTGGTTATTTTATTATTAAAATTAGAGTATGGCATTGTCACTATCGTTGTTGTAGATACCTTGACCAATGGGTTATTAGTCACATCTAGAATCATTTATGTATTAAAGAAAACGCCATTAAAACTAGTCCCCGCAATGCCTGTTAAGGCAGAGATACAAGAACTTTCACTTTATACGTTGTTTATTGGTATAAATGTTATTGTCAATCAAGTGAATTGGCGTGTGGATACCTTAATTATTGGAGTGTTAACGGATAGTGTGTCATTGGCTGTTTTTAATATTGGTAGCCAGCTTATTTTGTGCTTTATTGCATTTGCTAGTGCCATTTCAAATATCTTTGCACCGAAAGTGATGAAGCTTGTCGCCAACAATGTTGATACCAATGTCTTGCTCGACGAAGTGATCAGAATTGGTCGGATGCAGATGTTTATATTAGGCTTTGCGTTATCCGCTTTTATCGGTTTTGGGCAAACCTTCGTTCAGTTATTTGTTGGTCAAGAGTTTGAGCAAGCGTATTGGGTCGCGTTAGTGACAATGGTACCTTTCACGTTTGTTTTGGCTCAAACCTCGACTAATGCAATTCTTCAAGCGCTGAATAAACATAAAATTAGAAGCTTAATGTTACTGGCAACTTCGCTGATAAATATTCTGATATCTATATATTTGGTAGCTAAAGTGGGAATAGTGGGAGCCGCCATTGGTACCGCCATAGCCCTGATTTTAGGTGAATTGATTTTAGTGAACATCTACCTCATCAAGAGTATTGATTTAAATATGATAACCTTCTATCGAGTTATGCTCTTAAGAGCGGTACCGGTTATTCTATTGACCAGCATACTAGCGCATTACTCAGCGCAATTTCTTAGCTTATTTTGGTGGCAGCTTATTTTATTTACTATCGGCTTATTCATTGTTTATGCGATGTTTGCCTACGCCATCTTATTAACCAATGCCGAAAGAAAACGGATTAATCAATTTTGTTCTCAGGCTTTTAAGCGAAAGGCAGCGTCATGAAAGTATTAATTATTGGTGCATACCCCAATTCTATTGTTGAGTTTCGCGGTAACTTAATTCAAACACTTGTTGCAAATGGACATGATGTCGTTGTCATGGCTGCGAATGCAGAGCCAAAAGTCGTTGAAGCAGTAGAAAAACTAGGTTGTCAGTTTGTTAGCTATCAGATAGAGAGAAACGGACTTAACCCAGTCAGTGATTTGAAGACTTTTTTCCAACTTCGAGCCTTTATTACGAAATGGCAACCAGAAAAGATTTTGGCTTACACGATAAAGCCAATTATATGGGGAGCGCTGGCTTGCAGGAGCGCTAAAGTCAGTGACTGTAAATTTTACGCAATGATCACTGGGCTAGGCTACGCTTTTGAACGTTCTTCTTTACTACGTAGCCTGATTAACATCTTAGTGAAGCGGTTATATAAAGCGGCGTTAAAACATTCTGAGCGGGTTATTTTCCAGAATAATGATAATTTAACATTATTTAACCAGCTTGGATTGGTACATAAAGATAAATGCTACCGGGTTTATGGGTCTGGAGTTGATATCTCAAAGTATGCATTTACGTCTTTACCTGAAGGATTCCCAACTTTTTTACTCATTGCTCGACTAATCGGTGACAAGGGCATTAGAGAATATGCGCTAGCTGCAAAAAAGGTAAAGCATGTATATCCCGATGCAAGGTTCCAACTTGTCGGCCCTGTTGATACTTCACCAGACAAAATTAGCCTTGATGAAATACATCATTGGCAAGAGCAAAATATAATCGACTACTTAGGGGCTACCGATAATGTCATTCCTTACCTTAATCAATGTCATATTTATGTGTTGCCTTCCTATCACGAAGGACTACCGCGAACTGTGTTAGAAGCTATGGCTATAGGTCGACCTATCTTAACAACTGATACGGTTGGTTGCAGAGACACGGTTGTTGAGGGTAAAAATGGATGGTTGGTTGAAGTAAAAAATGTCGACCAGTTAGCTGAACGACTTTGCTGGTTTATTGACCATCAGGAAAAATGGCCAGACATGGCAACTGCGAGCCGTAATATGGTGTGTGAGAGTTTTGACGTCCAAAAGGTCAATGCCGCTATAGTAAATATCATGGAATTATCGCATGAAAAGTGATCGAGCAGTGTTTAAGAACCCTCGATCGAATGACAACCAATGTACCTCTGGTGGATTTTGGTAACCCCTAAACCGTTAACAGACTTGCATAACGCTTGTTATGTTTGAACTGAACAATGTTTTACTGATTACACCCAAATAATTGATTAGCAGACTATGCGTGTCGAATTATATTTTCTTCTTTTAGCGTTTTAAAGTGAACTAAGTCTAGAAAAAACATTATGCTTTGATCCAAATCAAACTATAGTAAAAAACTTAATGCGAATGGTTTGCATTAAGATTAAGTTTTATGTATGATCGCCGCCATTCAAAATTATCTTTTAAAATTATTTAATTACTGGATTGTATTCATGTTGAAGAAAACGCTTATCGCATCATCATTAACTGCACTATTCTTTGCTAATTGCGCCTTTGCAAACGAAGAAACTGAAGAATTACGTAAAGTTATTGCTGAGCAGCAAGAAGTACTTAAGAAGCTGGAAGAACGTTTAAATGAAACTGAAGAGCGTTTAGAGAGTACAGCAAGCTCAATTGAGTCTGTTGCTTCAAACAGCAATAGCACCAGCATTGGCGGTTATGGTGAGTTGCACTACAACAACAACGATGACAAAAAACAAATTGATTTCCATCGCTTTGTTTTATTCTTTGGGCATGAATTTACAAGCAACTTACGCTTTTTCTCTGAACTTGAAATAGAACATTCTATTGCTGGTGAAGGAAAAGCTGGTGAAGTTGAGTTAGAGCAAGCTTATGTCGAATATGATTTTTCTGAAAAGCTTTCTGCAAAAGGCGGTATGTTCTTAATTCCGGTGGGTATTTTAAATGAAACTCATGAGCCACCAACGTTTTACGGTGTTGAGCGTAACCCTGTAGAAAAGAATATTATCCCGTCAACTTGGTGGGAAGGTGGTGCCGCTTTAACTTATAAGCCTCGTGGTGGTTTAACATTTGATGCAGCGATTTCTGGTGGTTTGAAAACAGCGACTGAAGGTAGCAAAGCCTATAATATTCGCAGTGGTCGTCAGAAGGTTGGTAATGCTAGCGCTGACGGTTTAGCGTTTACAGGGCGCGTTAAGTACACTGCTATTCCTGGTTTAGAATTAGCGGCAACACTTCAATATCAACAAGACCTTACTCAAGGTGCGACAGGTTTTGATAAAGCAGACGCCACATTATTTGAAGCGCATGCAATCTATAATGTAGGTAACTTCGGTTTACGTGCACTTTATGCTGCATGGGATATCAGTGGTGATGAAGCTAAAGCATTAGGAAAAGATGAGCAATCAGGTTGGTACATTGAACCTTCTTATCGTTTCAGTGAAAAAATTGGCGGCTTTGTTCGTTATGCAGCTTATGACACAACAGCTGGTTTAGACAGTGATACTGAAGTGAAGCAAACTAGCATTGGTATCAATTACTGGGTACATGAAAATGTTGTTATCAAAGCTGATTGGGAAGACAACAGCGGTGCAGCAGATATGCAAGGCTTTAACTTAGGTGTGGGTTATCAGTTCTAAAAACTGTTCACACATTGGATAGATGAAGTGAATAGTGTTTTTTGCACTATTCACTTTTTGTCGTTTAACAAAATGAGTATTACATCATGAGTTCAAAAAATATTTTATCATTATTTTTTCTGCCCTTGTTGTTGGCGTGTTTAATGTCACCGATTGCTTTGGCAAAAGGTGTCTATCAAAAACCGGCTGATTTTGTTAAACAAATCTTTGTTTCAGATATTCCTAAACCGCAGGTATTATGGCTGTCTAATGATGATAAGCGCGTCATCAGTGATATTATGGGGCGCAACTTTAATCGACTCCGTATTCGCTACTGGCACAAAGATCAGGATACGGTATGGATTTTAGACGAAATAGGCAAAGAAAAACCGATCACTTCCGGTATTCATGTCTCTAATCATCAAATTGCTCAAGTAAAAGTATTGGCATTTCGTGAATCACGAGGCGATGAAGTCAGACATGATTTTTTTACTCGTCAGTTTAAATCAGTTACATTAACGCCAGAAAATAAACTTAATCAACACATTGACGGTATTACTGGCGCAACCATGTCGGTTAACGCGTTGACGAAAGTCGCTCGTTTAGCGTTATGGTTAGACAAAAAAGTTCAGCAATCGTAAGCGTAAACATCGTCTATTGTGCGGTACTGAATATAAGAAACGATGGCAAAACAAAAATTTAGTGTTAAGAAAAATATTATCCGCCATTTGCGCGAGTGGCATCGTCAGTTGGGCATTTTTGCTGCGTTCTTTTTAATCTTTTTATCAATTTCTGGTATTGCATTAAATCATACCCAAGCATTAAACCTAGATCAAAAGCACATCACCACTAATTGGCTACTCGATTTGTATGGTATTGAGGCGCCAAGCCATGTCAGTGGTTTTCAACAAGGTCAAGCCGTGGTTATTGACCAGTTTGTTTGGTTAAACGGAAAATTGTTGGGTGAACAAACTGAGCCTGTGCTTAGCGTGGCGAAGTTTCAACAATATTGGTTGGTATTAACACCAACCAATATCACCATTTTTGATGATCAAGGGTTATTAATCGACAAGTTAGACTCAAGCTATGGCTTGCCAGAAGAACTCACCGCCATGGCTATTGATGAGCAGACAGTCATCGTTAATTCTTCGCAAGGCTATTATCAAAGTGATCGTCAGTTAATTGATTGGCAAGAAGTTCAAGCTCTATTTGAGCCAGAGTGGATTGAGGCTATTGCGCTTCAACCTGAGCAACAGCAATTAGCGGTCTCACAATATCGTTCACAAATGTTAACCTTAGAACGGGTTATTCTCGATGCTCACTCAGGCCGTATCTTTGGTGATGCAGGCGTATATTTTATGGACTTTATCGCCATTTGTATGATTTTACTCTCTCTTAGTGGTATCTATGTTTGGTTACGTTATCGACAAAATAAACGATAATCGACTCTACATCGTCCTTCTATAGCACCTCAATAGTTTCTGTTGCAGTACGGATGACGATTTTGCTTATCTGCGCTGTGCCTACCTATAATAAATTGTAAATTCACAAGTGGTGAGCTATACATTGGCATAGGGGAAATAGAGTTACCTGAGTCAATAACTTATTTTAATACCTTAGTCATATCTATATAGCATTTGAGTATTATCGCTGGCAGGAAGCCAGTCAAAAAAGGTTTTTCGTTATGTCAGAACAGCCCTTTTTAGCTGAAAAGACTATTTTAAATTCACTAAATACTGGTGTGGTTATTCATGGGGCTGATAGCCGGGTGTTGTATTGTAATGCGCGTGCGGCTGAGCTATTAGGGTTGACCGAAGATCAAATCTATGGGCGTGATGCTTTTGATCCCACATGGAAGTTTGTTAAAGAAAATGGTGAGCTTTTAAAAGTGGAAGACTATCCTATTTCGATTGTTTTAAGTACCCTTCAAAAGCTAGAAAGTATGATTTTAGGTATTGTTAGCCCAATGCATAAGGATATCATTTGGGTATTAGTTAGTGCCACACCTGCATTTGACCAACAAGGAAAGTTAAGTCATGTCAGTGTTAATTTTCATGATATCACTCAACAAAAGCGTTTAGACCATCAATTACGGCAACAAACTGATCGTTACAAGATGTTACTGCAAAATTCCAGTGATGGAATTTGTATTATTGATAGTGACGGCTATGTTACTGAAGCTAGTGATGCCTGGTGCGCTATGCTTGAGTGCGATCGGCAAACAGCTATCGGTATGCATGTCAGTGAATGGGATGTTCAATTTTCAAAACAAGAACTCCGTGAATTTATCGCAGAGGTTATTGAACGTGGCGAACGAATCGAGTTTGAATCTTTACATCGCAATCAGTCAGGTCGTGTTTACTCAGTTGAAATTAGCGCTAATCCCGTTCTTATCGGTGATAAAAAGATAATATTTTCTTCAACTCGTGATATATCTGCTCGCAAAGCCACTGAAAATAAGCTTAATGAAGCGCTGTTTCGTTTAAAGGAGTCGATAAAAGCGGGTAATATTGGCATTTGGGATTGGAACCTAGTCACCAATCAAGTTAAGTTTTCTAAAGAATATAAAGAACAACTAGGTTATTACGGCAACGAATTTCCAGATAAATTTAGTGCTTTTGAGCAACGATTACACCCTGATGATGCCTTAACCGTGCTCGGCAAGATAAGCCACGCTGCTCATAGCGGTTCAGGAAATATTGAATCATTATTTCGATTAAAACATAAAGATGGAAGCTACCGTTGGATACTCTCTCATTTATCAGTACTCGTTGATGAGAATAAAAAGCCAGTACGTATATTCGGCTCGCACCTTGATATTACCGATAGAAAGCTATTAGAAGAGGAATTACATCATTCTCAAAAAATGGAAGCGATTGGGCATCTAGCTGGCGGTATTGCTCATGACTTTAATAATCAACTAGGCAGTATTATGGGCTTTGCCGAAATGTTAGCGATGAAAGCAACGCAACCGGAATTAAAGCGCTATAGCGATAAAATTATTAAAGCGGCTAAACATTCCGCTAACTTAACCAAGCAGTTGTTAACGTTTTCGAGAAAGCAAAGTGTAACCTTGACTGATGTTAATGTTCATCATTTGCTTGAAGAAGTTATCGAGTTATTACAACGTTCAATCGATAAAAGAATTACGATTGAAGGTCACTTAGCGGCTCATCAAACCTTTGTCGCTGCCGATGAATCCTTGCTGCAAAATGCTTTTCTAAATCTAGGTTTAAATGCTCGAGATGCCATGCCCGAAGGCGGTAAACTGGTGTTTACCACCCAAGTCATTGAAGCGTCGGAAAACCCATTGTTAACAAGTCACCAAAAACAAGGTGCTTTTATTGAAATTAACATTACCGATACCGGTATTGGTATTAGCCCACAAGATATCGATAAGATCTTTGTGCCGTTTTTTACGACAAAAGCGGTCGGTAAAGGCACTGGTATGGGGCTTGCGTCGGTTTATGCTACGATTGAGCAAATGTGTGGTCATATCGACGTGTCGAGTACCGTCGGCGAAGGAAGCTGCTTTACTTTGTATTTGCCACTAACTCAGTACCAAACTATCGAATCTCAAAAAAATTATGAAACGACCATCGCAAAGCCTGCGCAACTTAAAACGATACTTGTTGTTGATGATGAATCTCTAATTAGAGAGCTTTGTGCTGATTTTCTTGAAATGCTTGGCTACAAAGGGTTTTTTGCCGCAGACGGTGAACAAGCATTAGCGCTATACAAAACACACACAGATGAAATTGATTTGGTTATCTTAGACATGATTATGCCCCAGATGACCGGTAAACAGCTTTACCATCAGATGAAAGCTATCAACCCTAATGTTAAAGCAGTAGTATCAACTGGATTTGCAGAAGAAAAGGAAATTAGTGAAATCAAATCTGCGGGTGTCGCAGCTATTCTTAAAAAGCCTTTTAAGCTTGATGAATTAAGGATCATCATCGAAAACCATACCTAATTGGTGATTCTATTTTTTATTTATATAAATATTTTGAATTAAAACGTAAATATTAAATAATTTTTATTATCTTTTTAAACATCATACAGTCTATGCTTTGATTAAAGATATAAAGCACAGGACGAATTCATGGCACTTGAACGTGTTCTTTCTTGTTACGTCGACGGTGAGTTCATCGACACGAAGCAGTATTTCGACAATATTAATCCCGTCAATGGAGAGGTGGCCTCTCAAATTGCTGAGGCGACACCTGAGCTAATTGACCGCGCGGTTGCGAGTGCCAAGGCAGCACTAAAAGGTCCATGGGGAAAAATGTCGGTTGAGCAACGTAGTGTGTTACTGCATAAAGTGGCCAATCGTATGATTGAACGTCAACAAGAATTTATTGATGCGGAAATCACGGATACTGGCAAGTCATTATTTCAAGTGCAGACTATCGATATTCCACGTGGTGCAGCAAATTTTAAAACCTTTGCAGATATGGTCAAGTTTGACCATGGCGAAACGTTTATTACCGAAACCGCCGCTGGTGAAAAAGCACTCAACTATAGTGTTAACAAACCGCTTGGTGTGGTTGCAATTATTTCTCCATGGAATCTACCGTTATTATTAGCGACCTGGAAAGTGGCACCGGCACTTGCATGTGGAAATACAGTTATTTTAAAACCTTCAGAAGAAACCTCTTCAACAGCAACATTGCTGGCGCAAGTGTTTAATGAAGTCGGTGTTCCCAAAGGTGTTTTTAACCTTATTTTAGGGCGAGGAAATGTTGTCGGTGATCAGCTAACCGCGCATAAAGGTGTCGATGCTGTCACTTTTACTGGGGCATCAACGACGGGTCAGCGAATAATGGCGAGCGTTGCGCCGCTGGTAAAACCAATTTCCTTTGAACTTGGTGGTAAAAACTCAGCCATTGTCTTTAAAGATGCAGATTTTGATAAAGCCATTGCTGGTGTAGCCCGTTCGACATTTACCAATTGTGGACAAGTCTGCTTATGCACCGAAAAGGTTTATGTCCATCGTTCCTTATTTGAACCTTTTGTTGAAGGATTAAGAAAAGCCGCTGTTAATATTAAGATTGGGTATCCCAAAGAAGAAGGCGTGTTTTTGGGGCCATTAGTGTCAAAAGTACATCAGCAAAAAGTGCTCTCTTATTATCAGTTGGCGAAAGAAGAGGGAGCGCAATTTATTCATGGTGGTGGCATCCCGGCATTTCATGATGAGCGAGATAACGGCTGCTATATCGAACCGACAATTATTACCGGGTTAGATGATCATGCCCGCACCAATCAAGAAGAAATTTTTGGACCAATATGCCATGTCTCGGTATTTGATGATGAAGGCGAGGTTATTGAGCGAGTTAATGACACTCAGTACGGTTTAGCTGCGGCAATTTGGACGGAAAATTTAGCGCAAGCCCATCGAGTGGCACCGCAGCTTGATGTTGGTTTGGTATGGGTAAATACCTGGTTTTTACGAGATCTAAGAGCGCCATTTGGTGGCGTTAAGTTATCGGGCATTGGCAGAGAGGGCGGAAAGCACTCGATGGGGTTTTATAGTGAGCCGGTTAACATTTGCATCAAGATAGATTAAACAAAATTTAGGAATACTAATGACTACAGAAAGCAAAGTATTAGAGGGTAAGGCAGTTCCGCGCGGGAAATTTCCTCATGTAAAAAGAGCTGGAGATTTTATTTTTATTTCAGGGACCAGCTCTCGTTTACCGGACAACAGTTTTGCTGGGGTTGAAGTTGATGAATTTGGCGTGACTAATTTAGACATCAAAATTCAAACAAGAGCGGTGATCGAAAACATTCGCGATATCTTGCAATCGGTTGGTGCTGAGTTAAGTGATTTGGTGGAAATTAGCACGTTTTTGGTCAACATGAATGATTTTGGCGGTTACAACCAAGTTTATGGCGAGTTTTTTGATTTTGATGGTCCAACCCGAACCACGGTAGCTGTGCATCAATTGCCTCACCCACATTTATTGATTGAATGCAAAGCGGTTGCCTATAAGCCGTTAGCTTCAATCCAGCAATAGAAGGATTTGAAAATGAAAGCAAAACTTAGCGCCTTTAATTTTCAGCAATGGATAGAAGAGCACAAGCATCTTTTAAAGCCACCTGTCGGTAATGTCCAGATTTGGCAAGATACCGACATGATGGTAACTGTCGTTGGCGGTCCGAATCAGCGAACCGATTTTCATGACGACCCAGTTGAAGAATTTTTCTATCAACTTAAAGGTGACATGGTGTTAAAAGTCATTGAGGACGGACAATGTAAAGACGTCTTCATTCGTGAAGGGGATATTTTCTTCTTACCAGCACATGTTCGTCATTCACCGCAAAGACCGATGGAGGGCAGTATTGGCTTGGTCATTGAACCGAAACGACCTGCGGGAGAGAAAGACGCTTTTGAGTGGTATTGTTTTAATTGCAATGCATTAGTGCATCGTACTGAAGTCATTCTACAATCGATAGTTGATGATTTACCGCCAGTTTATCAAGCATTTTACAAGGATATTGATGCGCGAACCTGCCCACAGTGTCAAGAGGTTCACCCTGGTAAAGAGCCACCGAAAGGATGGGTTACTTTGCAAGATGAGGGTGAGGATAACTAATGAAAGTAGTAGATATTCATTCACATTTTTTTCCCAAGTCGTGGCCAAGTCTTCAAGAGAAGTTTGGTGGTGATGATTGGCCATGGTTGAGACATCAAGCAAGCGATGGCAGTGGCGTTGAAAAAGCGATGCTAATGAAAGGGGATAAAGAGTTTCGGCCAATTTATTCAGCGTGTTGGGATGCCAATGTTCGTTTAGAAGAGATGGATAAGCACGGCGTTGATCAACAGCTGATCTCTGCGACGCCAATTTTATTTGCTTATGAAAAGCCTGTTGAGCAAGCGTTATATTGTGCGCAGCTTTTTAATGATGCAGCACTTGAAATATGCAGCGTCAATAATCAACGCTTATTTGCTTTGGCGCAAGTACCTTTGCAAGACCCCGATTCAGCTTGTAAAGAAGCAAGTCGAGCGATGAATACTGGCCATGTCGGCGTTCAAATAGGTAACCATGTTGGTCTGAAAAATATGGATGATGAAGGGGTCCTGACATTTTTACAACACTGTGCCAGTGAAGCTATCCCAGTATTTGTTCATCCGTGGGATATGATGGCCGCTGAACGCACCAAAGATTATATGATGGGCTGGACAGTCGGTATGCCTGCGGAGACTCAGCTGTCTATTGTCTCTATGATACTCGGTGGTGGTTTTGATCGGGTTAGTCGTGACTTAAAAATTTGCTTTGCGCATGGTGGCGGGGCTTTCACATTCTTACTTGGCCGATTAGAAAACGCTTGGTTGCATCGAGATATTGCTCGAGGTAAGTCAGAGCATCCACCAAGTTATTATCTTGATCGCTTTTACTTAGATACCGCGGTATTTGATCACGACGCCCTGTCTTTATTGGTTAGTAAGATGACCAGCGACCGTTTGATGTTTGGCACTGATTATCCGTTCCCCCTTGGAGAGCAACAGATGGGCCGTTTAATTAAAACCGCGCCAGATTTAAATGAAACCGATAAACAAAAATTGTTGGCGAGTAATGCCGAGCAGTTTTTCTCATTACCACGATAACCGTTTATAGAGCAGATTATGACATTAGAAAATACCCTAGCTTATGCACAGCAACAAGACCAACAAGACATGTTGGCACCCTATCGTGAAAAATTTCATCATCCGGTGATCAATGGTAAACAGGTGCTTTATTTCACGGGAAATTCATTAGGCTTACAGCCGAAAGCGGCAAAAGACTATGTTAATGTTGAGCTCGATGATTGGGCAAAGTGGGGGGTTGAAGGACACTTTCATGGCACAAACCCTTGGGTCAGTTATCATGAACTACTCACGCCCGCTTCGGCAGAGATAGTTGGTGCTAAACACAATGAAGTGGTGTGTATGAACTCACTTACCACCAACTTGCATTTACTGTTTGTGTCTTTTTATCGTCCCACTAAGCAACGATTCAAAATTATTAGTGAAGCAAAAATGTTTCCATCCGATCGTTACTTACTCGAAACACAAGTACAACATCATGGTTTTAGTCCCGATGAGGCGATTATAGAAGTTGCGCCAAGAGACGGTGAACATTTGATCCGTGAAGAAGATATTTTAGCTACGATAGAAGCGCATAAAGATGAGCTAGCATTGGTCTTTTTTGGTGGTGTTAACTATTTTACCGGCCAATTATTTGATATGGAAAAGTTAACCAAAGCTGCTCATGCTGTGGGTGCAATCGCTGGCTTTGACCTTGCCCATGCTGCTGGCAATATTCCAGTAAAGCTGCATGATTGGAACGTAGATTTCGCGGCGTGGTGTACGTACAAATATCTTAATGGTAGTGCGGGTAATGTCGGTGCGATATTTGTTCATGAGCGTCATGGAAACAATACTGAGCTACCTCGTTTTGGCGGCTGGTGGGGACATAATAAAGAGCGTCGCTTTTTAATGGAAAATCATTTTGAACCGATGACTGGCGCGGAAGGCTGGCAGTTAAGTAATGTGCCAATCATGGGAATGGCAGTGCTTCGCTCTTCCTTGGATATTTTTCAAGAAGTAGGGATGGAGCGTTTACGCGAGAAAAGTTTGCGCTTAACCGCTTACCTTGAATTTGTATTTAACGATATTATTGCCCAATTTGATGATATTCAACTCGAAATTATTACGCCAACCGATCCGAAGCAGCGCGGCTGTCAGCTATCAGTTAAGTTAGTTGGTACTGACAAACGGTTTTTCCAAGCACTGACAGAAGCCGGTGTTATTGCAGACTTTCGCGAGCCCGATGTCATTCGTTTAGCGCCTACACCTTTGTACAACAGTTTTGAAGATGTTTACCAGTTTGGTCAAACATTATCGTCAATTCTTGCAACGTGGAAGTAGTCGCTATGGAAAGAAAAGAAAATATTGCTATTACAGGCGCAGGCCCTGTAGGTGCTTTACTTGCGCTAATGATGGCGAAAAAAGGCTATCGAGTTGATTTGTTTGAATCGCGACCGGATTCTCGAAAAACCAACATCTATCAAGGTAAGTCGATTAATTTAGCGTTATCTGATCGAGGCTGGAAGGCTTTGAAAGCCGTTGGTATTGAAGATGAAATTCGCCAACAGGCAATACCAATGTATTGTCGCATTATGCATGATCTAGAAGGCAACTTGACTCGCCAAGACTATGGTGTCGATGGTCAGGCTATTTGGTCAGTTTCACGTGCAGGTATTAATGAGCAATTAATTGACCAAGCCGAACAGAACCCGTTAGTGAATATTCATTTTTCACATCGACTAACTGCGCTAAATTTTGATAACAATAGTGCGACTTACCAAAATAATGATCACCAGGTTGTTAATCACCAAAGTGATATCGTTATTGGCGCAGATGGCGCATTTTCCAAAGTGCGTCGTTTAATGCAAGAACTGCCGAAAAAACGGATCAGTTATAGCCTTGACTATATGCCGCAGAGCTATATTGAGCTTAATATTGTCGCTAATGAAGACGGTAGCCATAAGTTAGAAAAGAACGCGTTACACATCTGGCCGCGCAAAGATTTTATGCTAATTGCATTACCTAATATTGATGGCTCGTTTACTTGTACCTTGTTTATGAACCAAGAAGGTGAACTATCATTTGATGCGTTAGATAATGAAGCAAAAGTCAGTGAGTTTTTTCATCATTATTTTGCTGATGCCATGCCACTGCTGGAAGATCCAGTCAGTGCGTTTCTAAGCAAAGCTGCATCGCCACTTTGTCTGGTGCATATTTATCCTTGGATCGTTAATGAACAAGTAGCCTTAATTGGCGATGCCGCGCATGCGATGGTGCCATTTTATGGACAAGGGATGAACTGTGGTTTTGAAGATTGCCGGATATTAAGTGAGTTGGTTGACCAGCATCATGGTGACTGGCCAGAAATACTTCACGCTTATCAACAGCATCGTAAGCCAAACGGTGATGCGATTATCGAACTGGCGAAACGAAACTTTGTCGAAATGAGCGATTTAGCGGGTGATCCAAGCTTTTTATTACGTAAAAAGATAGAAGCTAAGTTTCACCAAATGTATCCTGAACTTTGGCGCCCGCTATACACCATGGTAACCTTCTCTCCTGATATTGAATATCGTACCGCGTTAAAAGTGGGTGATATTCAAAAAGCGATAATGGACCAAGTCATGGCCTTGCCAAATATAGAAGATGAGTGGCAGAGTGAACATGTTTATCAATTAATATATCAATTAGCGACTGAACGAATGGAGCAAATGTCATGAGTTGTCCGCATTCACAAAATTACCGAGAGCTGGAAGACAGTATTCACACCGATTTTAATAACGATATGTCCTATGGTGACTACTTGTGTTTAGAGCAAATTCTCACTGCGCAACAACCGCTATCAGATCAACATGATGAAATGCTTTTTATTGTTATCCATCAAAGTAGTGAGTTATGGCTTAAGCTCGCGGGGCACGAGTTAACTGAAGCTATTGGCAATATTCATGAAGCTGACTTTGGCCACGCGTTTAAAGTGATATCGCGCGTTAAGCAAATTTTTCTGCAGTTGACACAGTCATGGCATATTTTGGCAACATTAACCCCAGTAGATTATTTAAAGTTTCGCGATTCGCTTGGGCATTCTTCAGGTTTTCAATCATACGGCTACCGTAAGCTTGAATTTTTATTGGGGAATAAAAATGCCAAGATGCTGAAGGTTCATCAGGCCAATCAAGCCGTACACGATGAACTAAAAGGTGTTTTAGAACAGCCCAGTTTATATGATGAAGTCATTCGAGTGCTGGCTAAGCAAGGGTTAGTTATTGATGAGCAGGTGCTCAATCGTGATTTTACTCAGCCTTACCAGCGCAATCAATCAGTGCTGGAAGCGTGGCTAGAAGTTTATCGCCATGAAGATAAGTATTTTGAATTGTACGAACTTGCTGAGAAACTTATTGATATAGAAGATGCTTTTCAACAATGGCGCTTTAAACACATGTATACGGTGCAACGTATTATAGGCAACAAAATGGGGACTGGTGGTTCGTCTGGCGTTGGCTTTTTAAAGAAAGCTTTAGATATTAGTTTTTTTCCAGAGCTTTTTGAATTACGTACTCACTTATAAGGCAAAACATGCTATAACACAGGTATGTTAAAAATTTGTGTATATAGAGCGGTTTTGACGTGATGGATTTGGTGAAAAGCCAATTGAATATTAGTCATTTGAAAATGATGTGCGCCCTTGAAAAAAACACCACGGTGAAAGAGGCGGCACAAGCCTTATTTATCACCCAGCCAGCGTTGACTAACCGCATAAGAGAGGCTGAACGTCGTTTGAATACGCCGTTATTTATACGTCGTGGTCGAAAGTTGATCATGTCAAATGCTGGCAAGCGCTTACTGATATCAGCCAAAAAAATATTGGAAGAGCTGGCGAGAGCTGAGTATGACATTGAGCGTTTTTCTGATGGCATTGAGCAAGTCATTAGGCTTGGCGTACCTCATTATGCCTCTTTTACTTGGCTTCCTCATGTTGTCAAAGCAATGACTGAGCACTTTCCAACGATTGAATTGGAAATTACCGCACAAGAATCGATTCAACCTTTTATATCCCTGCAACGGGGTAGTATAGAAATGGCGATGATTTCGAGTAGTGAGCGACAATTGCATTTTGATGACAAACTATATGGTTACCATTATGTCGCTGAAGATGAGCTGGTAGCATGCTTGTCAACTCAGCACAAAAAAGCGGGTAAAGATTACTTACTCGCCGAAGATTTTGTTGATGAAACCTACGTCACTAATGCCGCAGTGCCGGAAAAAGATCGTGAATATGAACTGTTTTTCAAACCAGCTAATGTCATTCCACGCAAGGTATTACAAGTCGGGTATAAAGAAGCTATTATCGAGCTGGTTAATGCTAATCTTGGTTTATCCGTTTTTTCAAAGCGACATATTACCCCGTACCTAAAACACCATGATATCCAAACTAAACCCTTGGGTATTGCAGGGTTAAAAATTCATTGGCATCTGGTCTATTTAAAACAAGATGCGGTGAAACAACCAGCCGAGTTATTTGTGCGATTGCTGCAGCAAGAGATAGGCGAGCTGCGCTAGTCAGTCGAGTGCTGGTTAATCGTTATTAAAATTCCATGAGGCTGTTAATAAAAAACTGACCTTGTCATCTTGTACTTCATTTGGGTATTCAATACTGAAAAAGCCAATATCGGGTGCTTGTTGCTCTCTTGCTAGTAAGTTGTTAACACTGGCCGACAGTATTAATGAGCGCCAATGGTATTGGTATTTTACCCTTAAATCGATTCGCTTTTTGGCAGTGTGCCGATCACTGATGTAATTAATACTACTGGCGATACTATGATTGTTAGCAAGATAACGAACACCAAGGTTGGCAATATGTTTCGGGACGAAGCTTAAGCGTAAATCGTCAGCTTTAACTTTATTGCCGTTAATATTGTGACTTAGATTAATAAAGTAGCGCCATTCTTTGTCTGTGTATTGCCAATCAAGCTCTCCACCATAACGATAAAAGCTGTCCTCATTGATGTAGCGCGGAGTCGGAGGGGGTAAGCGAGTCAAAAAATCTTGCGCTTTATAAGCGAATAGGTTTGCTGAATAAGAGTAATTATTGTCAGAGACCTGATAAGCTAAATCGAGCATTTTTATGACCTCTGGCTTTAGTGCTGGTTCACCAGGTAATTGTACATAAGATAATTGAGAAAAGTTTGGTGAAGAGTAGCCACTAGAAAATAACAACTTTAATGTTGATATTTCATCAAGTTGGTAAACAATGTTGATGCGAGGAGTGAAAACGTGTCCGTATCGCTGATTATCGAATAAACGACCACCTAAAAGAACTTGCCAGTCAGCCTCTTGCCATTGCCAATGTCCGAATAGCGCAGCTTCCGATATACTTTCAGCGTTTGATATTTGTCTTAAAGAACCTCCTCCTGTTGTATAGCGATCACCAACACTACGTTCTTCAAATTCAATACCCGTTAAAATTTTGCTGTTGCTTGACAAGTTTGAGCGCCAATTTAAACCTGTACGCCATCGAAAATTATCTCTCCCGTTTTTATCATAAAAGGTAAAATTAGACGTTGTCCAGTTTTGGTTATAGTCGCTAAACAGTGATAATTTACCTGCAGTAAATGACCACTGATGATCAATATGAAATAAGTAGGATTCATAAACGGCATCTGTTCCACGATTTTGGCTATTTCTAATGCCAGTATTACTGTCTTCAAAGTAATTGAAGCGAATAGCGCCATTTTGATGTAAAAAACTTACCAGAAACGCATCATGCTCTTGTTTTCTTGGAAACGAGTTAAGCACTTGATTATCGGCAATAAGTGAGCCTGTAAAGCCGTCTTCTCTTTGTGTACTGCCACTTAATTGAACAGACATCCCCTCTTTAATGTTGTATTGGGTTGAAAAACGCCAAAGTCTTTGATTATTACTACCAATACTCAATGATAACTGCTGCTTTTGTTCTTTAAAGGTAATTAAATTAACCACCCCGCCAATCGCATTACTGCCATAAAAAACCGAGCCAGGCCCCCTGATTACTTCAATATATTCAATCGCATTTAATGGAATACCGTTAGTCGGGTGCTCACTATGGCTTGGTGACCAGTAGGGAATACCATCTAACAACATCAGCACTTTGTTGTTAAAGGTGTCTTGCGAGCCTCGAATCATTATCGATTTATTGCCAACAGCGCCCAGATCAACAACGACATTGGGAATAAAAGAGAGCATCTCGCCAAGAGAATTTAAGCCTAATGCTTGTAAAGACGCGGTTGAATATCGAGATACAACCGCTGGCGTATTTAAAACATTTTCTTTATCTAAGGTGACAACACTCACTTCTACTTGCAATAAATCTTCTAATGCAAGATTGAATAGCCAAGAGTCGTCCAGTTGACTTGAATTATTAGTATCGGCTGCTGAGTTGTCACTGAAGAATATGCATTGAATAAATAACAATATTTTCAGTAAACGTAACAACATAATGTAAACACTCGTAGGTAATCACTTTTACTATAGATGAAAAAATGACTTATACCTAGAATAAATTTATACAATTGTTTAGTTTGTAGTTAATTGCAAAAATAAGAAAACTATCATTTAGAATTATAAGAACCCTTGCAGCTTTAGAAATATAGGTTATTGGAACTGCAATACGGCAGAAGCCTGTTGAATTCATCTAATGTTGTTTGCTAATTAGGTTAAACATTGCTGAAACAGCCAGCTGGTTGGCTCTGAAAGTGTCAAAATAACATCGAAGTGGTTTTTTCCATTTATTTGCTGACACACTATTTTATCACTTAATTGACTAAGTTTTGTTGCCATTTCTGTACTTTGGCGCTTAAATTCGCTGGTTTCATTTTCACCATAAGCAATAACAAATTTGCAATTTTCTGGTGGATTAATGTCGAATAATAAAGGACTGTTTTGTAAAATTTGGTCTTGAGTAAGCTGCAAAGGCTCGTTAATGTAAGTATCTTTTATCGGTCTGAGATCATAGATGCCACTAACGGCAACCACGCGCTTAATTAACGTTTTAGGTGGGTGGCTAAGGTAATTTGACCAATCTGTTAGCGCCATCATCATCGCTAAATGGCCACCAGCGGAGCTTCCAGAAATAACAAAATCATGAGCAGCATAGCCAAATAGATTGGCATTATTGTGGAGCCAAGTTATCGCTTGTCTATTTTGTTCAACAATTTCACTTAATGAGGCGTTTGGCGCTAAGCTGTAGTTGATTACGGCAAAATAGTGGTCGTGGTCTTGAAAATTGTTGGCGGCAAAGCAGCTCTCTTCCTTGGTGAGTTCTTGCCAATAGCCACCATGAATATAGATGTGTAGCTCTTTCTTTTCATGTGAATTCTGCTTGTTTGCACTCATTGGCATAAACAAGTCGAGCGTCGTATCTTTATGGTTTAAGTAATTGAGATCATTTCTAATGAGTTGTTTTTGCAGTGCTACGCTTTTATTGGCTTTACTCTCATCTATATAAGCTTGAATATAGACATTAATATCATCTATGCATGAACTTGGTGAGTACTGTTTAGCTAATTCATCTGGTTGAAAATCTCGGTACACTGGCTCTTCTCATTATCTCGTTATCTCATGTTACCGTTATTGTACGTGTGCTTTTTCAATAAACTAAATGATATTTATGAACGTTTTTAATACATTTTTTGAATATAACTAAAAAATCCAATACCACTAAGCTACTGCTTTAGTAGCTGTTCTATTTCTTGTTGATAACGTTGTTTTTTTTCTTCATTAAAGCCAACATGACTGCTGACTAACTTGCCATCCTTATTGAAGATGAAACTACTGGGCATTCCCTTTAATTTAAATGCTTTAGCGACCTCACCATTGGGATCATAAAAAATTTCAAAACTTGCAGGTACTTCTTCAAGAAATTGCTCAGCATAACGTTTTTCTGCATCAACATTGACACTAATAACAACGAAGCCTTTACCTTGATATTGGCTCTGCATTTCATTCATCCACGGAAAAGAGCGTCGACAAGGTACACACCAAGAGGCCCAAAAATCGAGATAAACGACCTTTCCTTGTTGCTCGGCCATTAACTGTTGAAAGTCATCTAAGGTGTCAGCTTTTGGAGAAAGGGAGGTAAACAAGATAAATAAACAAAGGTAAAAAGCACTCTTTTTCATTCGTTTTTCCTGTTAAAATAGTGGCTAAAGATGTTATGTAAAATATATCTTGTCATAAATTTCTTTTACATAACAGTTATTTGTCTTTTGCGCATTATTGTTAAAATAACATGCAGTAAAGTAGACAAGTATATCGCTAAACCGTGATAAAGGATTAATAATGATTCGAGTGATATTAGTTACCGCTATTTTTTTAACATCTTATTTGTGGACCTACGACAGTTTGGCTAAAGTGCCATCTTCTAGTGCGTTGGAAAATGAACAGCAGCGACACGAGCAATGGTTAAAAGATAAGTTTACTAAACAGCATGAAGCGCTAATTCCTATAGTCGCGGTAGCTGATATGTTTTACGGGTGTAATAAAGAGCGTAAATCTGATCCGATAGGTTATCAGGTAAAAGACCTAGTGGTAAAAATGGATAATGATGTTTTAGCTGAAAAGCTTTCCATTTGTTTGGATGGAAAATCGGTTAAGTCTGACGAGGCGTTAAACTTTGGTTTAATTGGCTGTTTTACCGAGCAACTAAAAAACTTGCCCACTGAAGAGCGCCAGCAAAAAATGTCGTTAGTTAAAAAGGCGATCGCCTCGTTAACATATCAAGAGCGACAAAAAAGTTTTACCCAGTGTGTTACTGATCAAGCGATCGGCTATCTGAAATAACTTTAGTTTTACTGATAGTGTCATCTTCTCTAAAAGAGCTTGGTAATATATCAACGCCGAGCTTCTGACCTAATTTAATGACAATGGGCAAGGTGATTGGTGCAAATGGCAAAATTGCGACCACGCCGATACCTAAGCCTTTAAGTACATCAAAAAATTGCTGGTTGGCTAATTTCATTTCTTCTGCGGTTGCTTGGCGTTTTGTGTAACGCTTGTAGATCGCCAACATTTCTTTCGTTTCAGCTTTTTCTTGAGATAATGCTATTTTGACACGTAATAGTTGGCGTCTCAGCCTAGTTAGCTGACGTTTACGCGTAATTCGAGTAACCCGGCGAGGTGCTCTAAAGAAATGTATCCAAACTTTCATGAGTTCATTTTGACACAACTCATTCATCGGGTGTTATATAATTTTTGGAAGTGGCTATTGTCAGTCGTTATAAGCAAATATTAGCTGCTTAGCGCTCGGGGTATTCAACCTTAGTGTTAATTTGCGAAATTGTCATGGTGAAAATACAAAAATTCATTCATACTTTGTAACAAATCGCAGCCAATTGACACAGACAAACTTTTTTAAAAGTTGTTAAGTTAGCTTATAGTAAACCCAAATTGAATAAGGTAAGGGTGCGTTATGGGACAAGAAACACCTAAAATATTAGTCGTCGATGACGATATGCGCTTAAGAGCACTACTGGAGCGTTATCTAGTTGAACAGGGCTTTGTGGTAAGAAGTGCCGCCAACTCAGAACAAATGGACCGCTTATTAGAGCGAGAAAATTTTCACCTATTGGTGCTCGATTTGATGTTACCGGGCGAAGATGGCTTATCTATATGCCGTCGCTTGAGGCAAAATGGTAATAATATTCCGATTGTGATGCTTACCGCTAAGGGTGATGAAGTTGATCGTATTATCGGATTAGAACTTGGCGCTGATGACTATATGCCAAAACCGTTTAATCCAAGAGAGTTACTCGCACGTGTCAAGGCGGTTTTAAGAAGAAGAGTGCAGGAAGCACCCGGCGCTCCTTCGGTTGAAGAAAATGTTATTTCTTTTGGTGATTATCAGCTTAATCTAGCGACAAGAGAAATGATGAAAGGTGACGTTAATATGCCACTGACCAGTGGTGAATTTGCCGTACTGAAAGCGTTAATAACTCATCCTAGAGAGCCGCTGTCTCGTGACAAGTTGATGAATTTGGCGAGAGGTCGTGATTACTCTGCATTAGAAAGAAGTATTGACGTTCAAGTCTCGCGATTGCGACGAATGTTAGAGGAAGATCCAGCTAAACCTCGATATATACAAACCGTATGGGGATTGGGCTATGTATTTGTTCCTGAAGGTAAAGCTGTCGCTTAAGTTATAAATGAAAATATTGCCACGTAGTGCGTTTGGGCAAACAATTCTGTTGATTGGTTTTCTGTTGTTTATCAATCAACTTGTATCGTTAGTCGCATTTGCGGTTTATAGTATACAACCTAATTCCCAACTGATTAACGAGCTGCTTGCCAAACAAGTACGCGTGGTTTTTATTGATGTTAAAGACCCAGAGCTAAGTCCGGCGATGGCGTTAGCGTTTCAACGTGAAACTGGCATAGGTGTTTATACCGAAAGCCGCGCAATGGAACTTGGCCTACAAAATGCAAATTACTATCAATATCGCTCACAAGAAATGTCACAATTGCTCGGCGGGGAAGCTGAAGTTAGGATCTCTCAAGGAGAAGAGTATCTGTTTTGGATCCGCCCACCTCAAGCACCGCAGTATTGGGTTAAAATACCGCTAACCAGCTTAGAAGAAGCTAACTATGTTCCTTTACTCATTGTACTAGCAATATTGGGCGGGTTAAGTGTTATCGGTGGTTGGCTTTTTGTTCGACAATTAAATCAACCCTTAAAAGCATTGCAAAGAGCCGCTCATTCGGTTGGTCTGGGAGATTTTCCAGAGCCGTTGAAAGAGCAGGGAACAACCGAAGTGGTTGCCGTGACTCAAGCCTTCAACCATATGTCAAAGGGAATAAAACAATTAGAAGATGATCGTAACTTGTTAATGGCAGGTATTTCACATGATTTGCGTACGCCATTAACGCGCATTAGGTTGTCGACAGAAATGATGTCACAAGAAGACGAGTTTCTAAAAGAAGGAATTGAAAGCGATATTGATGATATGAATACAATCATTGATCAGTTTATTGATTATATTCGCCATGATAGTAAAGATAAGGCTGAGCTTTCTGATCTTAATTCATTGATAGAAGAAGTGGTGCAAACAGAGGCTGTTCCCGGAAGGAATATTCATTTTCAAGGCGAAGAATTACCTGACATTCCGCTACGTTATGTGGCAATTAAACGAGCGTTAGCAAATTTAATCCAAAATGCTTTTCGTTACAGTGATGGAGATGTTGAGATTAAAACAGGCCTCAATGAAAAATCAGGGCTTGCCTTCTTTACTGTCCGCGACAAAGGCCCTGGGATTAATGAAGCTGATATTGAGCGCCTTTTTCAGCCCTTTACACAGGGAGATAAGGCAAGGGGTACTGAAGGGAGTGGGCTCGGTTTAGCAATCATCAAACGGATTGTCGATACTCATGGTGGCAGTATTAAATTGTCGAATCATTCTGAAGGTGGGCTTTGTGCGACAGTTTATTTGCCTTTGTCAAAAAAACGTTAAATTTCTTAGTAATTAAATTCTTGCGCGCAAGAATTTATGATTGTAAAAAAAAGCCGCGAATAGCGGCTTTTTCGTTGGTACGCTACGTAACTAAAACAAAGGTCCTGCTTTAACAAGGTTTTTACCATTTTCTGTATCGGTAAATTTCTCAAAGTTATTAACAAATCTATTGGCCAAATCAACCGCTTTTTCTTGCCATTGGTTTGCACTATCATAGGTTGAACGTGGATCTAAGATGTTATCTTCAACACCTGAAACTGATGTTGGAATGGCTAAATTAAATAGCGGTAGTACCTCGGTTTCAGCATGATCAATAGAGCCATCTAAAATAGCATCAATGATTGCTCGGGTTGCTTTAATGGAAATTCGTTTTCCAGTACCGTTCCAGCCGGTGTTAACTAGGTAAGCTTCTGCACCAGCAGCTTGCATACGTTTACGTAGTACCTCAGCATATTGAGTTGGATGTAAACTTAAAAATGCAGCGCCAAAACAACTCGAAAAAGTTGGCGTTGGCTCGGTAATACCACGCTCTGTACCTGCTAACTTAGCGGTAAAACCAGATAAGAAGTAGTACTCAGTTTGTTCAGGTGTTAATTTAGCAACGGGTGGTAACACACCAAAAGCATCTGCGGTCAAAAAGATGACTTTTTTAGCATGTCCAGCTTTAGAAACTGGTTTAACGATATTCTCGATATGATGAATCGGATAACTAACACGCGTGTTTTCTGTTTTTGAGTTATCGTCAAAGTCGATTTTACCATTGCTATCAACAGAAACGTTTTCTAATAAAGCATCGCGGCGAATGGCATTATAAATATCTGGTTCGTTTTCTTTACTTAAGTTGATTGTTTTCGCGTAACAACCGCCTTCAAAGTTGAAGACTCCATTGTCATCCCAACCGTGCTCATCGTCACCAATTAATTCACGTTTTGGGTCAGTTGACAATGTTGTTTTACCTGTACCAGATAAACCAAAGAAAACCGCAACATCGCCGTCTTTACCGACGTTTGCACTACAGTGCATTGAAGCAATTCCTTTTAATGGCAATAGATAGTTCATCATCGAGAACATACCTTTTTTCATTTCGCCGCCGTACCAAGTACCACCGATTAATTGCATACGCTCAGTCAAGTTAAAGGCAACAAAATTTTCTGAATTTAGCCCTTGTTCTTTCCAGTTAGGGTTAGTGGTTTTGGCGCCATTCATCACCACGAAGTCTGGTTCGTAGTTTGCTAATTCGGCTTCACTTGGACGAATAAACATGTTTTTTACAAAGTGAGCTTGCCACGCAACTTCGGTAATAAAGCGAACTTTTAACCTTGTATCTTCGTTTGCACCACAAAATGTATCTACAACAAATAAACGTTTACCAGAAAGTTGTGTGGTGACCAAATCTTTTAAGCTTGCCCATGTTTCAGTAGTCATAGGCTTGTTGTCATTCTTACCTTGATCTGACCACCAAACGGTATCTTTTGTGGTTTCATCACGAACAATATACTTATCTTTCGGAGATCTGCCGGTAAAAATACCTGTATCAACGGCTACAGCACCGAGTTCTGTCACCACACCTTTATCAAAACCTGAGAGCTCGGCTTTAGTTTCTTCTTCAAAAAGTAGTTCATACGACGGGTTATAAACAACCTCGCTCACGTTGGTGATGCCGTATTTTGATAAATCAATCGAGTTTTGCAAAGTAGTCATAGCAAACTAGCTCCTAAGTATGACATTGGGTGGTGTTAACATTAAGGTGTTGTTGAGGGCGCAATTTTAGGCGATCGTGACTTAAAACGAAAGAAAAATTTGTTTCGTTTTGAAAGTTTTCAGATTGGGTTACAAACGTTAGCCGTATCAAGGAGAAGATAATTAGCCTTCTATAACAAAATGTAGATATTTAATTTTAATTATAATATTGTTTTTGTTGTGGTTATTTATCTTTGTGCAATTTCATCATAAAATTGCACATTGAGAAGATGTTACTGTGTTATTCACAAAAAAAAATTTCAAACATAAGTTTCAAACGAAAGTTTTAAGCAGTTTTTCAATCCGGTGAGTATCTCATTTATTGACTAACTGCTTTATGGTTGTTTGCCATTAAACCGACCCTAGCTAAAATATTTCTTTTATAGAGTTATCATTGTTGTGTTCGAAAATTTCATTACTGATATCTGTTGTAATATACTCCTGTGGTTCGGTGCCAGAGATAAAATACTCGAACATGCTGCTTTTATCGGTTTTATTGGTTAATTTACCGGTTTTTTTATCGATACGAATTGAAACAATATCTGCTGGAACGTCAAACGGTTCGTTGGGAATATCAGCTAATGCTTCTTTCATAAATGATATCCAAGCTGGTTGCGCTGATTTGGCGCCAAACTCTTTACCGAAGATTTGCTCTCCACTTAGGTTTTTATTTCGCGACGTCTTTCCTAGGTTGCGACTATGATCATCAAAACCTATCCATGACGTGGTGACAAGTCTTCTACTATAACCAGAAAACCAAGCGTCCTTTGCCTCATTTGTTGTCCCTGTTTTCCCTGCAATATCTCTGCGTTTCAAAGAGCGTGCTCTAAATCCAGTTCCTTGCCAGCCAGGGCTAATTGACCAATCCGCCCCCCAAATTGCTTCGTTTAGTGCCTCAGTGATTAAAAATGCGTTTTGCTCACTAATGACTCTTTCTGCTTGATTAACTGGCAATGCATCTGATACCCCATCATTTTCAATGCTCACTTCGTTGACATCATCTAAGAGACTGTTTGTGTTTTTTTCCGCCATTGTCTCTTCGTCACAAGGATTGCAGGCGAGTGTTGGATTGGCTTGGTAAACTATCTCACCAAAAGAGTTCTCTATTTTTTCAATAAAGTAAGGCTTAACTAAAAAGCCACCATTGGCGAACGTTGCAAAGCCTGTAACCACTTCAAGTGGTGTTAACGCTGCCGAACCTAACGCTAAAGACTCATTTCTTGGTAAATCTTCTAAAGGAAACCCAAATGAAGCGATATGAGGTATAACATTATCCATACCTACTTCCCTAAAAAGTCTCACGGCAACGACGTTCTTTGATTGAGCCAAGGCTCGTTTGACTCTTACTTCACCACTGTATTGTGGTGGGGAGTTTTTTGGTCGCCATACTGTTCCTGAGCTTCTATCCCATTGATTAATTGGTACGTCATTAACCAATGATGCCAGGGTAAAACCATGGTCTAACGCTGCGGAATATAAGAATGGTTTAATATTTGAGCCTACTTGGCGTTTAGCCTGTGTAACACGGTTGAACTGACTTTGATAAAAACTAAACCCGCCAACTAGTGCTTCTATTGCACCATTATCCGGAGATATTGATACGAGAGCTGAGCTCACTTGAGGAAGTTGTGCTAGTTGGTATTGACCAGATTCGGAGGCTAAAACATAGATAACATCGCCGTAGTGAAGAATTTCTTCAGCGGTGCTTGGTGCCGGCCCTTGCTTTTCATCATTGATGTATTCTCTCGCCCAAGCTAAACCAGCCCAATCAATTATTGCCGTCTTACCGTCTTTTAAGGTTATTTCTACATCCGTTTGCCCTATTCGAGTCACTACAGCTAATTCAAGTGGTTGATAGGTGATGAGTTGAGTGAGCGCCTCTTCTATTTCAAAAGAGGTTAAAGGAGTGACGTTTTTTTCTTCTAACGATTGATTTAATGCTGATGCCGAGGGGCGAAGGCTTTTGATCGGGCCTCGATAGCCATGGCGTTGATCATAGGCAAAAAGGTTTTGTCTTAAGGCTTGCTGTGCCGCTTTTTGTAATGTTGAAGTAACCGTTGTATAAACTTTAAAGCCACCCGTGTAGGCGAGTTCCTTTCCGTATCGATCTATCATTTCCTGATGAGCCATTTCAGCAACATATGGCGCATCTAGTTCTATTTCTGCACCGTACTTTTCTGCTGTTATTGGCGCGTTATTAGCTTCTTGATATTGCTGTTCGGTGATGTATCCACTAACTAACATACGTTGTAATACGACAGCGCGACGTTGCTTAGCTCTGGTCGGTGAGCTAATTGGATTTAATGTCGAGGGTGCTTTTGGCAGTCCGGCAAGAACTGCGATTTGTGCTAGATTGAGCTCTTTAACATCTTTGTTGTAATATACTTGTGCGGCAGCGCCAAAGCCAAATGCCCGGTGTCCTAACTCTATTTTATTCATGTAGAGTTCTAAAATTTCATCTTTAGTGAGTAGGCTCTCAATATGAAAGGAGGTAAATATCTCTCGTAGCTTTCGTATATAGGTTTGCTCTCTTGTTAGAAAGAAATTACGAGCTACTTGCATGGTTATGGTACTCGCACCACCTTTGTTTTGCCCAATAAGTTGTCCCCATATAGCGCGAGTCATACCAATAGGATCAACGCCAAAATGAAGATAAAAGCGGTCATCTTCAGTTGCCAGTATGGCTTGAATAAGTTGTTGTGGCATTTCATCTAGAGAGAGTGGAATTCGCTTTTTCTCACCAAATTGATTCATTAACTTACCGTCTTTACTGTATATTTGCATGGGAGTTTGCCACTCAATATCTTTCAAAGACTGGACACTCGGGAGTTGATCCTTAATAGCAATATATGATATCAACAGAGAAAGGCTGCCAATTGCGACCATTATTAGCGAAATTTTAATAAGACGTTTTAGTGAAAACAAAATAAAATGCTCAAATAAATTTTTAAAATTTTCAGAATATGACTAGTATATCGTGTAAAAGCATGTAATAAATGTATTTATAGATAAAAAAAGCCTAATATTACTATAACAAAATGATCTAGTGGGAAGTTATGCTGAGCAATCTGTTAAGAAAGAAAGCTTCTTTGATGGTGGGGATAGACATTGGTTCTCATTCGGCCAAAGCCGTTTTGATGAGTCAAGGTAGCGATGGCTATATTCTTGAAGCCCTTGTTACAGAACCTATGCCTCGAGGTGCCATCATCGATAGGGAAATACAAGATATCGAAGCGGTTGGTAACGTTATCGCAAAAATTAGAAAGAAAATTGCTTCCTCGGTAATGACAGCAGCAGCAGCGGTATCAGGACAAACGGTTATTACCAAAGTCATTTATATGGATGTCGCGTTAACTGAACAAGAGTTAGCGAGTCAAATTGAAGTAGAAGCCGATAGTCTGATACCTTACCCACTTGATGAGGTTAGCCTCGACTTTGAAACGCTAGATGTCAACGAGTCAGATCCGTCGAAAGTCAATGTTTTACTTAGCGCCGCACGAACGGAATCTGTAGAAGCGCGTGTCGCGGCTTTAGAAGCTGGTGGCTTTGAAACAAAAGTTATTGATGTAGAGTCATATGCGGTCAGTCGCTCATACGATTTAACACTTTCTTTACTACCTGATGATGCGAAAGATAAAGTCGTTGCTATTGTCGATATTGGTTCGACCATGACGCTATTTTCGGTGACAGATTCTGGCAAGCATGTTTATAGCCGAGATCAAATCTTTGGTGGTGAACAATACACAAGGTCGATCGTCTCCTACTACAATAAGTCGTTTGAAGATGCTGAGTTAGCTAAGGTAAATAATGATCTTCCACCTAACTATACCTTTGAAGTACTGGCACCATTTCATACCATTTTAGTTCAACAGATCAGACGCGCAATTCAAATGTTCCTAACCTCAAGTGGTAAAAAGAAAGTAGATTATATTTTACTCTCCGGCGGTACAGCACTTGTTGAAGGTGTGCAACAATTGTTGACCGATGAATTAGGTGTTCACACTGTAGTTGCAAATCCTTTTAATGACATAGAGATATCGTCGAAGATAGATAAAGACACATTGGATAAAACTGCACCTCAATATATGGTTGCGGCAGGCCTAGCATTAAGGAGCTTTTCTCCATGGCATATATAAACCTACTCCCTTGGCGAGAAGAAGCTGAAAAAGCAAAGCAGCGAGAGTTCTATACGCTATTGACTGCTGTTGCGTTAGGTGCTTTTGCTGTTGTTTTTGTTGTTAGTCAGTTTTATCAAATGCGCATTGACGGTCAAAATGCGAGAAATGATTTTCTTCAAAGAGAAATAGCAGTTTTAGATCAGCGTATTGCCGAAATTAAAACTTTACAGCAAAAGAAAAGAGAGTTAGAAAAAAGGATCGCTGTTGTTGAGCAATTACAACGCAGTCGCAACGTCGGTACTCAAGTCTTAGATGAGATAGCAAAGCTAGTTCCGACAGGCATCTACTTAACCCGAATTGGAAAAGTAAACAGTACCTTAGAGTTAATTGGTAAGAGTGAATCAAATAACCATTTGGCAAATATGATACGTGCCATTGAAAGTTCAGATATATTTACTGATGCTATTCTAGAATCAATAACGTCAAATGATAAGGAAAGTAAGTTACTTAGTGACTTTAAAATGAAAGTGACCATTAAAGGGATAGATGAAGTCACCGCAGGAGGAAAAGCTTAATGGCTATTGATTTTTCTCAATTTGAAGGCCTTGAGTTAGACAATTTAGCGGAGTGGCCTCCGATTGCAAAGGTTGTCTTCATGATCTTTTTAGCTATCGTGGTGATGGCATTGGGATATTTTTTGTTAATTAAAGATAAATTAACCACGCTTGATAGCGTTATTGCAAAAGAGGCGGAACTCAAACAACAGTATCAAGCGAAGTATCATGTTGCAGCGAATTTAGAGTTATTTCAGCAGCAAATGGAACAAGCAGAAGCTATGTTTGCCAATCAGTTAAAAAGTTTGCCTGAGAGTCACGAAACGCCCGGTTTATTGGATGATATCACGTTCGTTGGAACAACAAGCGGCTTAGATTTTTCAAGGCTAAATTGGCAACCGGAAATTGAACAGGAAATCTATACCGAGTTACCAATAGATATCAGAGTTGTCGGTGATTACCATGAATTTGGCAGTTTTGTCAGTAAGATTGCTGGGCTACCACGGATTGTTACCTTGCATAACTTTGAGATAAGACAAATAAAAGATAGTGGCGAACTTAGGCTGCAACTGCAGGCTAAGACATACAAGTATAGGGAGGCTGAAACAAAATGAAAAAGTTAGCAACAGCATTCATTTTGATCTCTCTAACGGGGTGCTTTGATGATACGAGTGATCTAAAAGCACATATCGCGACGGTTCAAGCCAATACTACTTCCCAGATAGCTCCAATGCCGGAAGTTCCGGTGTTTGATCATGTCGATTATTCAGCGCAAAACTTACGTAGTCCATTTGATGTGCCAAGACCTGAAGCTATTCAAGAAAAGATACAGCAAATGTCCGGCTGTTTGAGCCCTGACCCTCGAAGACGTAAACAGCCATTGGAAAAGTTTGCGTTGAGTGATTTGACGATGAGGGGCACACTAGGGGAGCTCGATATTACTTGGGCGCTGGTTGAAGCGTCTGATCAGACCTTGCACAGGGTTGCCGTTGGTAATTATTTAGGTCTCTATAACGGTCGAGTGATTGAAGTTAACCCGAATAATGTTAAAGTTGTCGAATTAGTTCCTGATGGTGCAGGCTGTTGGGTAGAACGAGAAACCGTAGTTGGTATGGTTGATTCGGATGCAGAGGGGCAAAGGAAGTAATGTTGCTAATAAATAAAATGAAAAATATAAATTTGAAGAGTTATGTCGTGAACAATAAATTTGTAAAAGTGATTTTGCTAAGCTTACTGTCTTCAATTGCAAATGCGTCCGAGTTAACGAAGATTCAGTATAATACCTTGCAAAACGAAGAAATAGAGATTGTTTTTAGTTTATCTGAAAGTATTGTCGAACAGCCTCAAGTTGAGACCTCGATTACTCCAGCTAAAATAGATATTACCTTTGATTCTGATGCATTTAGCCCTGAGGTGGCGGACACCGTGGTCAACCACGCTGGTGTTAAGCGTATTAACGTCCAAAAAATAGCAGGAAAAGTTGTTGCTAGTATCGCTTTAGATAAATTATCAGTATTCGATGTTAGTCAACGTGATAATGACTTTGCCATCGTGTTGAGTAAAGAAGAAGTAACGGCAAAAATCTCAAATTTAATGCCGGTAGGTAATCAGTTCATCAACAACATTGCTGACATTGATTTTCGTCGTGGAGCGGATAACGAAGCGCAAGTAATTGTTACTCTTGATGATAGTATGGTTGCGGTAGATGTTAGCGACCGTTTAGGAAAGCTATTTGTAGAGTTTCATAACACACAAATACTGGAAGATTTCTTATATACCTTAGATGTTGCAGATTTTGGAACAGTGGTTAAAGGTATTGAAACGTTTCGAGAAGGTCGAAATGCCAGACTCGTCATTGATATTGATGGACCATTTTCCTTTAACCATCAGCAATTAAATAATGTCTTCTCCTTGACTGTTAAAGAAGAAGTGAAGGTGCCAGGATATCTAGGCGATAGTGATGACTTTACCGGTCGCGCAATTTCTTTAAACTTCCAAGACATCTCTGTTCGTACGGTTTTACAATTAGTTGCTGATTATAATGGTTTTAATCTTGTTGTCAGTGATACTGTCTCAGGTAATATTACCTTAAGACTTGATGGCGTACCTTGGGATCAAGCATTAGATATCATTTTAAAGGTTAAAGGCCTCGATAAAAGGATGGAAGGCAACATCTTAATGGTTGCGCCTAGTGATGAACTGGCAGCTCGAGAAGCGAAAGAGCTGCAAGCGAGGCAACAAGTTGAAGAGCTAGCGCCACTTTATTCTGAATACATTCAAGTAAACTATGCTAAAGCGGGTGAATTTGCAGCGCTAATCAAGAGTGAAGAAAATAGCATATTGTCTGAGCGCGGCAGTGTCAGTGTCGACGAAAGAACAAATACTTTGTTGATTCGTGATACCGCTGCCAGTATTGAAGATATTCGCCGAATGGTTGAAGTACTCGATATTCCTGTTCGTCAGGTCGTTATTGAATCTCGCATGGTAACCGTCAAAGATGATATTAATGATGAACTAGGTATTCGTTGGGGGGTTAGCAATACGGATGGTGAAAATGCTTTCTCTGGCACCCTAGAAGGGGTAGGTCAAGCCAATGGTACCAGAGCGTTGTCTGATGCTGACCGTGGTATAGGTCGAGTACCGCAATTGACCGATGGATTAAATGTAAACCTACCTGTGGTCAACCCTGCTGGTAGTATTGCATTCCAAGTTGCACGATTGGCCGATGGTACAATATTGGACTTAGAATTAAGCGCCATGGAAAAAGAGAACAAAGGTGAGATTATCGCAAGTCCTCGCATTACTACCGCAAACCAAAAAGAAGCTTATATAGAGCAAGGGGTTGAAATCCCTTATCAAGAAGCAGCGTCAAGTGGTGCAACGGCAACGCAATTTAGAAAGGCCGTATTAAGTTTAACGGTAACGCCACATATCACGCCTGACGATCGCATTATTTTGGATCTCGTCGTAACGCAAGATAGCGTTTCTTCGGTCACCAGTGGTTCAGCGCCGGCTATTGACACTCAACGAATTGGCACACAAGTTTTAGTCAATAACGGTGAGACTATTGTGCTAGGTGGTATCTACCAACAACAAATCATCAATAGCGTCTCGAAAATCCCAGTGTTGGGTGATATCCCATATTTTGGTTGGATGTTTAGAAACAGTTCTAAGTTTAATGAGAAAAAAGAATTATTGATTTTTGTAACTCCAAGGATTGTTACCGAACGCTTTTAACAACTAAACGATCCAACGTTTGTTGTTGAAATGTAATTACTTTTATTTGAAATATTAACAATATTGGCAAGTAAGTGTCGCTTTTATGCAACACTTGCTTGCATTTGCCCTACAACAATTGCGATAATTACGCCCTTGAAATTCTCGAGGGAGTACCCTCTTATCTGTAAATGTAAACATTAAACGCGAGTATTAGTTAGTCTCATGGCAGAAAAACGTAACATTTTCCTAGTTGGCCCTATGGGCGCAGGCAAGAGTACCATTGGTAGAGAGTTAGCAGATAAATTGCACCTTGATTTCTATGATTCTGATCAAGAAATTGAGCGTCGTACAGGTGCCGATATCGCATGGGTTTTCGATCTTGAAGGTGAAGAAGGTTTTCGCAAAAGAGAAGAAAATGTCATCAATGACCTTACAGAAATGCAAGGCATTGTTTTGGCTACTGGTGGTGGCTCTGTGATCAGTCCTCAAGTTCGCAACAGATTGTCAGCACGAGGTATTGTCGTTTATTTAGAAACGACAATTGATAAGCAGGTAGCTCGTACTCAGCGAGATAGACGTCGCCCGCTACTGCAAACTTCTGAAGAACCAAGAAGTGTTTTAGAGAAGTTAGCAGTAGAACGAAATCCACTTTATGAAGAAGTGGCAGATGTTATCGTTCAAACAGATGACCAAAGTGCAAAGGTCGTTGCTAACAAAATTGTTGAGCGATTAGATTTCTAAATGACAACAACACTCACTGTAGAACTGTGTGAGCGCAGTTACCCCATTTATATTGGCAGTAAGTTAATCGCTGAGATTGACTTACTTGCTAAACATATCAAAGCAAAGCGTGTTTGCATAATTTCAAATGACATCGTCGCTCCACTTTACGGTGAGCAGCTTATACATTCTTTGAAGTCTGCTTTTGAAGTCGATCAATATATTTTACCCGATGGTGAAGCGCAAAAGTCGATAACCAATTTTGACAATATTATGTCGCATCTCCTTGCAGGTAATCATGGACGAGATACAACCATAATCGCCTTAGGTGGTGGTGTTGTCGGTGATATATCTGGTTTTGCTGCTGCTTGTTATCAACGTGGCATTGATTTTATTCAAATGCCTACCACTTTACTTTCTCAGGTAGATTCATCAGTTGGTGGAAAAACGGCTGTTAATCATCCGTTAGGTAAAAATATGATCGGTGCATTTTACCAACCGAAAGCGGTTCTAATTGACATCGATACGCTGGCAACCTTACCTAAACGAGAATTTAACGCCGGTATGGCGGAAGTCATTAAGTATGGCATTCTTGGCGATAATGTGTTTTTTAATTGGTTAGAAATCAATATCGAAAGCATTAGGGTGCGTGATCCACAAGCAATAATTGAGATGATCCAAACCTGTTGTGCGTGTAAGGCTAACATTGTTGCCAACGATGAAAAAGAGTCAGGTCAACGGGCACTGCTGAACCTTGGTCATACGTTTGGTCATGCAATCGAAGCAGAGCAGGGTTACGGAAATTGGCTTCATGGTGAAGCCGTTGCTACTGGCATGGTACTTGCTGGAAGGTTAGCAGTAGCAATGAATTTGCTTGAAGTGTCAGAACTTCGTCGCATAGAATCGTTGATTTCAGCGTTTGATTTGCCATTGCAAGCTCCTAAAGATATGGGGTTTGAACAATTTATGACGCACATGAAGCGTGATAAAAAGAATTTGGCAGGTATGTTGCGCTTTATTGTACCCACAGCGATAGGCCAATCAGAGATCAGAGACGATGTAAGTGAGGAGATGCTTCAACAAATTCTGTAGGTAAACAGAAGGTGGAGCATGTCTGCATTAGCAAAATCATCATTAGAAACTAATAAAGTTATTCATCAGGGCATTACATCGATTAGTGTAAATGCACGGGTTGACTATATCTTGAGGTTTTCTAAGCAAGCTGTATTAGTTGTTGATGAAAATGGTGAAGAAAGTGCAAGTGTTGGACACCAGTTTTTAGGGCAACTTTCTGAAACTCACAATATCGCGTTTTTCTCTGCGTCTAGCCAACTTAATAATATTCAACAACGCTGCAGAATCATTGAGCAACTTTTTCCCAACAAGGTTTTTGATCCTGAGCAGTCTCTCGCTGTTAGCGTGGTAAATTTACTTAATGAATCGCCACAAAGAATTGCCATTGTTTTAGGGAATGCTCAGTTTTCGTCATTACAGGTTATTCATGAACTGGCGCAATTGGCGGTGATTGCGAAAAAGGCCAACTTATCAATTGATGTTGTTATGTTTGGAGACTATAAAGCGGGCGAAATTGTCAAAAACGCAAAGGATCTCTTTAATGGTAAGTTATCGATTCTTTCTGCCGAGAGTGCTCAACTGATCCCGATTAACTCTTCACTTTTTTCGCCTAGTGCTCATCCTGTGTTTAGTTATCTTGTCAATAAATGGTTGTGGGCATTTGTTGGTTTAATCTGTATTTCGATAGGCTCTGTTTATTGGCTTTATCAAAAGGATAGTTTTGTTTTTTCAAAAATTTCAGGCAAAAATACGGTTCAGAAACATCAAGAATTGCAATCTATCAAAAAATCATTGCAAGCTATTGATCAAAATCTCCTAGCCAGTAACTTGTCTACTCGTGCAACTGCAAACGATATCTATCAAGCTATCATTGGAATTAACGTAAGACAGCCAGCTAAAGCTAATACACAAGATGTACTGACGGCGCTACAGGTTAGCAATGCAAAAACGACTTATAATGATATCGAAGAAAACATTGCTGTTAATTCAAATGCTAAAGCGCAGATTTCTGAATTAAAAAGCGAAGCGCTAACTAATCCGCAAACAACCGAGGTTGAAATCAGCAATGATGAGTTGATATCGACAGAGCAAATACCAACTGTTGTAGACGAGAACAAAACTCATAGTAACGTCGTAGTTAACCCATTAGCTAAACCTATTAAGCTTGATGAAAGTACAACGCAGCTTTTGAATAATGAGGCAGTTGCTCAGGGCAATTACTATCGTCAGTTCAAAGATGGCTATGCGATACAGATCTCTGGTTTTACGCAAGAAATGATCATGGAGCAATTTATCAACGAACATCCTCAATTACGTTTCGAGCAATACAAGCGGTTGTTGAATGATGAAATGATGATTGTTTTGACTTCTCAACGCTATGCAACAAGAGCTGAAGCCGAAAGCGCAATGAAGGCGTTACCAGCGACAATTTCCGCTCGTCAACCGTGGATAAAGTCAATATCAGCCATTAATAATGAAATCAATGCTTTTGAACGCTCCCAATAAGTAAGTTTTCACGTTACAATGGCGCCCTCATAGTAGGTAACGGCATGCAGGTCGTTTTGAGGTTTTCACGTTAATGGCACAAAAACATCGAGCATTCTTGAAATGGGCTGGCGGAAAGTACGGCTTAAGCGATGTGATCAACAAAATGTTACCCGACGGAGAGCGCCTGATAGAGCCTTTTGTCGGTGCTGGTTCGATTTTCTTAAATAGTGACTATCCCAATTACATCCTCAATGATATCAATAAAGATCTGATTAATCTGTATCAGATAATCCAACTAAAGCCACAAACTTTTATTGAAGACGTTCGTCAATTATTTGATGATAAAAATAATCAAGCCGATGCCTACTACCATTTACGTAGCGAATTTAATGCAAGTGTTGATAAGTATTATCGTTCATTACTTTTCTTGTACTTGAACCGCCACGGATACAATGGCCTTTGTCGATACAATAAATCAGGTGGTTATAATGTGCCTTTTGGAAAGTATAAAAAACCATATTTTCCAGAAGCAGAGTTATGGTACTTTGCGGAAAAGTCTCAGAAGGCGCTGTTTATCTGCGAAGGCTATCGACAGAGTTTTATGCGAGCTAAAGCGGGCGATGTAATTTATTGCGATCCACCGTACGTGCCACTAAGTAAAACGGCGAGTTTTACTAGTTATGCTGGAAACGGTTTTGGATTAGATGAACAAGCAGATCTTGCCAATGCCGCTGAAGAGGTAACACAAGCTACAGATATTAGTGTCTTAATTAGTAACCATGATACGATTTGGACGAGAAAAATATATGAACATGCGGCAAAACTTAAACCAATTAAAGTCGCGCGAACGATAAGTCAGAAGGGCAGTCATCGTAAAAAGGTTGGCGAATTGCTAGCCTTGTACCAAAATAGTTAAGCGGTCACCCAAGAAACAATTGAGATTAACGACAGTACAAATAAAATCACGACTATCAGTCCGATGATAACAAAATGGCTAAACTTACCCTGGGTAAAATCTCTTTCCCTGTTCTGATTGCTTTGCACACCCAATAACGCAGCTAAAACACTTTTAATCGTATCAGCAATCGGTTGTTTGTTATTCATGGCTAATTCCCTTTTAATAAATACGTAGAAATTAGCATAACGTTAATTCTAGATAATTTCAGTAATAAAAAAGCTCTCGAAAGAGAGCTTATGTTACTGGCTAATTATAGCGCTATGTCTACAGAATAAGAGACATATAATTTGAGGTCATCATCCTCTAGATCGGTTTTAGATGCACCTAAGGTAAAACCACTTTTACTAATACTAACCCCATAATCGATCATATCTTCTGCTAACCAATCTCCAGTATAAGAGCCTATATGCAACGACACTTCTGCTTCGTTAGTTAAACTAAAGCCGTAATCTGCTGACAAATATAAGGTATCGGCGAAATCACCTCCTTCGCCTTCAACGAGTACTGCGGCACCTAACGTTAACCCTTCAAATGAAACGTTTGCGTAAATTTCTGAAAATTCAGCATCACCACTGGCTTCATCAGGGTAGCCAAAATATACATAGCCGACATCAAAAGATACTGTTTCGCTGATATTGCCGGTAAAACCGCCGTACAAATCAAGTTCATAGGTCATCCCATCGGCCCAACTGGCATTAGAAGCCCACATACCAGCGTAAAACCCTGAGTCTGCACTGTAGTCAATACCACCATACACAGCGCTACTGCCACCTGTTTGCTCCATACCACGCCATAAATAGTTACTGGTTACACCTACATTTGCAGTTAAGCTCTCAGCTTTAACTTCAGTAGAAGATAAGTAACTCATCAATAGAGTCGAAGCGATAATTATCGTTAGTGCGTTTTTAGTCATGTTTTTCTCTTTAAGTTTATTGTTGTTAGGTAAATAGTTGCAAAGGCAATGCCTTTATTCATATTGGTCTTATTTAACAACGACTTATATTTGCTTTGGTGTTCTTTGATAAAACGGCGAGTGTTAAAACTGTGCACACTACCACGTACTTTGTACCAACTTGGTGCACAAAATTTCTACTGTCATAACGACCCAGTTATACCGTTTTAAATCTCATTGAGAGTGTCCGTAAGGCGTTTGCTATCTGGTATATATCATGACTTGCTGTGGTCACTTGTTCGGCACTTGCTGAGTTTTCAATGGCTACATTGTTGACCTCTTTAACACTTTCGTTAATTTCCTTGGATACACTAGATTGCTCTTCGACAGAGCTCGCTATCAAGGCGGTCATGCCAGCAATAGATTCAACGTCTTTGGTCATGCTTTTAAGGGCTGATGAAGTTGCATCAATATTTGTTAAGGTATGTTCACAAACAGTTCTACTTGTATTTATTGCACTTACTGCATTTTTTGAGGCGGTCTGCAACTTGACAATCATTGCTTCAATGCTAGCAGTTGATTCCTGTGTTTTTGACGCTAGTGTGCGTACTTCATCGGCTACTACTGCAAAGCCTCGCCCTTGTTCACCAGCCCTTGCCGCTTCAATAGCTGCATTTAATGCAAGTAAATTAGTTTGTTCGGCAATATTACCAATCACTTCTAGTACATTGCCGATAGCATGAGAATCGCTTTCAAGAGAAACGATAACATCGGCTGTCTTACTTACTTCATTGTCTAGTGATTTGATATCGCTTAGGGTTTGTGCCAAGCAGGAACTTGCTTGAGATGCTGATCTATTTGCAGCTTCAGTTGAATTAGAGACATTAGCAGCATTTTTAGCGACTTCTTCTATAGTAATTGACATTTGGTCTATGGCTGTGGCGATTAACTCTATATTTGTTTGCTGATGCTTTAAACTGGTTGAAGATTGCAGGCTAAGAGAGCTGGTTTGCTCTGAAACACTGGCGAGACTATCGCTATTGGTAATAATATCGTCAACTAAGGTCTTAAGTTCTAAGGTCATGCGTTTCATTGCGCCATATACGCTTTCGCTATGACGTTCTTCGCAGAAATTTATCGCTAGGTTTCCTTGAGCTAAGGTTTCAGAAATATAACGCATTTCCTTAGGTTCACCGCCCAAGGGCTTAATGATCGATTTAACCAAGATTAAAGCGGCACTGATCACTATCAAGACGGTAACTACAAGGACATAGAAAATGTTCCAATAAAGAGCTTCAACAGGCGCCATTGCTTCAGCAACATCGATTTCAGATAACAATCCCCAGCGAAGCCCATTAAAATCGATAGGAGTGTAGGCACTCAGTACAGGGTTACCATTATAATCTATGATAATTTCGCTCGAGGTCTCTCCATTAATAACATTTCTAGCAGCTACAGTATCAACGCCATTTTCAGCAACATTACCTGCAAAAGACGCTAACACAGAATGACCTTTTGGGTCTAAGTATGAATCAGAGCGCATTAATAAGTCGGCGCCAATTAAGTAGCTCTCACCTGTTTCTCCCATACCCGAGCGTTGCTTCATGATCGAATTTATCTTTTCTATCGATAATTGCAAAGCGACGACATAGCGTTTGTTGTCGTTTAAGGTAAATGCTTTAGCAATAAATGCCGCAGGCTCATTGTTGCTTGGTGCATAACGAGAAAAGTCTGATATTTGGGCTGATTTGTTATCAATAGCTTTTCTAAACAAATGGCCAAGCCCTGAATCTTTATAAGGACCATCGATTAAGTTAGTGCGATAGTCTGATTCCTTGGCAACGGTATAGAAAATTTTTCCAGTTTCATCAATGATAAATAAATCGTAGTACTCGTACTTGGTAATGTACTGATTAAAAAGTTGATGATTATCATGAGCAGAACTTGCCGCAGTTTCTTGGTTGGTAAAGTTAAGAATTTTTTCAACGTTGCTGGTTAATAGGTCAATATCATTTTGTCGTTGTTTAAAGTAGTCTGTGATTTGGGATTTTTTAATATCTCTAACAGAGATAAGTTGAGAAAAGGCTTGCCTCTCAAGAGAATTACTTGCTACGTAACTTGCAGTTAGGCCAATAAAGATCGTGGGAAATATACCTATAAGTAAAAAGATTGCAATGAGTTGGCTTTTTAATGTCATCTTATTATCCTTAATAAATATAGTGTGTCCCTACCGCCCAGATACTGTTAGTTTAGATCTCTTTCTAAGTGTTCACCGAAATAGTCAATATTAAATTGTTACAAAATGTAAACCAGGTGTTGATTTATGTTTTTCTATGGTGCTTGGTAAATAGGAAAAGAAGCAGGTGGTAATGATAGGTGCTATCTGCAAAGCTTAAAAAATCATTATTACTTCAATTTTTGTGGTGAATTAGGTAAAGTAGCCTCGTTTTTTTATTGGGGCGGAACTATGTCTGACTTTTTAATTGCACCATCTATTTTATCGGCCGATTTTTCCCGTTTAGGCGAAGATGTTTCTAAGGTTATTGAGGCCGGAGCCGATGTTGTTCACTTTGATGTTATGGATAATCACTTTGTCCCTAACTTAACCTTTGGTCCTATGGTTTGTAAGTCACTTCGAGATTATGGAATCACTGCGCCAATAGACGTGCATTTAATGGTAAAACCAGTAGATAGCTTAGTTCCTGAGTTTGCCAAAGCGGGTGCTGATATTATTACTTTCCATCCTGAAGCGAGTGACCATGTCGATAGAACACTTCAGCTAATTAAAGATAACGGTTGTAAAGCGGGGATCGTGTTAAATCCAGCAACGCCAATTCAAGTATTAGATTTTATTATGGATAAACTTGATGTCATTTTGTTAATGTCAGTGAATCCTGGATTTGGTGGTCAATCTTTTATTCCGTCGACCATAGCTAAACTCAAGCTCGTTAAGGAAAAGATCAATGCCAGTGGCCGTCCAATTCGCTTAGAAGTTGATGGTGGTGTAAAAGCAAGTAACATTGCTGAAATAGCTAAAGCTGGCGCCGACATGTTTGTTGCAGGTTCAGCAATTTTTTCTCAAGAAAACTACCAACAAGCGATTGACGAAATGCGAGCAGAGCTTGCTTCGGTAAGATAAACCCAACGATTTTATTTAGATTCATTATTACTACATGTGTAGTCAAGGTAACGTTATTATGTCAAAACCTGTTGTATTAAGTGGCTGTCAGCCGTCTGGTGAACTAACGATTGGTAATTATTTGGGTGCCATTAAGCAATGGGTTAATATGCAAAATGATCACCATTGTTATTACATGTTAGTTGATCAACATGCCATTACCGTTAGACCAGAGCCGCAAGCCCTGCGCAAGGCAACGTTAGATGGGCTGGCGCTTTATCTTGCTTGCGGTGTAGATCCTGAGCAAAGTACGATTTTTATTCAGTCACATGTTCCAGCACATTCGCAACTCAGTTGGGTCCTTAACTGTTATACCCAAATGGGTGAGCTAAATCGAATGACTCAGTACAAAGATAAGTCGCAAAAATCAGAAGCGAATATGAATTCTGGTTTGTTTACTTATCCTGTATTGATGGCAGCTGATATTCTACTTTACAGTGCTGATAAGGTGCCGGTAGGCGATGATCAAAAGCAACATCTTGAATTAGCGCGTGATATTGCGACGCGTTTTAACAATATCTATGGTGACGTGTTTGTGGTTCCAGACCCTCAGATACCAGAGCATGGTGCTCGCGTAATGAGTTTACTAGAGCCAACGAAAAAGATGTCTAAGTCAGATGCCAATCCAGGTAACTTTATTGGGTTACTTGAAGACCCTAAAAAAATCGCTAAGAAAATAAAAAGAGCGGTAACGGACTCTGATGAGCAAGCGCGTATTTATTACAATATTGAAGAAAAGCCAGGAGTGTCTAATTTACTTTCTTTGTTGTCGTGTGCAACGGCAGAGAGCATTGCCAGTTTAGTACCTCAGTATGAAGATAAAATGTATGGCCATCTTAAAGGGGATGTAGCCGAAGCCGTTGTCGCGATGTTGACACCGATCCAAGAGAAGTATCAACAGTATCGAAATGATCAGGCTTTTCTTGATCAGGTCATGCGTCAAGGTGCTGAGCAAGCTTCTGAACGAGCTGAAAAAGTATTAACCGCTGTTTATGATGCGGTAGGGTTTATTGCTAAGCCCTAATGATTAGCATAAATAAAAAAGCCGAATAACATGTTATTCGGCTTTTTTATTGTTTGAATATCTTACTTCTCTTCTTGTACTTTCTTATCCACTTTATTAAACAATTTATCACTATTGATAATAAAAGTGTCAACGTCACTGCTGGTGGCAAAAACAAAGTTGGGTGTCATTAACTCATTATTAAATTTAGGCTTAATACTAAATTCAGGTTGCTTACTGAGTTGATTTAAATAACTGCCACCAAATAAAAGCGTCGTTAAACTTGCTGCAATTATCACTCGACGTTTTGCCGACATATGGAAGCCGATATAACAGTTGAGCCAAAATAAACAAAATGCCACGGCTATTGGTAAGATGACGAATGCTGGTGTTAAGACAAACTGACTCGAGGTATTAAAGTTGAGCAGCGACTCTAAGAAATCTACCACCCAAGTAATGTTATAAAAGACAAAGCTTACGCCAAGTTGCGTTAAGATTCTTGCGTCATGTTTAGTTAAATGTGAAATTAACGCTACCAAGCCCGGCCACAACGCAAACATTAAGGTCATATTGATGGATGACATGAGCAATTGCGTAAACGTGACGTCGCTGGGGCTATTAATATAAACACTCCAACCGACAATCAGTGTAAATAAGCTAATACTTGCCACGAGTACAAAAGGATTTCGTGCCAGATTGATAATGCTTTCAAAAGGGCTCAATGTGACACTGGCTTCAACCGGATGATGTGGAAAAACAAAACGAAACTGACTTTTGCCGATAGTGACAATATCACCAGAGTTGATGATGTGACCATTGGCTTTTTCGGTACTATGCTCAAGAAAACTACCATTAATGGTGTTGTGATCTTCTATAACCCAGTGATCGCCGGTATTCTTTATCGTTAGGTGCTGAGCACAGACATGAGGATCGGAAACAATGATATCATTGTGATACCCGCGCCCAATCGATACTTCTTCTGTGGCAAACTTATGGCGGCCAATGAGTTTATGGCCTCGGCTGATTTCTTCTACGATTAATTCCATGATACCGATTCCATAAATTGCTGAGTAAATGCTTGAGCAGAATCTTTGGCGACACCTGAAATGGTGAAATGACTCAATAACGCTTGCTGATCTTTATCGACAGATATGCCTAAATATAAAACATCATAGAGTTGCGGGAAATCTTTATATGCGCGAACACAGAAAACGGCTTTGTTATTGATGCCTTGATGCTGTGGCGTCACCAAATCATGTTGGCACTCAAATTCAGTGATATCATCTTTGGTCGCTTTATTACTTGGCATAACACGCGAAACTTGGTTTTGATATAGTCGGTAAAACTTGGTGGGGTTTAACTTTAACGATTTCATATATCGAAACTCCATTTCAATAGAGCCAGTGATTAAATTACTCTCAATGTAGGTGTCTTCTTCTAGACCACACTTTGCCGCGACCACTAATACTTCAGCATCTTTTTTATCTGCGGTTGAATCTCCCCAGCAGCGGATATAGGGAACACTTATTGTTGGAATTAATGCTGCTCCTAACTCTTTAAGTTGCCATTCATTATTCAATAAATCAGAAATAAGCTTCTTTTGATTCTGCATTAACTGATGTGCCATTTGAGCTTCAATATTGTCGGGTTTGTTTTGTTTATATTGGTTGAATAAGGTCACTAACTTATCATGAGGAACCAAGAAGCCAATTTGATTCCCAGACGTGGCAACATTGACACCGACCACTTCTGCTTTATGGTTAACTACTGGGCCACCGCTCATACCTGAATTCACAGAACCCGTGAAATGGATACGATCATTAAAAGCATTTTTCTTCAATCCGTTATAAGTACCTGGAACGACAATCATCCCTAAATCGTGAGGGTTTCCAAGTGAATAAAGCTCTTCGCCTTTGCTAGGCGCTTTAGAAGCTATGTTAAAAAAAGGAATATCGTCTTGCGCTTCTCGTTTAACCAAGGCCAAATCATTAATAATATCGACACTTTCAAGGCTAAGTTCTCCTTTGTCACCTAAGTGATCAAGGTATTCGATACGATACTTATGTGGGTAACGAGCAAAGCCTGAAATAACATGATAATTGGTGGCAATTAACCCCTGAGCTGTAATTTGAAAACCTGAGCCAATTGATGATTTTTCGCCACTGGCGATATCAATAATGCGTATTTGATATAAAGATGGAGCGAGTTGTTTAAATATCGCTTCAGCTTGTTCCTGCGCTTGGCTTGCACTGAAAATAAAAAAGCTTAGTAAGGTGAACAACCTTTTCATTAATTTTCCTTATATTGGCTATTAAAGGTTATTGTGCCATTGTTAATTAATTTGTCATCCTTTTAACGGACAAATGTCATTAAAATATGTAAAAAGATACTGCAAGTCTTTATATAATCGATATATTGTTATTACTTAGCGTTGAGTGTTCAGGAGTTTACTTTGAACAAAAGTGAAGCATACGCTTATCTAATGGCCAAGCCTGAAACTAGCTTGGACTTTCCATTTGGAGAAGACGTAATGGTGTTTAAAGTCAAAGGGAAAATGTTTGCAACATTAGCTTTGGGCAGCGGACAAGAAAAAGATACGCATGGAAAAATGGCCGGCAGGTATTGTCTTAATCTTAAATGTGATCCTGAAGAAGCAGTTATGCTGCGAGATATTTTTGATGCAGTGATACCGGGCTACCATATGCATAAACGTTTATGGAATACAGTCATACTTGATGGTTCCATCCCCAAAGGTGAGATTGAACGCATGATCGATAACTCTTTTGAGTTAGTGGTCTGTAAAATGAGTAAAAAAGATCAGTGCTCCATTCGTTTACACCTTCCGTAAATTTGGCTCTACATCAGTTATTATTGATCTCCTGTTAACGTATTAGCGTAAAAGCTTTATCTTTGGCACTACATGGTGGTGTTACTCAGCAAAGTGAAAGGTATTAATGCTTAATTGGTTTAGAAACAGTTTATTATTAACACTATTGATGAACCTTTTAATCGCTTCTTCAGGGCTCGCAAAGGACAATCGGCCTTTGTCTGCCAATAATATTTATTTAACGACCATTTCGATGAATACCAGTAATACGTTTAGTCTAGATTTTTCGCAACCTGAAGAAGTCGCTCAGTGGCGCGCAACCAATGATAATGTCATGGGCGGCCTTTCAACTGGCCAAGCGCAGTTTAATAACAATAGCCTGCTTTTTAGCGGCTATATTTCGACAGAAAATAACGGCGGTTTTAGTTCAATCTATCGAAGCGTAAATTTTTTGCCTATCAATGCTGATGCGGTTGAAATTGATGTCCAAGGCGATGGTTTGCGTTATCAACTTAGAATGGCGATATTTATTAATGGCTATCGTCTTGCCTACAAGCATGACTTTGATACAAAAGTAGATAAGAGGCAACGTATTACGTTGCTATTACGTGACTTTAAAGCAACGTTTCGAGGTCGGTTAATCACCAATGCTCCAACGTTACAAGCACAGGATATTCGCCAAGTGGGATTCTTGGTCACCAATAAAGTCGATGGGCCTTTCTCACTAAGCGTTAATAGCCTAAGGGTGTTATCGACTACAAGTCCTTAAATTTATTAAATCTGCAGTTAAAAATTGCCAGACGATAACCGGCTTTGCTTGTCTTTATCGCATGGGAATTGCTCAATCAATATGTCCAACACTGTTTGGTTGAGCGATTTTTTTTCGAGTGATCCCCCCTTTATTGCTTTTATCACTGTTTCAACAACTAATGAGTTACTGGTGCTTTCTGGCAAGCAAATATGGGAGGGTGAGTTCGCCATTGGTAATGATGGACGTTCGGTAACCCGCGTTTGATATGCGCGATTTATAAAACCAGTGCTCTCGTTTTGATGAGCCACACTGGGTGTTGCTCTTGTTATATTACGCCAATCGATTGCTAAGGCATCAAGAAAACCTTCAATATATACTTTGCAAGCACTTGTTTTGCTGTTTGAAGCAGTTTGTCGCTCTGTTTGACAAGATTCAATCACAGTAGCACTGACCGAATCTGCGAACGACACTTGACTAAATACAAGTGTCGCAGCGAGTGCAGCTATTTTAAACGTGCGATGTTTGCACCGCTTCATTGCTATTCTCCTTTTGCAATTGTATTTTGTTGGAAGAGCGTCTCAATAGAAACGCTCCAGCAGTTGCCGAAAGCAGTGAACCAACGAGTACACCCACTTTTACTTGTGTTTGATAAGCAAGTCCTTGCTCTTCGAACGCTAAAGAACCAATAAACAAACTCATGGTAAAGCCGACACCACATAATAAGCATACACCGTAGAGTTGGCTCCATGTCGCTTTTTTCGGTAGTTTACATAGACCCAACTTAACGGCTATAAAGCACGCTGCAAAAATACCAAGCTGCTTACCAATAAATAGGCCGCCAATAATACCGATAGAAATCGGTGTAAAGAGCTCATCTACCGAAGCGTTGGTTAAATTGACCCCAGCATTTGCAAACGCAAAGAGCGGTAATACAAAAAATACGATCCACGGTTCTAAGCCATGCTCTATTTTATAAGACATCGATTTATCTTTGTCTCGGGCTATCGGAATAAACCAAGCAACAACAAATCCCGCTAAGGTCGCATGAACACCAGATTTGAGCACTGCCGCCCAAACGACAATGGAGACCAGTAAGTAAGGCGTTTTGTTTGACAGCTCCATGCGGTTAAACAGGAAGAGTACCGCAAGCCCGACACTGGCCACCAATAATGAATTTGGTGCAAGGTCTTGAGAATAAAACAACGCAATAATAATTACGGCGCCAATATCATCAATAATAGCGACCGATAGTAAAAATAATTTTAAGCTAGTAGGTAAGTGCTTACCAAATAATATAAATATACCTAAAGCAAAGGCAATATCCGTTGCAGATGGGATCGCCCAACCATTCATGGCAATAGCATCTTGACTATTGAAAGCAACGTAAATTAACGCTGGGAACGCAATACCTGCAATCGCGGCTAAGAACGGAAGAATAACTTGGCTTGGTTTAGAGAGCTGCCCATAGAATAACTCTCGTTTAATTTCTAAGCCAACGACAAAGAAAAACAATGCCATTAAACCATCATTTACCCATAGTACTAAAGGCTTACTGATGGCAAAGTCACCAAGCATGATGCTAACCGGGAATTCCAAAAACTCATTATAGCCATCTCTAAACATACTATTGGCGAGTATTAACGCAAGCGCTGCTGAGAGCACTAGAATGATACCTGAGCTAGCATCTGTTTTTATAAACTGTTTCCAGCGAGCAATAATGATATTTTCTGACATACTTCCTCCATTGCCTAAGTAGCCCTTATTTATAGCGGATATTTTTAAACAGTAAAAGTCGATTGTTGTTGATTTATTATCAGAAAAAAGTTGATATAATTTCTTGCGCTAGTTAAGCCTATTCTCTGGAGTTATCAGGTATGAATCGATTGAATTATCATCATCTTTTATATTTCTATACCATTGCAACCCATGGCAGCATTGCTCAAGCGGCAAAAAAAGTGAGTATTACCCCGCAAACATTGAGTGCTCAATTAAAAGCCTTAGAAGAACAACTCGGTTGTTCTTTATTTGAACGTAAGGGGAAGCGGCTGGTGTTAAATGAAACTGGTCGGTTAACATACAGTTATGCTCAAGAAATTTTTAGTCTAGGTGATGAATTAGTCGGTTCGCTAAAAAACCACTCAACTCACTTTGCCGCGCGTTTTTCAATTGGGGTAACTGATGTTATCGCTAAAGTGTTTTCTTACTCTTTTCTCAAAGAAATCTATCACATGGATGACTCGATAAAACTGATAGTTAAGGAGACAAGTTTAGAGGTTTTACTTGGCGAGTTAGCGGTTAATAAAATTGATGCAATACTTACCGACACTCCTTTACCCCCAGGCTCTCCACTAAAAGCCTATAGCCACCCAATCGGCAAAAGTGGTATGAGCTTTTTTGCGCATCGCGGTATCGCTGAAGAGTTGATAACGAATTTTCCTCATAGTCTAAATGGCGTCACTTTTTTTATTGCTGGCGAAGGGGCTAATCAGCGACTTAGCGTTTTATCATGGTTTGAACGTCTTAATATCGCTCCCAATATTATTGGTGAATTTGATGACTCGATGTTATCAACGTATTTTGGTCATGCAGGGTATGGTGTCTTTTGTGCTCCCACTATTATTGAGTCTCATGTTGTTGAGCAATTTAATGTCGCCGTTATAGGTCGAACCAAAGATGTTACCGAGCGCTACTATTTAATTTCACCTGAAAGAAAAGTTAAACATCCAGCAGTTCAACATCTTTTGACGCAGGGTAAGCGCCTGTTCAAACAACCTAATTCTCTCAATATTAACATGCCCTAGTAGCGTTGATCATAAGGTGATTTTTTTTCGTATAAATCAGTAAACGAGTAGAGCAGCAGTCATTATGATGAATAATAAAGTCAGTCCTAAAAGTTTAAAAAGCAGTAAGTGGACTAAAAAGCAGGTCACCAACAAAGAAAAACACTTTATCGTCACTAAAGTAAAATACGATGATGACCAAAACGTCACTGAGTGCATCTTGCAAGCGGTTATCACTAAAAATGAGTATGCCATCAACTGGCGAGATCTGAAAAACGAGCAAGTATGGCTATTTGGCTGGCGTTAGTCGATTGTGTGAACACTCACCACGGAATCGTGTCATTTTGCCAATCTATGTAGCTAAGTTGATTATCTAAAGGGCTGTTAACTACTATCTCTAACAAGCGTTTGGCAACAAACTCAGGGGTAAACAATTTTCCTTGCGGGACATTTTTTTTGAAGGGTTTAGATAATGGACTGTCGGTAGTACCTGGGTGAAAGGCAATCAGCTTAATATTTTTTGCGCGACGAGCATACTCGATTGAAGCGGTTTTTAATAGCATATTAAGCGCAGCTTTCGAGGCGCGATAACTATACCATCCCCCCAAATAATTATCAGAGATGCTGCCAACTCTAGCGCTAAATACAACCACTTTGCAGGGGGTTTTTCCGGTTAGCAGAGGTGTTAGTTTTTGAAGCCATAACATTGGGGTTAAGGCATTGATAGCCATAACGTGTTCAAATGCCTCAGGGGTAATATCTTCAAGCCGTTTTTCTGGAAAGCAGTGGCTATCGTGGAGCACACCAGTACAAATAAAAACGTAGTTGATGTTGCCTGTTATTTTCTCGGGAAGTTGTGCAATAGCTTGATCAATATCTTGCTGGTGATAGCCCTTAAGTCCGACGGCTTTCACATATTCACTTGTCGCTGGCGGATTATCATTGTGTCTTGAAATTAACACCACAGGCTCTACTTCACTGATCGCCAATTGCTGAACTAAGGCGGTTGCAATTGCGCTGTTAGCGCCGATGATCAGTGTATATTTTTTTTCCATAACAAGTTCCTAAGGAGCAATCATGAGCACGAAGATTAAAAATTTTGGCCATCAAACGAGATATCGGGTGTCGATATTTAGCAAAAAACCAATCCCCACACTTACTGACAGTAGATAGTATTGGCCAAGTTAATGGCGCAACCCATCTGTTTTTACCTACCGCGCGCCAAGCGGCTATCGTAACGTCGATGCCAGTAAGCAACTTACCTTGCTGATATCCATGAATAATGTCTAATGCACGTTGCTTGTCAATATTGGGAAAGGTTTGTAAAGCGATATCATCATGCAAATCTATCACTTCAATCGCGTTATTTTTGTCTAAACGCTTCAAGACCGTCACTTCGTGGCAACAAAGAGGGCATTGACTATCGTAGAACATGATTAAGGGTGATAAGGACATATTAAAAGCTCTTGGTTAGCATGAACAAATGGCAGACAATAACAATCAATGACAATCTAAAGCGCATTGTCATGTAGGGCGTTTTGTCATTAGGTTGACCACACTGGTTGTGTAAGTAGTGCTCAAAAGCAAAAAGTATCAAATAACACGCGATTAAAATGCTTAATGCGTAAGTTTGATCGATGAGTAGGGTAGTAAAAGCGAACAGGCAAATCATGTTGCTCACTATCTGCTGGCGTTTGAATTGGTGTTGATCAACGCGCCACATCGAACCTGCAATAAAACTGACGATAACTGCACTGTAGGCAATAAATACACGAGGGATATCAATTGCCACTTGTTCTTGAAAATTGAGTAATAAAATTGCGGCAATGAAGGGAACTAAGCCTAGATACCCTAGCATTTTCCATACGTACATAAATCCTCCTCACCATTAGAGCAAATCACAGAGTTGTCGACATTAAGCTGCTCCACTTCTTTGAAGGGTTTAGCATATGATAAGCGTGCCAGACGTTTCGTTGAGTGATAGCTATCAAGTCCTGAAATAGCGACGCTTTGGCATGCTTCAATATCGAGGTAACCGTCGACTGATATTGCATTTTCTGGTAGAAATAAATCGGTAATTTTACCAATGATGAACAACGTATTATTGGCTGTGATCGGCATGATCTCGACTAACTCTACCGCAAGTTGAAGATTACTTTCTTTAACAAAGGGAGGCACAAATCCCGAACGAAGTAACGGCGTAAGCGACACAGCGTCGAACTCACTGACGTTCTCGTCATAGCGAGCTGAGGTTTGATGAGCTTTTTGCCAAATCGAACGATTTACTTGATTAATGGTGTAGGCGCCAGAATCTTTGATATTTTTCAAGGTATCTCTCGGCACGTTATCGGGTCGCATCACAAACCCTATCAACGCTGGTGAAGCACCTAAGTGAACCACAGAGCTAAAAATAGCCAAGTTGGTTTTGCCATTGCTATCCATCGTGCCGATGAGGTTCGCGCTTTTAAAGCCAGATAGGCTGTTGACTAAATTAGCGCGGTAACGCTGCTCCATTGCCATTAAGTTTTCTGAATTAACGTGCTTCAATTGATATACCTCTGTCAAACTCTCACTGTTTATACGGCTAAATACTTTTACTTGATCACCACAAAGTGGAAATTCAATAACGAGTTGAACTTGACTGAGGATTGCTGCGTAGTAATTAAAAAGCGGATAAAAATTGAGGTGGTATATGAACGCAGACCTAGCATTTAGCAAAGATTACCGTGTAACCATATTGTGTATCGCAGAGTCTAATCATTACTTGGTCGGGGTGAGAGATTCGGCAAACAATTTCAATGCGCTTCCGGGATGTCGTGAAGTAGAATGTTGTAATTCGTTGATCGGCGCCAAACGTTATCTCACTCAGCAAGACATTAGCACCTGGGATATTATTTACCAAAGTCCTTACGATGAGATGTGTGGTATTGATTAATCGCTCAAACAATATAAGCTGTAGTGAGCGTTTGCCAGCAAGGAATATGTAATGAAAGCGAACAACCAACTTGAAACATTAGATTATTTAAGGGTGTTTGATGTAGTGCTCTCAAATGGAGAAAAGCATGGCGACGAGTATCGTTATCAAGGTATTGTTGCCAAACACGACTTAGATGGCTATACCTGTTATCTTCATTACCATGATCTTACGCTTACTTTGTATTTTCACAATAAATATGCGTTTGATTATCAAGATAATGACACACTAGAGCGTTTTACCAAAATTATTAAAAAGCTTATAAAATAAAGCTCCCAAACCCGAAAAAGGTGAGAGAGCTTTATTAAAACAAATAGTAAGCTTAGACGTTATGCTTTTTTACGGCTTGCAGAAGCAAAACCTAATAAAGCAAGGCCAAATAAGGCAACACTGCTCGGCTCAGGGATTTCGCTACCACCACCTGTGATCTCTCTTACCAACTTTTGACTAATACCAGCCGTGAAGTCAGCAAACGAGTCTGCGTGAATATGGAATGCGTTTGTACCACCAATAATGTTTTGCTTGTAGAAATCTTGTAAACCAGAGGCATCTCCAATGGTAATACCATTGATCGTGTCAATGCCTGCGGCTAAGGCTGCATCGCGAGCGGCCGAGGTAGAAGAACCTTGGTTTTGATTACCATCGCCAGATACATCGATGACTTGACGCGCAGCGTCATAATCGTTGTTAAAAAATAAACTTGAACCGAAATTAAGTGCGCTACCTGGCGCTGTATTATTATCAAAAGCTCTTGTTAAAGCGTCTAGCGCATCAGCAAATGCATACGCTGATGCTTGGCTATCAATTAACGTCCAGTCTAATTGTATTGCTTGGTCTGCACTTCCAGACCATTCGATATATTGAACAGCAATTGAGCCAATAGTACCGCTTTCAATTGCACTAATAACGTTGGCATCACGAAAAGCATTTGAGTAACCTTGAAGTTGTAAAGCATACTCTTTGGCATCCACGCTATATGATACGTCCGCAAGAAGTTGAAGCTCAAGGTCTACTTCAATTAAGTTCGCGTTGGCGGAAGCGGTAAACAAAGCAGCACAGCATAAAAGAGATTTAGATAAATTTTTTAACATCCTAGTTAATTCCTTGTAAAACAAAATAAAAAATTTTGAGTTTTAGACTCATATATTTAAGGTTCTCGCCCCTTTAGCATTAAATGTGCCATATTTTTTTTCTTTTTTTTTCAATGGTTTGTATTTTGTGTTATTGTGCAATGTAATATTTGTGTAAAATTTTCTGACAGTTGTAGAGACGATTATTTCAAAGTGAGAGTAGATATATTCGAGAATGTTTGACTCATTTAGAATAATTGCCAAGAAGATAAGATCCAGATCAATTTTATTGCGGTTATTTATTGCCAAACCCCCTAAGGATCAATTAAACTAAATGATAATCGTTATCAGTTAGATTGTTTTTGGTGATTACGTGACCTTAACGAAACTTAAAAAGAAGCAACAAGCACGCATTAAAAGCTTGCCGAGTGATTTTGTGTTATCAACCCGCTTAATGGAGCAGGGCTTTGTCCCTAATTCTATCGTCGAGCTTGCTCACATTGCGCCGTTTAATGGCCCGATGGCATTTTACCTGCACGGCACTAAAATGAGTATTGCACCTTCTCTAGCAGATCAAATTGTTGTTGAGTTAGCTTAGTCGTAATGAATAATTTTGCATTAGTTGGTTTTGCCAACAGCGGTAAGTCAACGCTTTTTAATCAACTTGGCAATACAAAGCAAACCACAGGAAATTGGGCTGGTGTAACGGTTGCAGCCAAAAAGCACGAAATTCAATTTAATCAACAGCCGGTCACTCTGATTGATTTACCTGGTATTCCATCATTAACCAAACGCGAACACCAAGGGCGTGATCTTTCGGTTACCCATCAGCATCTCGACAAAGATTCAATAGATTGTCTGATCAATGTAGTTGATGTCACACAATTGCAAAGACAACTTTATCTGACCACTCAGCTACTAGAATTGGGTTTACCCATGATCGTAGTGTTATCAAAAGCTGATCGCAAAGAAGCTCGTCAAATTGATACCGAACAGTTATCGTCTATTCTCGGATGTCCTGTGATCAAGGCTGATGTGCGCCACTCTCAAGTGAAAAAACGTTTAGAGCAATCTCTGGCAACGTTACCAACGGCGAGTACATTGCCAAAGACATTTGAACTACCTTCGTTATTAAAAGATAAATTAACCGAACAAAATACCACCTTGCTTTCTTATGAACGTTCACTGTCCGCTGGCGGCTGCTCATGCAAGTCTGAGCATGATGAAGCGCTGGCGATCATGCAGGCGCGTTATGATTTCGTCAATAACGCTATTGAGCAAGTTTCTAGTGGTAGCGCCCACTCGACATCGTTTTCTGACAAAGTTGATAATGTGATTTTGCACCCTCTAGTTGGTGTGCCTTTCTTTTTGTTAATGATGTACTTGCTGTTTATGTTTGCGATAAATGTCAGCAGTGCATTTATCGACTTTTTTGATATTTTGGCTGGCGCCATTTTTGTCGACTACCCAAGCCAATTTCTTGCGAGCTTTAATTTGCCAGCTTGGCTACTCACTATTATCGAAGGCGTGGGTGTTGGTATTCAAACCGTCGCTACATTCATACCTGTTATTGTTTGCTTGTTTATTGGTTTATCGATTTTGGAGACCAGTGGTTATTTGGCTAGAGCTGCATTTGTCGTTGAAAGCGTCATGCAGAAAATTGGTTTGCCTGGTAAAGCATTTGTCCCCTTAATTGTTGGTTTTGGTTGCACAGTCCCAGCAGTCATGTCGGCTCGTGTGCTTGATAGTGAGCGAGAGCGTATTACCACTATTATGATGTCACCATTTATGTCGTGTGGTGCTCGACTACCTGTATATGCCTTGTTTGCGGCAGCGTTTTTCCCTGATTCAGGACAAAACATTGTTTTCTTGCTGTATTTAATTGGTATCGCAGCAGCGTTATTTACCGGGTTTTTACTGAAAGCTACGGTATTAGCCGGTAATTCACAAGCGAGCTTTATGGAATTACCCCTCTATGAAGTTCCTAAGCTCTCGGCACTATTTATGCGCGTTACTCGACGCACTAAATCTTTTATTGTTGGTGCGGGTAAAACCATCGTTATTGTCGTGTGTGTGCTTAACTTTTTTAATTCATTGGGCACCGATGGTAGCTTTGGTCATCAAGATCAAGAAAGCTCGGTATTAAGTCAAAGTGCCCATCAAATCACACCATTGTTAGCGCCGTTAGGGGTGAAAGAAGATAACTGGCAGGCAAGTGTTGGCATCGTCACGGGGCTATTTGCTAAAGAGGCATTGGTTGCCACCTTTAATAGTTTATATAGTTCAGATGTTGCAGAAGAAAGTCATGAGTTAGTGTTTGCCGATGTTTGGCAAGAAGCCTTGTCAACAATTACCGATAATTTTGCCGCGTTAGCTCCTGAAGACCCGCTTGGGGTCGACGTTGGCGACGTTTCAACGGTAGAGAAAGCGTCGCAAGAGCAAGATGTTAATGTTAGTACTTATTATGCAATGCAAAATGCCTTTGCTGGTACGTTGGGCGCTTTTAGTTATTTGCTTTTTATTTTGTTGTATACCCCATGTGCGGCGGCAATGGGAGCGATAAAAAATGAAGTGGGTAATCGCTGGGCGACGTTCGCTGCCCTGTGGAGTTTTACCCTCGCTTATCTTAGTGCAACGCTAGTCTATCAAGTTGCCGTTTTTGCTGAGCAACCCGTCTATGCGTCGATTGCCATAGTGATTGTGTTGAGCGTATTTGCCGCAATTTATTACTGGCTAAAATCAAAAGGTAAGAAAATTCTTACCCTACCCGTGATGGTGAGTTACTCGAAGTAATGGTGAGCAGCGCAGCACTGCTCTCGCGCATAAAACGATTATGTGAAGAAGGTAGAATCCACCAAGACGATAAGCTCTAGTGATACTAAAACGAGCTTTATTAAACCGCTAAACAGAATAATTGAATCTTCGGATAAAGTAATCTAGTGCTTTTAGTGCCCCACCTAAATGTTTTTCATAATTTTTCCATTTGAATATTGAGTCTAAATAGATAGGTTGTGAAACTTGATCGTTAGAAGGGGTGTTAATAATTTTATTCTTTGCCTCTAAGTAAAACGTTTTCTCAATAGGTACAGTTGTATCCATGTTTAAAAACTCCAAGACTCTACTACTTGTCTCTTTAAAGTCTGTAACCAGTTGCTCATAACGAACAAAATGAATATTAAGATTAAATGCCGATTCACATTTTTCAAAGTGTGTAAGCACGTCGATATATCTTTTCGTGCATGTATCCAATGTGCTTAGAAACGACATTTCAGAGTTGATTACGAGGTTCTGCTGAAAACTACTTAATACGCAATCCATAGGATGTCGAATTGAGAATAAAAATTTTGCTTTTGGAAAAAGTTTAATAATAAAGGGAATATGAATAGTGTAAAGTGGCATTTTCTCCACTATGGTTATTCCATCTAACTTATTTACATCTTTAACTAATAAATATGTAGCCGCGAGTTCATAATATTTATCTCTTAACAACACTAACTCTTGTTCTGTTAATGAACTAAGGCACTGTGGATATTTTTTATTTAAGTTCTTCTCGACAAAGTCAATTAATATATAAATCAGCCCTTTTTCACTTATTGTGCGGATATTGTCATGACTATCGAGTACATTATCTAGCAAAGTAGTTCCCGAACGAGGAAAGCCTAGCATGAATGCTGGAGTATTAGCTTGAGGCAATGAGTTATTAATACTTAATTGCTTTAATGGGATGTTATTATACAGATGTACGTAATCAATTTGTTTTCCCTGAGCAATTAAAGTGCTATTGTCCTCTGCGCGCCGCTGTGCGGAAGTGGTGTATGAGGTAAATGCCGAATCATAGTCTTTTAACTTTTCATAGGCACGAGCCAATATATGAGCGCCATGCTTTGAGTTTTCTAACTTAAGCGATTTCATAAGATTAATCGCTCCTTGATAATCCTTCTTATGTAGTAAGACTCTTGCAAACAGCGATTGAAAAATAACTTCGGGATTTTGGTTTACATTGGGTCTTTCAGCGTATCGTCGCATTAACTGTTCAGCTAAGGAATATTCTGACATCAAAATGAGGTGGTTCATTAGCCTTACCGCATGGTTTAAATCTAATTCATCAAATGATTTGGCTAGCTTATTAACCACTACCATCGTATTTTTCTTATCAAGAAGCTCAACATATGTATCTAATAATACAAATAAAGTTGGAATATAAAATTCTTTCCAACCAATGGTCACTTTTGAAAGTTCAATAGCATCATGGTACTGACCATTTTTGGCGAAAAGATTAAAAAGCTTAAAATAATAAAGAGGCTGGCTTTGCATAGGGTCGTGCCCTACAACTTTCTTATAAGCTTCTATTGCCTTAAGCGGTTCATTTTTTTTGAGAAAAGCTTCACCCACAAGAATACATAAATTGATGATGTTTTTAGCATCAACTTTTTGATGGCTATTTAAATAATGTGTAACCAAGTCTATAAGCTGGTTGAAATGCTCCCTAGACCCTTGTTCTCCCAAAGCGAATAACACAAGCAGCTCTAAATAACCAAACTCAAAGTTTAGCCGTAAAAGATCGTTAGTCGCATATTCTTCCTTTAATTCATTTAAACTATTTAATGCACCTAAAAAGTTCTTTTGTTGAAATTGAAGTCGTGCGGAATCAAATTTTCCATTATTTTGCATCATGATGAAATCCCCCAGTAAGAAGGATGAGTCTGTGAATATAATTGATAGTCTTCAATGGTATCCATCTCTATCCAACCACCGTGAACCAGCTCCACTTGCACTTGCTGCTCATCACAGCATTGTTGAATAAGGTCGGTCATGTACATGTTGATGATTTCTGGCGTGCTAGCTTGTGCTAAGTAATCGGTTAAAATCTCTTTTAAGTAACTTTCTTTAGCTTTTATCATGCCCATATATTGTGCTTGAACTTGCGCTAAGTTCTCTGGGCGCTTACCGATATCAACAAGTTTCATTGTTTCATCGTAGATAAACGTTTCTGCATCAGAGAGTGGATCTTCGAGTCTTTCACGCCACAACTCAAGCCAATCAAGATTTGCCAAAACCGTCATCGGACAGGTAGATTGACAGTTTATTAATGCTTTTAGGTTATTATCGCTGTAGGCGATATCGCCATATAAAACTAAAGCGTCACTTGAGGTATTTTCTAACTGAGCACAGCTCTTAGCTAGGCTGTAAACCATATTTGAGCTTGCGAAATCAGGGTTGGAAATGGTTTTTTCTCCTAGCGCGATAATCTTATCTTGGCAATAACCCGTGATGATTGTGATATCGTTAATACCAAATAGCTTTAATTGCTTAATTTGTTTGGTAAGTAAAGGTTCTCCCCACAATTTAACCATTGATTTAGGAGTGTTATCTGTTAGCGGGCGCAGTCTATTACCAGTACCAGCTGCTAAAATTATCGCTTTCATTTAATTAAATACCTTTTTAATCAACTCTATATCTTGTTGTTCAAATGGTTGGTTTCGTTCCGGGTGCCACATGATGCCATGGATAGCTAAGTCAGGGTGATGGATAGCCTTGATGACTCCATCGTTGGCTTTTCCATCGACAACGAGCGGGGGGGCAGCATCATAACAGCCCAAATTATGATAAGAATTAACCGAGCGACGTTCACCATCAATGTTTATCGTCATTGTTTTGGTGACATGCCCGGTTACAGAAGAATGTTGACTGCCAAAATAATGTAAAATGCTTTGCATACCGCGACAAACACCCAAAACAGGAAGGTGTTTTTCTATTGCGTATTCGATTAAAAAGGCATCGGTGCTATCGCGCTCTGGCGCATCGCCGCCATAGCATGTCAGACTGTTACCACCTGACAGAATTATCCCATGGATAGGAACATGCTTTAGGTATTCGCCGATCATTGCTGGTGCATTGGGCAAAACCATCACTAGGTAGCCACACTGGTAAAGAAAGTTAAACCATTGTTGATCAAGCGCATCGCGACGCTCGTGATACGCTTTGTTAATCTCTACTCTGGGCGTGATGCCAATTAACTTCATTTTAAAATCACAACACGTTTATTAGCGGCATCAACTTCTAATGATTTCGCTTTACGCCATTTTTCATAAAACACTTCGCCTGCGCCGATAACCGATGGAATACCAAGCTCTCCAGCTCGAATAGCCATGTGGCTGTTGGCACCGCCAAACTTTGTCACAAGCCCTGATATGCTGTGAGAAAATAGCCAGTCAAAGCCAGGATCAGCGGAAGGAATAAACACTATTTTTCCTTTTAAGTCACTCGATTTTGAAACATCGGCAGTAACATCGCCTATCACTTGCTTCATGGTGATAAAGTTTGGTTCATTTTCTGGCATTTCAAAGCAATATACGCAATCGGCATTGAGTATCAATGGAGGCAAAATGATACTTTGTGCCTCTTTATAGGCATTTTTGCCTTTTTGAATAGAGTCTTGAAGTACCGCTTTGATGTTTTCGGCGGACGAATAGGCTGAGTAAAAGGTGTTAACATCACACATTGCCATATCATGGGTTGATATCCCAAGTTCAGCGCCTAGTTGTTCCATTAACAACATGGCGTCGCTTAAACTTTGCGTAAAAATAAATTTGGCATATTCACGCCCTTCAATAGCACCTTTAATAAACTTAAATAAGGAAATAACATCATGAGCAATGCCATGCTGCTCTAACGTTAATTTTAGTGTGTCGAGCTGTTTTAGAGAAAGAACAAAATCGTGTTCATTTTGATGTGTCTCATCGCCTAATTCGATATGGTCGACGCTATTAAAATCAAAATACTTTTCAGGTGCTTGGTCATAGCGTGGGGACAAAATATCATAAGTTCCAGGGCGTAAATGTCCATATTTTTTGATGAAGGCACTAAGTGATAGTTGTTTTCTATCAGCAGCCATTGAGGAGCTGACGGTTTCCAAGGAGTACATAAAGCGTTGATAGTCGCTTTCAGATAAAATATTGACATTGACCATGGAACGTAAGAACTGCACCGCAATAAAACCAGCTCTAGCAAGGCCTGCAAACGGTAAAGTACCGTAGCGTTTACAATCCTCTAATAACCAATAGATTTTTTCTATTTTTGATAAGTTACTATTGAGGATTTTTTCTCTTCTCGCCGGCAGAGACTCGATTTTTTCGATATCTTTAACCCATAAACCTTCTGGGTTAATAATGTTATTAGTGAGTGACTTTAATGCAGTCGAAAACTCGTCTATTTCTTTTCCTGAAAAACCACGCTTTAACAATTGATTGAGTCGTTCTTCAATATCTAAAGTAAAGCATGAAAAAATAATATCGAATTCAACCTTGTCATGTTTTTCTGGGGAGCTTTCTAGTTGATCAATATAGTAATTAACCAACTTCTCGGCAAGCGATTCGCTGACAGTGGCTGGAATAAAGGAATTAAAGCTGACCCTGACATCAATATAAGGTAGACCAGCTAAGCTAATTAGCAGCGGAAAGCTTCGCAGTTGTTTATAGCCATAATTATTTCGCTGATACGCCCAAGTAGAGTTTGTCACCAATTCTTTATAAAGTGATAACGCCAATGGATTAGGTCGAATACCAATAATTTCGGCGGGGTTCCAATCAGGCATCACACCTAATACCGACTTTTTACCATTGAGGTATGGATGTGGCTTAGTAATTCGGTTTATTGCTTGTCTAATTCGCTGTAATGATTCTTTGTGATCTTTATTGCTGGTTACATCGCTGACATCGACAACTAAAGGCCGTACCTGGAAAAGAAAAAGTTTCTCGTTACTATCAAAAGCAAATTCTATATCGAGATTATTATTTTCAAACAAGTTTTCTAACTCGAAAGCCAGTTTGACCAGCTGGCTTACCCAGGCAGGGCGAGATTTATCGACACCGGCTTTGGCAACATAAATGAGCGAATCATTGGTTGCACCCGAGGTGATATCTTCGGTATCACCAGAGGTTGAATAGTTAATAACATAGTAAGGGGATAGGGTTGACGGCTCACAGCTAAATAATACACCACTGCGTTTTACCTCTTGTAAAAGTGGTTGAATAAACACTTGATCAAGCGGGTTATCTGCGTGAAACGAGGCGACAACACGTTTAATTGCATCGTTGATGTCTTCTTTACCTTGAACATTGACAATGGAATCAAAATGACCAGCAAGCGATTCAGTGTCGCTGTCTTCAGCCATACCACTGCTTCTGACAACAACGGCTGATGCTGACCAAGAACATTGGCTAAAAAACTGTGTTAATACGCTATCAGGATTTTGCCGCCATTGCTCAACCGTAAAACAGTATTGAGGTAAAACATCGGCACTAATTGCTTGCTCACTTAACTGAGCTAAGGTTTCGGCCTTCGATGCAAACTTCATATTACTTGCTCACTCGTGCTATCCAAGCTCTTGTTTGATAGGTGGTTTCGATGAAAGCTAAGTTATTGACCTTTTGTTCAACAAAATCCATAAACTGTTTAAAACATTCTTCGCCGGCTTGTACGCGAATATCGTTTACTGACCACCAAACGCCAATGTATTCTTCAGGTGTTTGCTGCACTACATGACGGCCTTCAACATAAACAACATCGTCAAAATATTCACTATGATAAAGTTTATCCATTAATGTATCGGTAAAGGATGCTCTGCCTGATGATACACGCTTAATATGCGGGGCGATTTCATAAAGTTTATCTTCAATCTCAACCAATAAGGGGTTGGCTTCAATCAGGCGAGGATTCCATAGTGCGCAAAATATGCCTTTGTCTCGCAATACTCGGGCAAATTCTTTAGTGCCTTTTTCAAAATCCACCCAATGAAACGATGACGCCATGGTCAATAAATCGGCACTATTGTCAGCTAATGTGGTTTGCTCACCGTTGCCCTCTACCCATTCAATATGAGTTTGCGCTGAATCTTTAACGCCAAAACTTCGCATATCATCATTTGGCTCAACGGCAACAGCTGTTTTAACACCAGTATTAGCAACCATGCGGCTCCAAATGCCTGTGCCAGCGCCGACGTCAACAAAGTCCATGTCATTAACGGGTTTGTTAATTAAGCCTAATAAGGTATCTAATACAAAAGGTGAATATGCAGGGCGGAATTTAGAATAATTTTCAGCTAATCCGGTAAAGTCGCCTAGTTTTTTAGCCATGGTGCCAATTCCTCTTTTAAAAGTGTTTTAATTTGTTCTAATGTCATAATCCCGTCGTTTTCTATAATTAAATCAGGATTTTTAGGTTCTTCCACTGCAAGATCAAAGCCATGTACGTGCTTTTGTTCACCATTTTGAGCATTCGAATACAGAGATTTTTGATTGCGCTTTGCTAATGTTTCAGCACTTACTTTGACATAAATTTCAAAATAGTTGTCAATATTAGCTCTGTTCCACTCTCTAACTGCATCGAACATTGAGACGGTAGCACAAATGGCAACTTGCCCCTGCTCTGAAAACATCTTGGCTAAGCGACTATATGTCATGGCTAACGCTTGACGCGAGCTAGCATCATATTGCTCATTTTTAAGTGCTGCTCGTAAACTATCCCCATCAAGCAATACAGTTTGTAAGGTTTGGTTTTTGATGTACTCAAAAACGAGCTGTGCGATAGTTGTTTTGCCAGCGCCAGGAAGTCCGGTAATCCAAATGACCATAGTGTTTACATGCCCCACAAATTCTTAAATTGCGGGTGATAACTAAAAAATACGTCTAAATCATCTCTTAATAATTCGCTAAGTAAATGCTTGTCGTCATCTGATAACTGCTTTAATTTTTCTGATTCAATTCGTTGAGCAATTTGCTCTGCTGACTTAGCCCATACTGGTAGTACTTCACTGACGATATCTTGGATATTCTCGTGAACCATTTTTTTAGTTTTTAGCGATAGCTGATTAAACTGATGCACATCTTTTGGTAAAAAGACCCAATCGCCCTCTATTCTGGGCAGTGTTGGGCACATATCTAAAATCATTTTGGTATCGTGCACAATAATCCAAGGCTTGCCGTCTCTTCGTTCAGAATAGAAAAAGTCTAGTGGAGCCATCCCCATATGTATCACTTCATTATTTAGTTCAAAAGAGATACCTTTAGCCATCAACTCACGGGTGTAGTTATTTTGTGGTTTATGAAGTAAAGGACTTTGGTATTGCTCATCTATACCGAGTTTTTGATAGATTGATGTCATGGTGTTATCTATTTTATCGGACAGTAAGTCAGCAAACTCGATAACTTGGACATTTTTTTGATTAGGATAAAATGTGGTGCATTGAATTCCTGGCTTAATGGTTTGCAAATGCTCTTTGTAGGTTTGATAAAAAGCTTTCACTGTTTTAGGAATCGCCTCCCAACCAAGTAAGTTCATCGCTGCACTGGCGTTGATATGGTTAATCCAACTTTTTGCTTGATCAAAAGGATTACGAACCACGTGAAAAGTGACATCAACCTTAAAATCTCTAACGGCTGCTAACGCTTTTCGGTATTTTTTTTCTAAAAACATCGCATCATGAACCATAAACCCTTTTGCTGTTATCTTCGGGCCTTTATCATAAGGTAAATCCAGTAAACTCGGGTTGTTCTGCTTTTTTTTACGAAATAGATCCTTAGTCGTTTTGTAATTGGGTAATGATACATTGGGGTGGTCGTTTAAAAAACGGTTGATTGCTAACGTGCCAACACGGCCCATAGCGATAACTTTAAAAGATGATGTTTTTGCCACGGTTATACCTTTTTACTGGGTAATTAATGATAAATCACATTTGGCGATTTCACTTAGATTAACATACTGTATATCTTCAATTTTTATCATAGTGAAATCTTTGCTGTTTGAAAAAATATAGCCACTAGGTGCGGGTAAATACTGTCCGTCATAAAACTGTTGGTAACTTCCCATAAATTTAACTTTGGCACGTTTACCTGATATTGCCTTAACAACACCAAGCGTATTGTTATCAAAGTGACAGACTATATTGCCAATATCTAATGGTTGTTTTTGTAATTCTGCAAAGGTTTCCTGTAATTGTGTTATTGATGTATTCTCACCATTTAGAGGTGCTATTTCATCAGTTAAGTCCCAAAGAGCGATCTCTGGAGAATAATCCTCTTCAGTTTCATCCCAAAGTGAATCTGTGTTTTCTGAAAAGAGTTTTGCATAGTAATCTTCAGGATTGTTTCTGAATTGATAGTAACTTTCTAAGGTAAGTTTCTTTTCTAGATAAGTAATAAAACTCTTAAGGTCATCACTCTGATATTCTGTTTTAATTAACCAGTCAATGTAAGTGGAAAAATCGTCTTGTGCGATAGATTTTAAGCGATTTACTTGTCTGTTAAGCTTATACAACCGCCCATAAAAATCGAACAATGAAAATTCATATATCGAAAAATAAGTGTCGAGCAAGGTTGAATTATTGATGCGGACATACTCAGTTAACCCCATGCATTGCACAAGGCAAATATATTTATTGCGAAAACTTGGATTCAATAAGTCAATTTCTTTATTACTTTCAGTATTCGCGAGTTTTATTTTTGTAAATGCTAATTCGTTCTGGCCTTGACGAACACTTGCGTTTAACTCGGTAGTAATTTTAAAGGGGAGTTTTATTTGCTTTACTTTCGAAAAAGCCGCTAGTTCATGCCACTTGCTTACTGCTTTTACATGTTTATCGGCAACTAAGTCTTGATGTGACGAACAGCCTGCAACATTAGCAAGGACAATGAAAACCCAAGTAGTAAATGAGACAGAGAACTTAAGGTAATTCATTGAAAACTATCCCCTGTGCAATATCCACTCGATAACTGTTATTAAAACTCAAATTGGAGTGAATAGTTAGGCTCCCTCCGATAATTATGGTGATCACCCCTGTATCACCCGTATTTACGGTTTGAAATTGGTCTGCCACAATCGCAATATCAGCTCTACCATTTACTTGATAGATACCATCTGGCGCAAATGACATACCGTCTCCAGGGTTTAGGCGCGAAGCTATCTTAATACTCATGTTAGTATTAGGATTGCCAACAAGCATGTATCTGCCAGGTTCACCATAACGAGTGTCAGGATAAGGACATACATTCCCTGCAATATCAATTACTTCTTTAGTATCGTGATCAATATGACAGATCCCTGTCAGTGGGAGTAATTCGCCATAGTCAATGATCTGTGTAACGTTGATGTATGGTTCAATAAAACCATAAGATGGGAAACACATCACTAATGGAATTAGCATTTGTTTTATTGCTTGCCCAATTTTCATCGCTTTCCCTCTTACAACTTGTTAATCACTTTATAGTTTTCGTTGGTGGTTGCCCAGCCGACTACGCCATATTTTTTCAGTGCATTTAGCGCTTGCGCTTTGGTTTCAAATGGTTGGCTAACAACACAATACCAACTCTCCTGATTATCGGTCACTTTTTCAGCAAGAAAAACGTCATCAAGCCCACTGTATTTCTCAATGATGCTTTCACTGAGTTTTTCTTTTGAAGCAGCAAATTGCAATATCCATTTACCATCATTTTTTGTTTGAATGGCAGTTAAAGGAGTAACTTGCACTGCACTATCATTTACTTCGGTATATAGTTTCTCGAAAAGAGGTTGAATATAATAGCCTATTGAGGCTAATTGGTTACTACTAGCAAATGTTTGTGCTTGTGTTTTATCTATAAATTCCCCAACCATAACGCGATATATCTTTTGCTGCGTTTTCGTGTAAGATTCGATAATTACCAGCGGCTGCTCAAATGAATTATGGTGTTTATTTTTTAATTGTTTGGCTTCATTTTCATCGATAAAAGCACCAAGTTGAATTGAGTAACCAGAAATTTTCGCTGCATTGGTTTGATTAACAGCGCTAGCAATTGTCGCTATTGGGTATAATATTTCTTCCTCATCTTTTTTACTGTCGGGTGCAGGGGTCGATAAAACACGTTTGATCTTTGTTTTTACCGGTAAAGTGAATAAGTTTTTGCGTATCTGCTCACTTTCATCCCAAACGAGTGGCTCGGTTTCTTCAGCCGATAAGGCTAACTCTTCAATTCGTTCATCGTCACTATCATTGGTATTCTTAATACGACGTAGGTACAAGGTTGGCAATTCAGAGAATCCGCCACTTTCTGGCGTTTTTACATTAAAACCCTTAATTTCAGCGGTATATGATTTTTGACTTAAGCTGTTGTCATCAACAACAACAGAATATTGTCCGGGGGTAATATTTAAAAATTCGTAGTAGCCATCCTCATCGGTTTGTTGGGTTTGGACGGTGTTTTGTTCATCATCGATTAAATTTACATTAATACGTGCTATAGGAACTTCACCTTCTTGACTAGCTCGGTATATGAATCCTGCAAGCTCAGTGCTCAAATAAAAAGGCATATTAACGTCCACCCGAGCTCCAGGGTGGGTATAAATTGTATAATCTTGATTTAAGGTCTCTGTACCTGAAATCCAGCTAGCATTGAATTTAAAAGGTGTACTCACTGGCACACCAGGTAGAATAATCTTTCCTGTTCTACCAGAAGTAATATTTTCCCACTCTTCGACACCACTAAAAGTAACATTTTCTAAATCATAGTCGAGGACATCAGGTGTACCGTTTAGTTGTCTATCCAGGTAGGTATGAACGTCAAGGGTAGCTGTTGACGATGAATATTGGCTGCTGGTTAAAACGCGGTTATTGTGATAGTCGTAACCGATAAAGAAATTTAAGTTTAAATTAAAAGACCAATCATCGTTTTCATTATAAGCAGAGCGCAGTGCTAATCGGTAATCAGGTGTTTCAAAGGCGAGTTGATGAGAAAAACTCCAAGAATTACTATTTTCGTCATTGGCGGTCAATGGACGATACGATAAGTTAAAGTAGTGCGCAAGATTCCACGGGTCTACCCACTTATATTGAGAAGACAAAGATGACGACTTTGAAATGGTATCACTGTCCTCTGGGCCATCGATATTGTAGATCAAATTGGCACTTAAACGCAGATTATCGATAATCGAGCCACTAAAAGAAAGTGCGCCAGAGGTTATCGTGCTATCAAGAAGATCACTTTGGATATCTCGATATGAAAGGCGGTTAGTCACTCTAATTTTATCTAAGTTAAAATAGATGCTGTGATTTAGCGCGCTACTCTGGAAGGTATCTGATTTATCGTAGCTTAACTGAAGCTGATTAGGAAGACCAAAAAAGTTATCGGTATAACTTGCTGTTACTGCATGGTTTATAGAATCGGGTGAAACAATACTTCGATTGTTTAAACGAGAGACCCCTTTTGATGAACGATATAAAACCTGGTAGGCCCCATTAGCAAAGGCACGACCGGATAGGCTGGTTATTTGAGCGAAATTAGACCCGTCACCGACAAATGCAAATTCATTTTCAAGTAAAAATGTGGGGAAGCTTAAGTAATTTTTTACTGATATAGTTTGTACTCTTTCTTCAGTGCCCGTACCGGCTAGTAAAGAGTTTTCAATACTGCTGTCATTAAAAAACATACCCACTTGCCAGCGATCATTTATACCATAATCTACCGAAGTGCTGAACGTATCCAAATTTACACCATCAGATAAACCATTATCTAATAATGTTTTGTTTGGGTCGAGTAAACTCAGACCATAAGCAATATCTCCTTCAGCTAAAGGATTCCTTTTCAACGAATAATTTTTTACAACAATATCTTCTTCACCATATGGACCATATAGTTTAATTTCAATTCGGTTGTTACCGTAGAGCAACTCAACATCTTTAAAGACAAGAATACCTGTGTCGGGTACCGTTTGCGAGGTAATGAAACGGCTATTGTTAAATAGCTCTGCTTCCCAGCCGGGCTTGGCATACTCTTCTATGTCAATAGCACTATTATTTTGACGATAGTTTTCAGGGCGTCTATAGACACTGGCACCAACACCTGAGTTTCCGGAGATTATACTACCGATTCTACTACTATAAATATCCCCAAAACTATATTCATCGAAGTAGCCTAAAATGTAGTCTTCAGGCGACTCTTTATAACGACTAAACGTGATCCCACCTGTAAGGTCTGTGCCACTTTTTTTAGCTAAATTTAGACGGGTGGAGTGATATAAAAAGTCGGAAACAAGTTGTGCATTTAGCCTTGTGTTCTCATTATCATTGTTTAGGTCTACCGTCGTGTAGATCTCGCCATGAGGAACGGTAAATGCGCGGTATTGATCAGGAATTGTTATTGGAATCGTCGCTTTATTTTGACGAGAGACGTCAGTACTAAATGCTTTTTCTCGAAAGCGCTTGGCTCGTTGTTCAGCTAGGATGGTTACTGGAAATTGATAATCGTTAGGAATAATTGTTACGGTCAAACGGCGTTGAACAAAGTCAAAACTTATCCCAAATATGTCTTCGAGTAATCGTTGATCAATAAATTGAAAGTAACCATCGTTACCCCAATAACGAATTTGTGATGAACTTAAAGAGCTTTGCTCATTGTCAAAAAAGAACTCGTATACTTGCTCTTGTTTCCATACCGTTAGTTTTTCCTCGGTAAATTGATACTTTAGTTTTAATGCTTCAAAAAGTGGCTCAATAGCAAGCATTAATATTTCATCTTGATAATAATAACTATCGAGATTGTTAGTGACTTTAGTTTTATCAAGGTAGGCTGAAAGAATCAGTAGGTTATCTTCATTAAGTTCAACTTTCTGTAAACGTTCAGCAGCTACCTCAGCAGATGGTAGAAGCCATAATAAAGCGATTAGTGTTATTATTTTTTTCATCATCAATCCATTTCACTAAAGTTGCCTATATCGACTTGCCTTTATAATACTGGCGACTCTATTGTTATATTGCCGCCATAGCCCTCAATTTCTTGGTAAACAATTTTTAAGAACTTCGGATCTTGATCTGTAAAGCCAAGCGTTGCCTTATGATACTTAGCCTCGCGTTGAATACTCACTTGCGGTAATGAGGAAACCACTTCATTATTACGAATATCGATTAAAGCTAAGCGGCCAAAGGTTGAGCGTGCACCATTTTTTTCAACGGTAACGTTGATGCTGTTTTGATTAATTGTCTTTTCGGCAAAACTGAGCTTTGCTTCAATATCACCTGTGCGAGCTATGACAGGAATGTTATGACGAAGACGTGGAGCCAATGAAGTCTTATTTTTGGCAATTTTTGCCATGTCTGCTTTAGAAAATGCGCAATCTAAGGTTAGGTAAGAGCGATATTCAATTGCTTTTTCATTTGGGGATCTGCGCATTTGAAACCTAACCGTTTGCGATTCTCCGGCAGGAACACTAAATCGTTTGGGAGAGAAGCGAATCTTATCTTTTGCACTTAACTCTGGTAGTTCTTTTGATGTTCTAAGATTACTTTTTCCATACTCATTAAAATCATAATGCCTTAAATACATTTTACAATTTTGTTGGTAAGGATCTTTGTTGTAAACAACGAAATTATATTCGCGAGTCGTTGGGTCAAGGTAAATTCTAAAGGTAGAAAGACCTAGGGCATAGCTTTGGCTCGTGCTAACTAGCCATAAACCTAAAGACAGCGCCACACAACCTAAGCCCTTGCTTGATATGATAGAGCGACTATATAAACTTCTTGCTTTTGATAATAATAGCATAAACGACTTCCATAATATGTTCGATAATTTATCTACGAAAGCCGTTTAGCGTAAAGGTATTACATTATTGTTTCCATGTAATATCTAGAGGGCTGCTAAAATGATCTGGCTCCGTAAATTGGATTACTATGTCGTTTAAAGCATAGTTTGTGCCAATCTTCATTTCAAACGATTTGTTGATGGTTTCAGGGTACATCACTAAATTACGAGACTCTTTTAGTATTTCGCTCGTATTTTTATCGAGTAGCTTTATTTTCCCGTAAACTGAGCGTTCTCCAGAGCGAACTAAGTTGAAAAAAAGCGTTTCGTTTTCAATTCTGACATCTTCAAATTTAACACTAGCCTGTAATCTTTTCGGGCGAATAACTAAAGGAATATTGTGCACTAGTTGTGGGCTTAACTTAAAACGTGCCAAATTTTTGTCACTTTTCGTTGCGTTTTCTTCTGCCGCCGTTTTTTGCGGGATACAGTTTACCGTAACAAAGGCGCGATGTTCGACTGGCAAGGTGTCTTTTTTACGGCGCAGTGTAAAACGAACGGTTTGTCGTTGCTTAGCTTCGATGGTGAAATGCTTAGGAGAAAGTCGGACTAGTTTGCTCGCCGAATTTTCTGGCGTTGTCTTAAGCGGCATGTCATTAATGTTACCGCTCTCATCATATTGATAATGTAAAAAACCTAAACTACATTTTTGCGGGCGATCTAGTTTATTGGTAACAATAAAGTCTTCATTGTCATGAGCGGGGTCTAAGTACAAACGATATGTTGAAATCCCAACATTTGCCTGCAAATATGTACTAAAAATCAATGTGCAAAAAGCTGTGCTAAAAATAAGAATGTTATACAAACGATTTCTGATCATCATAGTTAATACCCTATTCACCAATACAAAAAAACCAAGCATTGACATGCTTGGTTTTTAAAAAACCTACAGAGGCTAACCTTATTGATAAACTACGTCAATAGTAAAACTTTCGACGTAGGTACTACCCGCAGTTAAGGTGTTTTGCGCAGTAATGGTACCACCTAAAAAGATTAACGCTTCACCAGCAATTGGGCTACCTGATGTATTACCAATGGTGTCGGCATCGGTTGCTAATGTTGTGGTTCCAACTACCGTGTTACCTGTGCCCGCAGTAAAGTTAGTACATACATCGCCATCAGAGGCATTATTGTATACTACATAACATCCTTCTGGTAGGTAAGAAAAGTCAACGCCACCAGCGTTAATACCATTCACGGTAATATCAACTAATACACCTTTAGCGCCTGAAATTTTATAAATGCCGGCTACTCCAGGGTTTGCTTGGTCACAATCACCAGTTTTAGCTTGGTAGTTAGCTCCATTTCCAGCTAAAGCCGCCCCCATGCGCGCTAGAATGTTGCCCGGTGCTGCGTCAGCCGCGCCTGATTCAACTTGCATATTACAAGTACTCGCGATAGCTAAGGTAAAATCATTACCAAAGTTCATTGCTTGTTGTTCAACAATGGCAACATCCGGCACTGTAGTAAATGCAAAACTCATGTCGACATCGGCTGCGTTAGCTGTAACTGACAATGCACTACTAATCGTGGTTGCTACTGCCAGCTTTTTAAAAGTATTCGTGTTCATATAAAGCTCCTTAAATTAAGCTCGCTTATAAATATTTATTTGCTATACACTAAATTTAACTATTTAGTGGCTAATAGACAACATTGATGGCAAAAACATCACCGGCATCGAATGCAGTACCATAGGTGGTATTGGCGGTTAATGGACTCGTCACGGTTAAGGTACCACCTAAAGTAAAGACAAGTTCATTTGCTGTAACTTCAGCTTCCAAAGCTTCAGTAGCATCAGGTAAGCGCACCGCAGTAGGGCCGACAGTCGAAAGTGTGCCAATGATATCATCACCAGCTGCACCTGACGCTCCCGTTGCACCATAAATACCAACAGCATTGCTGTTTGGGGTAAAGCTATAATCACCCGCAACAGATGTAAAACCGTTTATTGTAATGTTAATGGTTGCTCCTGGAGAGCCGGTAACTTTATAAACGCCAGGTGTGGCAACAGCGCCAGTAACACAACCACTACCGTTCAAGTCACCGTAGTTGGTAGCTGTTGCAGTAACAGCAGGATCAATTTGCAAACTTGCTGTTGAAGGGGTAGCGGCATCCATAGTGCAAGAGCCGGTTGATGTGAAAATATTGGTACCAAAATCTAATGGGGTTTCTTCAGTTAACACTACATCAGCAATGGTATTTACCGTGATATCAAAGGTGCCTGTCGCAGCATTAGAAGCGCCGGACGCTCCCACTAACAAGGCTCCTATTGCTAGAGCGATTTTCTTTTTGTTCGGTTGCATGGCAACACTCCTATTAACAAAATTAAGACCAAATTAATTAGAGCAATACTGAAAACTTTTAATGAAGCTTTGAACTACTTTAATCAACCGTATTTCATGTAAACTACGTCTGTTCAACTTAAGGTATCGGCACGCGATTTTAAAACTTTAATAAATTTTTTCATATTTATTCGCTTTTAATGCAAAAGCATATTCTGCCTTGCCTGACACCATAAAAAATAACGTCTTACAGAGTTAAGTTCCTAGTGTTTAACATAAATATTTTTTACCTCCTTAATGTTTATCGACAGTTATAAAAAAAAGCTTAAATTTTCTTCAATCACTAACTGATTGTTATTACAACATCTAGTGTCTCGATAAGGTATTGACTACTACATATTGTTTTATTTTGTTTCTTTGTACAAATTTATGTTGGGTGCTTGTAAGCGATGTAATGCTTGTTTTCATCAATATTTGGCGTAAATAAAGTTAATTATTAATACCTTAACCTTGCACCAATGGTATTTGTTGCTGATTTGTTTCTGGGCGCGATTTTAATAACGCCTTTGCAACCGTTGCTGGGATAAAACTCTGCGCCGAAGCAACAACGGCTTTTGACTTGATACCAACGACACGGGCATTAACTAAATAACCGCCTTGATGTTTAACCAAATTACCGGTAAACACATAACGAATAGGAATGTTGTCAGAAAGCTCATTAAAGTTTCGACTCATTATAAAATCGCCTTTTTCGGTGACGCGTAAATAATCGGTGACTTTGTAATCGAGCACAGGAATGCCCGCTTTATGCACTTCATGCATTAACCCTTCAGAAATTTGATTACCGAGTAGAGTAGCATCATTAAAGTCACCATCTAAATCGACAAAACTGGTTACCGCAACGGGGGTGCGTGAGTTGACATATTGTAGGTTAGTGATGAGATCCTGCATCAGTCCACGCACGTAAAAGTTGATGTCTTTGACTAATGGCCCGCTTTGAAACATTTCTTCATCAGTTTTATTGTTGATGGTTGATTGCGGAAACTTGAACACTTCTTGATTATTCAGGCTATTTTCAATAGCGATTTTCGTCGTTTCTTGCTGTTCAGTTGCGGTAGTATCTACCATATCACCTGACATTGATGAGCAAGCACTCAGGGTATAAAGTAGTGCTGAAGTAAGAACTAAGTTTTTCATATCTTCACCTTTTAATATCCGCTTCTGTAAAGCATGTTATTTTTTAAGCTAACTTGCCGTTGTTCCATCATGGTATCTATTGGCAAATAATCCGTGGCGGCAGCGATAACTCGTTGATTTCGTAATTCGATAATGCGGGCGTTAATGACGTATTGGCCTGCTTGCTCGGTATAGGTACCAGTGAGGTAATAATAGGCGTTAAAGTTTTTTGCTAAATCTTCAACATTGCGCGAGAGCATCATATCGACATTGTCTTTAAGTTTTACAATCGGCATGGTTTTATATTCAATGACATTTAAACCCGCTTGCGTCGCTAGTGTAATTAAACTTTCTTGAAGTTGATGACCGATCAAATCGTCAATGTTTTCAACTTTGCCGCCTAAGTGAGTAACAGGCAAAAATGTGCCGACTGCCATCGGTTGACTGGGCTCAATGGTTTGTGCGCTGGAAAATAGCTTATTTGCTAAAGTCAGCACACGCTGATGAATCATCGAGCTTGGCGTTTGGTTAACTGATACTTGGGTTGGTTGTCCTAATTGTGCTTCGTTTGAATAGGTTAATTCAGGTGTTTGAGAACATCCTATTAACGACAATGCGCTCAGTATATAGATTATCTTGTTCATAAATTCTCCAGCCACAAAGACTTAGTAATTTGCCTGTTGCGCGATCATATAGTGGGGGATAAGTTTAGAGGTCGCGGCAATAACTGCTTTGCTCTCAACATCGATAACCTTCGCGTAAACGGTGATGCCTTGTTGATTCTTTCTAATCGTGCCTTTGAGGACGTAACCAATATCGTCATTGACTTGTATATAAGGAATGGTATTTAAAAAGTCAGTGTTTACGCTGGTATCGGCATAAGTTAAAACATTTTCCGCAACGGGAAGCCCAATATTTTGCATGTCGGCAATAAATAGCTCGGCAAGCTCGACGTTAAGTGGTCCATTCACCACCATTTCAGGTACCCAGGTAATAAAAGGCGGCACGGCAATCGTTTTTTCAAGTGACTGCACACTGAGCTTATCGAAAATAACATAAACCATTTGCTCAGTGTATTCGCCTAGTTGCTGAAAATTGGTACTTGGTGAGAAATAATCACTTTGCTTGGTTGACTGAGATGAAGCGCTCGCGACAGGTACCGAAACATCATCACAGGGATAAAACTCTCCAGTGTCACTGACACACAGGCGTTGTGATGAATTTTCGTCACTGCCACCCAAACCAAGATCAATGCGACTAAATTGATTCATTGAGCAGCCCATTAACGCGGTGATTGTAATAATTGTGAATAAAAGCTGTGTTGGTCTCATAGTACCTTTGCCTTACCTACGACTGTTTGTTTCAACAACTGACTAGCAAAATTAACGCCAATAAGGGCCTGTTTTTGTATTTGGGCAAGTGGCCATGTATAAAAATCAAATTGATTCAATGTATTACTAGTTTTTGAGATACGGAAAAATTAAACCGTAACATTTAAAAACAAGTGCAAAATGATTGTTGTATCTTCAAGAGTTGCCGTCAGCGGTGTCATAATTTGCCACTTACGTAGAGTATAAAAGTAAAGGGTGAAATTTTCCTTATGTACAAAAAACAATGTACTCTCTGTCTTAAATCTGACATCGGTTTGTCATTTGCATTTCACAATTCGTCAATGTAACCGTCATTTAAATTCTCTACCATCTTGCCAATCTCGTTAACTACCTAGCGAGGCAAATTCATAAATATGGTAATCGATAAGAATAATAGAGGATAACGGTATGAACTCTTCATGGGTTTCGCTATCGGTATTGTCATCGATGTTAGTCGCAGCAAGTGCGACGGCAGATGTCATTCCAAGCATACAAAAAGAAAGTCAGTGGTACAAAGCAGATCAACAAAAACTAGTCGATAAAGTCAATCGAACGACCAGTAATAAAGCAAAAAATGTCATTTTATTCGTTGGTGATGGCATGGGAGTTTCAACATTAACAGCCGCTCGTATTCTTGCAGGCCAACAGCAAGGTCAAAGTGGTGAAGAAGGTTACTTAAGTTTTGAGAATTTCCCGTATTCTGCGCAAGTAAAAACCTATAATGTTGATGCGCAAACACCAGATTCTGCTGGCACAATGACGGCGATGATTTCCGGCGTAAAAACCGATGTTGGCGTTATAGGTGTTAATGAAGCTATCGAGCGTGGTAATTGTGCAACAGTTGCAGGCAATGAGTTAGTCACAGCGGTTGAACTCGCTGAAATTAAAGGCCTAGCTACGGGGGTTATTTCTACTGCACGCATTACGCATGCAACGCCTGCGGCAACCTATGCAAAATCGGCAGATCGTAATTGGGAAGATGTTTCTGATATGCCAGCGCAAGCCATTAGTGAAGGTTGTGAGGATATCGCGTCACAGTTAATCAATTTTGAAACCAATTTAGAGCAGCGTTTTCCAGGTATTGACGTCGATGGCATTGACGTTGTCATGGGGGGCGGTCGTCGTCATTTTCTTCCAAAAGACGAAGCATTCAATAGCGCCGATGCAGTAAGTGCAATTGAGGGTAACCGGACTGATAGTCGTGACTTAACGGCTGAATGGCAAGCAAAGTACCCAACAGGTAAATATGTAATCGATCAAGCTGGTTTTGATGCAATCGATCCGGCAACCACTTCTAAAGTGTTTGGTTTGTTCAATGAGTCACATATGCAATACGAAGCTGATCGCGCTAATGATGTTGCTGGAGAGCCATCGTTAACGGAATTAACGACTAAGGCGATTGATATTTTAGATAATAACGAGAAAGGTTTTTTATTGGTTGTTGAATCTGGTCGTATTGATCATGGCCACCATGCGGGTAATGCCTATAACGCGTTAAACGACACCGTAGAGTTTGCTAAAGCGGTAGAAGCTGCTGTAAATAATACTAATCCTCAAGAAACCCTTATCTTAGTAACCGCAGATCATAGCCATGTATTTACCATTGCTGGCTACCCGAAACGCGGTAATCCAATTCTTGGAAAAGTGGTAGGTGTTGGTAAAGATAAGCCAGCGATTGCAGCTGATGGCAAACCATACACGACGGTGGGGTATGCTAATGGCCGAGGTTTTCGTGACTTAGCTGATGAAACTGATGCTGATGCTGGTTATGCGCATGAACCGCGTGCAGGTCGTCAAGATTTGACCTCTGTGATTACTACTGCCAGTGGTTTTCACCAAGAAGCAACGGTACCTATGAGTGCTGAAACTCATGCCGGTGAGGACATATCATTGCACGCACAAGGCCCTGGCGCGCATTTAGCACAGGGTGTTGTTGAGCAAAGCGTTGTATTCCACTTGATTAATCAATCGTTAGATTTAGTTGCAAATTAGTAGAGGCAAAAATGAAAAAGTTAAGTTTAATCTCAATATCTGTTGTAGTTGCGCTAACTGGATGTAACGGTGATGATGGTAACGATGGCTCTAATGGTGTCAATGGTAGCAACGGTTTGAATAGTTTAGTTAAGCAAACCTTTATACCGGTAGGACATAGTCAATGCCTAAACAGCGGTGTACAAATCGATTCAGGTGTTGATAGCAATGGTAATGAAACACTCGATGACAATGAAGTTACCGCGACGGAATACGTTTGTTCTCCCACCCTAACACAAGTGAGTAGCAGTGATATCACTGGCACGACTATGAATGCTTGGTTTAGTCAAGGACAGCAGAAAATTGCTAGCGCTAAGTTAAATAGTGAAACGATTAATAATCTTCGAGGTTCGGCTAAAAATATCATTTTGTTTGTTGGTGATGGCATGGGGGTGTCTACGGTTACTGCAGCGCGCATTTTAGCAGGTCAGCAACAAGGGAAGTTAGGTGAAGAGCATTTATTAAGTTTTGATAAGTTTCCATATTCTGGCTTTTCTAAAACTTACAATGTTGATGCGCAAACTCCTGATTCTGCTGGAACAATGACTGCAATGATGTCTGGCGTAAAAACTGATGTAGGCGTTATTGGTGTTGCTGAAGGGGTTAGTCGAGGAGATTGTGCGAGTGTCGCTGGTAAAGAGTTAGTAACAGCATTAGAACTTGCTGAAATCGCGGGAAAGTCTACGGGGGTTATTTCAACGGCACGTATTACTCATGCGACACCAGCGGCAACGTATGCCAAGTCGCCAGACCGAGATTGGGAAGATGTCTCCCGCATAAAGGCCGACCAAGTTGCCGCGGGCTGCGAAGATATCGCCTCTCAGTTAGTTAACTTTGAAGCCAACTTAGAAGCAAGATTTGCGGGTGTTGATGTTGATGGCATCGAAGTTGTTATGGGCGGTGGCCGTCGTCACTTTTTACCTAATGATGCAGCATTTAATAGTATTGATGCGGTAAGTGCTGTCGAAGGTGATCGCAGTGACGGTCGTGACTTAACTGCTGAATGGCGGGCGTCATACCCTGCGGGTCAGTACATAATTGACCAAGCAGGCTTTGATACCATTAACCCTGATAATACTGAAAAAGTGTTTGCCTTGTTTAATGAATCTCATATGCAGTATGAAGCAGATCGTCATAATGACGTGGCAGGTGAGCCTTCATTGACTGAAATGACCAGCAAAGCCATCAGTATTTTAGATAACAACAGCCAAGGTTTTTTCTTAACGGTTGAAGCTGGTCGAATTGACCATGGGCATCATGCAGGGAATGCTTATAACGCGTTAAATGACGCGATTGAGTTTGCTAATGCCGTCGAAGCGGCAGTTAATGCAACCAATCCAGAAGAGACGCTTATTTTGGTAACGGCCGATCATAGCCATGTGTTTACCATTGCAGGTTACCCAAAACGTGGCAACCCTATTTTAGGTAAAGTTGTTGGCGTTGGCCAAACGGAGCCAAGCTTAGCAGCTGATGGTATGCCATACACTACCTTAGGATACACCAATGGCCGCGGCTTTATGGATTTAGGGAATGAGACTGATGCTGATGCAGGTTACGGTGTTGATGTCCATACCGGTCGTGTCAATTTAACTGAAGTAGAAACAACTGCACCTGGTTTCCATCAAGAAGCGGTTATCCCGTTGAGCGCTGAAACTCATGCGGCAGAAGATGTTGGTATTTATGCTAAAGGACCAGGTGCTCATTTGGTAACGGGTACTAATGAGCAAAGCATTATCTTCCATATTATGGATTATGCGGGCGATTTGGTGAATAAAGCGAAAGCCAAATTATAACCAACTGCATGGCAGCGCATAGTAAAGCAGTGCAGTTAGCACTGCTTTAATTATTTAAAAAATCACTATGTAAAAATATAGAAAAAAGTTATGAAGAAATATACTGTTTTACTTTGTTTTCTCGCAAGCAACTTTACCTGGGCCGAACAATGCACTTTTAACCCAGATGTTGTGTCAGTAACGTACCAAAAAAAGACAACAGATAAAGAGTTGCAAACGACAGCGATCGAGGATTTTACCCTGGTTCGCCATAATAACTCTGTTGCACATGTTAACTCAGCGCTGGCGCAGATAAATATGTGGCACAAAGTAAAAAATAATAAAGTGATGTTTACGCGTTACTTTTCTGATGTCAAACAGGCGATCGAGTACCAACCAGCTGAAGTTAAAGGGCAGTTTAATTTCACTGACAAATTCCAAATGTTGCCACAAGCATTTATCAAGCAATTGGAACTTGTCGAAGAAAATAAAATTGGTTGTAATACCGAGCAAACATTTCGTTCTCGCAATGGTAAGCAACGTATTGAGTTAGTTTGGCTAAAAGAGCTAAAGCTGCTTAAACGCTTAACCATAGGAAAAGGTAGTAAAGAAACTGTGTGGCGACAGCAGGAATTATTCATAAATGCTGAGCGAGTTACACAGTTTTATAAAGCCTTGGCTGATTATAACGTCACTGATTATGCCGACATTGGTGACAATGAAAATAATCCTGTATTAGCCAAAATGATTTACCAAGGTTTTTCCACCGTTAATTCAGAGCATGTTCAAAGTGAACACAGCCACGAGCACTAAATTTACTTATTGAGCGCAGAGCAGAGATTTATAAGATATCTTGCTCTGCATCAGTGCTGTATTCGGGGGGAGTTCTTCGCAACCGGGCAACAAATAAATAACTTTCTGGCCTTGTTCAGCTAGCTCAATAGCGTGTTGAAAGTTGATCATAATTGATGATGATAATTGCTGTGGAAATTTATCGGCATCTCGACGAATGTATTCGATAAATTCGACATTTACGTCACTATCGTAAAACACGGCATCGGCGAACTGCATTTCACGGTGCGCTTCTAATGTCAGCTTATCAGGATTTCCCGTCATGGTATGAATAAATACAATATCACCAATCGGCGGCTTTTGATTTGTTTTTAGCGCTTCAAACATTGCTTGTTCGGCTTGTTGGAGATCGCCTTGCAACACCTGTTCACCTATGGTGCCTCTTAAAATTTGCTCCCAAAAGCTGCGGCGGTTTCTGACCCCTTTGATTCTCGCTTTAACGTGATCTCGAAATTTATATGAAAACTCTGCAAGCTTGCCGTAGCCAGCAGGTAACATTTTTTCGATTTGCTCTCGTAACATCCGTAACAAAATAGGCGCACTGCCAGAGCTCGACATCGCAATTAGCATTGGCGAGCGATCAATAATAGCAGGGGTGATGTATCGACATAAATGAGGTTGATCAACAATATTGACCAAAATATTTGTGTTTTCGGCTTCTTGAGCTACCGCAGCATTCACTTGGTCATTATCGGTAGCGGCAATAACTAGGTTAAATTGTTCTAGTAACCCTTGTTGGTAGTCATGTGCTAAGTGGGTCAAATTGTTGTCTTTGATTAATCGCATCACACTTTCGTTGCAGTGCTGAGCCATTACCGTGATGTTTGTGGTTGATTTTAACAGTAATTCAATTTTTCGTGCAGCGACGTCTCCGCCACCGATGATCAGCGCATTAATATAGTTTGCATCCAAAAAAATAGGAAAATATTTCATGTTCAAGATAATCTTAATTAGTAAATAGAGTCGATATGCCAGCGCTTCATAACGTTTTGGTAGCTACCATTAGTGGTGATACGGGCAAAAGCTTCTTTGAGTTTATTAACGATTGCTTTATCGGTGGTCAAACTAGCAGCCAAATAAAGGTCGGTATCAAAATCGGGCAGTTGATATACTAGCTTAAGCATATTTTTATCAAGCCCAGTGGCGGTGACTTCGTGTTGCCAAACAACACTATTGGTAAAAACTAAGTCGGTGCGCCCACTGAACAGCATGTGCCATAATACCGGGTATTTACTGGTAACATATAGGTTTTTATCGTGAATAAAACCTTTAGAGAGTAAATAAGTTTCTGCTAAATCATCTCTTACCGAACCAACACTGTAGGTTTTAGCCTCTTCAATAGAATTTACCGAAATATCGGAGCGAGTTTTTAATGCGGCGAAATAAGAATTTATTGTGAATAGGTGGGCAATCCAATGAAACTTATGCTCACGTTCTTCACTTCGCAGCATTGAAAAGATTAAGGTATTAGGCTCATGAAGTGCGAGCGAATAGGAGCGCGCCCAAGGATAAAGCTCAATAGTTGCAGAAATACCAACCTCATCAAGCATTAACTGAACGACATCAATTAGCACGCCAGTAGGTGGTTTTTGACCATTGTCAATTTGAAAAGGTGGAAGATCTTCTGTTAGTACGCGAAGTTTTATATCTTGTCCTTGAGTTGGCAAGCACAGCAAAAGCAGGCAAAAACAAATGACAACAACACGCAACATATTGAGGTGATTTCTTCGATACATAATCAAATAATCATGGCTCGCTATCGGATAAATAGCAATGAATTTTTATCTGAGTGTTGGGAATTGGTATCGACTTGAAGCGAGCAATGGTAAACTTAGGGCATTTTTATCCGTAGAGAATAATTTGATGCCTTGGATACAGCTAAGAATAAGTGCTGATGAAACCACTGCCGAGAAGTATAGTGATTGGTTAACGGCCTGTGGAGCACAAGCCGTAACATTTATTGATGCTAAAGACACACCTATTTATGAACCATTACCAGGTGATGAAGTCATCTATTGGCATAATACTGTCGTGATGGGGTTGTACGATGCAAGTCATGATATGGATGGTGTCCTCAATTATTTAAAATCAATACACCCCGATAAAGAAAATATGAAATACAAGCTCGAGCAGCTTGAAGATAAGGACTGGGAACGCGAGTGGATGGATAACTTCCATCCAATGAAATTTGGTCAGCGCCTTTGGGTTTGTCCAAGCTGGCGTGATGTCCCCGATCCAAACGCTGTCAATATTATGTTAGATCCGGGGTTAGCGTTTGGTACCGGTACCCACCCAACAACTGCACTATGTTTAACTTGGCTAGATGGTCTTGATTTAAAGGGCAAAACCGTGGTTGATTTCGGCTGCGGCTCTGGGATCTTATCACTTGCTGCTTTGAAGCTTGGCGCGGAAAAAGTTATCGGTATTGATATTGACCCACAGGCTTTACAAGCGAGTCGAGAAAATGCTCGTCGCAACCAAGTAGAAGATAGACTTGAATTGTATTTACCAAAAGACCAACCTTCGGTAAAAGCCGATATTGTTGTTGCTAATATATTAGCGGGGCCTCTTCGAGAGCTTGCGCCGGTCATCATCGACTTTGTTAAACCTTCCGGGTTGTTAGCTTTATCGGGAGTATTAGAAAATCAGGCACAAGAGTTACAACTCCAATACGGACAATGGTGCCAAATGGATGATATCTGTGTTCAAGAAGAGTGGGTGAGGTTGTCTGGACAACGTATTTAATAAATAATTTTGTGCAGAATTTATCGATTGTTTGTATAAATTCTGCACACATCAACTGTTTGCAAAATGTCAATATCTAAAACTCGAAAAAAACCTTAATTTGTTCAATTTATATTCTTTTCAATTCAAATAAAAACGCGTAAACTTAGCGCCCTTTTGACGGGTAGCTCAAAAAAGCAGCAATGAAAATAGGTCCATATTCATTATCCAGCAAGACAATGTTGGCACCAATGGCAGGTATTACCGATCAGCCATTTCGCGAACTCTGTTGTCGAATGGGAGCCGGGCTTGCAGTATCAGAAATGGTATTGGCAAATCCCAAGGTATGGAATACCGACAAGTCATTGCATAGGACACGCCATAGTGAGCAAGCTGGAATTTGCTCTGTGCAAATTGCAGGTAGTGATCCACAAGAGTTGGCTTTTGCCGCGAAAGTTAATGTCGATAACGGTGCTCAGATTATCGACATTAATATGGGATGCCCAGCGAAAAAAGTGAATAAAAAGCTAGCAGGTTCAGCTTTATTAAAAGAGCCTGAATTAGTTGAGCAAATAATTAAGTCTGTTGTTAATGCGGTTGATGTGCCAGTAACGTTAAAAATTCGCACGGGTTGGTGTGAAGATACCAAAAACGGTGTCGAAATAGCCAAAATAGCAGAGCACAATGGGATTCAATCACTCGCAGTTCACGGTCGTACTCGTAATGACTTTTATAAAGGTGAAGCTGAGTATGACACGATTCGAGCGATTAAAAAGGCAATAGCTATTCCTGTTGTAGCCAATGGCGATATTACGAGCGCAGAAAAAGCTCAACAAGTACTAAATTATACTGGGGTTGATGCCATTATGATTGGCCGCGGTGCCCAAGGGCAACCTTGGATCTTTCGAGAAATAAATCATTTCTTGGAAACTGGGCAGCATTTGTTGCCGCCATCTCAGGATGAGAAACGCACAATAATTATTGAGCACGTAAAGGAATTACATAAGTTTTATGGTGAGTTTACCGGGCTAAGGTTTGCTCGTAAACACGTATCTTGGTACATGCAATTGCTTGAACCAGATAAAAAGTTTCGTTCTATGTTTAATGCACTCGAGTCAACTGTTGATCAGTTAACCGCATTAAATAGGTATTTTGATAATTAACTAAAGAAAGAGTCTGAACTGTATGTTTGAACAAAATATTTCATCTCCGTTTGTTACCGGTAATTTGCAAGCTCAAGCTGAGTCTTCACCTTTACGCACACAAGCAAAAATCGCAATTAGCAATTATTTATCTCAGTTAAACGGTAATGATGTAGATGATATGTACGACTTAGTACTTTCAGAAATTGAAGCGCCGATGCTTGAAGAAGTCATGAAGTATACTCGCGGTAACCAAACACGTGCCGCTAACTTATTAGGTATCAACCGTGGTACTTTACGTAAGAAGTTAAAAAAATACGGTATGAACTAAATACGCGCAGGTATTGCCTGCATTGAAAAAGCACCCAAGGGTGCTTTTTTACGTAATAAGGCATGATTTGGTCGCTCAGATTAAAAACTTTTATCATCGCTTTATTACATAGGACTGTTAAGCCACGGATAAGTGTCAAAGGCCAGACAACACGATTTAATTTAAAGGTAATTAAAAAGCAATGGATAACCCACGCCCAATCAAACGCGCACTGTTAAGTGTTTCTGATAAAACTGGTATTGTTGAATTCGCCCGTCAATTAGCCCAAAAAGGTGTTGATATCTTATCAACTGGAGGCACCGCTAAACTATTGGCTGAAAATGGCATTAAAGTGACTGAAGTTTCAGATCACACCGGACATCCAGAAATTATGGATGGTCGAGTAAAAACATTACACCCTAAGATTCACGGTGGTATTTTAGCGCGTCGCGGCACTGACGAAGCAGTCATGCAGGAAAATAGCATTGATGCGATTGACATGGTGGTTGTTAACCTTTATCCATTTGCAAATACCGTTGCCAAAGCAGGTTGTACTTTGGAAGATGCGATTGAAAACATCGACATCGGTGGGCCAACAATGGTTAGAGCCGCGGCCAAGAACCACAGAGATGTCACTATTATCGTGAACGCTAAAGATTATGATCGAGTGTTGGCTGAGATGGACCAAAATAATGGCACTTTAACTTACGCAACACGTTTTGATTTAGCGATTGCCGCTTATGAACACACTGCCAGCTATGATGGCATGATTGCTAATTACTTTGGCAAAATGTTAGCTGCACATGGTACGGAAAACTCAACAGTAAACTTTGAACAGCCCAATAAGTTCCCGCGTACAGTGAACAGTCAGTTTATTAAAAAGCAAGATTTGCGTTACGGTGAAAACTCTCATCAAGAAGCAGCGTTTTATATCGAAGCAAACCCTGAAGAAGCATCTGTTGCTACGGCGCATCAATTACAAGGCAAAGAACTTTCATACAATAACATCGCTGACACTGATGCTGCATTAGAGTGTGTTAAAGAGTTTGAAGAACCAGCCTGTGTTATCGTCAAACATGCTAACCCTTGTGGTGTCGCGATTGGTGATAATATCTTAGCTGCGTATGAAGGTGCATATAAAACAGATCCTACGTCTGCATTTGGCGGCATTATTGCGTTTAACCGTGAATTAGATGCTGACACTGCTGAAGCTATTGTTTCTCGTCAATTTGTTGAAGTCATTATTGCCCCACAAATTTCTGAAGCCGCGGCACAAATTGTTGCTGCTAAGCCTAATGTGCGTTTGTTGGAATGTGGTCAGTGGACAACACAAACAACGGGTGTTGATTATAAGCGTGTTAATGGTGGTTTATTAGTTCAAGACCGCGACCAAGGTAAACTGACCGAAGATGATTTAAAAGTTGTTACTAAACGTCAACCTACAGCTGATGAAATGCGCGATCTTAAATTTGTTTGGAAAGTCGCTAAGTTTGTTAAATCTAATGCGATTGTTTACGCAAAAAATAGCGTAACCATTGGCGTTGGTGCCGGTCAAATGAGTCGGGTGTATTCTGCAAAAATAGCCGGTATTAAAGCGGCAGATGAGAACTTGGAAGTCAAAGGCTCAGTAATGGCATCTGATGCATTCTTCCCATTCCGTGATGGATTAGATGCAGCAGCTGAAGCAGGGATTACAGCTGTTATTCAACCAGGTGGCTCAATGCGTGATGACGAAGTCATTGCAGCTGCGGATGAGCATGGCATTGCCATGGTGTTTACTGGCATGCGCCACTTCCGTCATTAATTGACAACGTGATAGGTAGAATTTAGCGATAGGATGATCATCCTATCGCTTTTATCATATCAACCACCTCATAAATATAAAATTAATTGAACTTTCTTTGATACACTACCGTTCTAATAGCGTGAATTCATAACTAACAATAATGTGCTAAAGGAAAATTTAATGAATACTCTAGTTAAATCGTTTGCCTCAATAGTAATCTCATCCGCGTTGTTGACCATGACTCCCCAAGTTAGTGCGTCCGCAACTAAATTAGAACAAGCAATAGCTGGTGAGCACCGTTCAGCTAAAAATAAAGCAAGAGATCAGTATCGCAACCCTAAAGAAACTTTAGAATTCTTTGGTTTCAAGTCAGACATGACGGTAGTAGAAATTACCCCAGGCGGTGGTTGGTATACCGAAATATTAGCTCCTGCGCTTAAAGGAACTGGTAAGTTATACGGTGCGCATTACCCTGACACCGGTGACACGAGTTATTATAGTAAGTCACGTCGTAACTTAGAAAAAAAACTCGCGAGTAGTGAAATCTTCAACGAAGTAATACTCACCGACTTTGACCCTAAAAAGGGTAGTCAATTAGCACCAGCAGAAAGTGCCGACTTAGTATTAACCTTCAGAAACCTCCATAACTGGGGGGAAACTGGCATGCAACAGGTATTTAAAGATGCATACCAAGCGCTGAAAAAAGGTGGCGTATTAGGTGTGGTTGAGCACAGAATGCCGGCATCGCAGGATTGGGAAAAAAATAAAAGTAGCGGTTACGTTCCTCAAGCATTAGCAGTAAAATATGCAGAAGCAGCGGGCTTTACACTTGCAGATACCAGTGAAGTAAATGCGAATGCTAAAGATACCGCCAATCATCCAAAAGGCGTCTGGACTTTGCCACCGCGCCTTGCTTTGGAAGAAAAAGATAAAGAAAAATATTTAGCGATCGGTGAAAGCGATCGTATGACCTTGAAATTTGTGAAATAACTTAGGAAATCGACATGAAGGTATTAGTCATTGGTAGTGGCGGTCGTGAGCACGCACTAGCGTGGAAAGCGGCTCAAGCAGAGCAAGTAGAGAAAGTATTTGTAGCACCGGGTAACGCTGGTACCGCCGCTGAAGATAAACTAGAGAATGTAGCAATTTCAGTAAGTGAAATTGAAGCGTTAGTAGAGTTTGCCAAAACCAATGACATCGGCCTTACCATTGTTGGTCCCGAGCAACCTTTAGTTGATGGTGTTGTCGACGCGTTTGAAGCTCAAGGGCTGATGATATTCGGCCCTAGTGCTAAAGCAGCCCAATTAGAAGGTTCAAAGTCGTTCACCAAAGACTTTTTGGCTCGCCATCATATTCCAACAGCAGCTTATCAAAACTTTACTGATGTCGAGCAAGCGTTAAGCTATATCAGGGAACAAGGCGCACCAATTGTCATTAAGGCTGATGGCCTTGCTGCCGGAAAAGGTGTTATTGTTGCGATGACTTTAGCTGAAGCAGAAGAAGCCGTGAAAGATATGTTAGCGGGTAATGCCTTTGGCGATGCGGGTCATCGTGTAGTGATTGAAGAATTTCTTACTGGTGAAGAAGCAAGTTTTATTGTTATGGTTGATGGTAAAAACGTGCTTCCATTTGCGACAAGTCAAGATCATAAACGTGCTTATGATGGAGACCAAGGTCCAAATACCGGTGGTATGGGGGCATACTCACCTGCACCTGTTGTGACACAAGAAATTCACGATAGAATCATGAATGAAGTTATCTATCCAACTGTTGAAGGAATGGCAAAAGAAGGAGCTCCATATAAAGGCTTTTTATATGCCGGGCTAATGATTGCTGAAGATGGGACGCCAAAGGTGATAGAGTACAACTGTCGCTTCGGAGATCCTGAGACCCAACCAATTATGATGCGCTTGCAATCAAACTTAGTTGAACTATGTCAATTAGCTTGCCAAGGTAAATTGGACATTGCAGAAATAAGCTTTGACCCAAGAGCGGCTGTCGGTGTTGTATTAGCGGCACAGGGGTATCCAGGAAGTTATCCAAAAGGACAAGTCATCGAAGGTTTGTCGTTAAATACTTTATCGGATCGTAAAACTTTCCATGCGGGTACTGCTATGGAAGATGGACAGGTCGTAACTGCTGGTGGGCGTGTATTATGTGCAACGGCTTTAGGGGATAATGTTACTAAAGCCCAGCAAGCCGCTTACGAGTTGCTTAGTCAAATAACATGGCCAGGTGTTGAATATCGTAAAGATATAGCTTATCGAGCTATCGCACGTGAAGCATAGTTATTTTTAACCAGTAAAGCGTTAACCAATAAAAAAACGAGCAGCTTGAGCTGCTCGTTTTTTTATGATGCTTATCGTGGTAAATAAAGATGTATATTATTAATTATCTTTCACTAAAAGTTGTTCGTCTGCGCCACTGGCAACGGCAGCTTCAATAGCAACATTTTTAGCTAGCCCTGCTTCAACCGCACTGTCGACAATTTTATGCGCTTCTCTCATTTCACTGTTATCAACCGCTACTTTTACCACTTCTTCTCCTTGCTCGGGAAATAAAGAGATAGCATCTGTTACCAAAGCGTTTACTTGTCCAGGTAATGCTTTGATAGCACCGGATAAAATATCAAGCATTTTTTCAGGGAAAGAACTAAAGCTATGCTGTATCACTGAGTCTGACATTAGAGATTCGGTATCTAAAGCAACTTTGACAATAGCTTCTGTGTCATTTGGACTGTTTAACAATGCGATATTGACAATCTCTTGGGAATAAGCCGGTTCTTCTTCAATTGCGATTGCGATCAATTCTAGTGGGTCTGCAACATTAGCGTTTAACATGAGTTCCAAAGCTTGGCAGGTCAATACGGGTTCTGCTCTTAAAGCGCCCAAAAGAATTTCTTTGTAGCGATTAGGATACAGATCGAGGGAAACTTCAATGACGGTGTCTACGCTCTCTGGGTAGCGAGACAAAATGGCACTAATGCTTTTTTTCAGCGGTATTTGTTGACTTACTTGTTGTTTGAGTAATTGACTAACTAACTTTTCCTGTTGTTCTTTTATACCATCCATAGCATAACTGCAAATGCTCGTAACAATAAGTAGCAACGTAACGAAAATCTTATTCATTATTGTTGTTCTCACATCAGGTTATCGATGTTGCTTTATTTATTGTTGGTGAAAAATACACCAGCTGTTCAATATAAGTTAAAAAAATAAATTAATCTCCTGTTTATTTGTACATAAGATCGTCAAGGATCCTATCAGTTAGTCTATTTATAAGGCGTATAGTTCAATAAATGAGCGAACGATCGAGTTTATTAAAAAAGATCTTGATCCTTTTTCTCAAATGCCTACAATGCGCATCCGCTTTCAGGGGAAACGTTGAAAGCAGTAAAGTAATGTTTTTAACGCTTTCGTTTTAAAGCAAAGGTTAACAGATTATTTTACGACGTTTTTACCAAGAGATTGAGTGGAAACGGGTTAATGAAACAGTTGAAAACGAGTTAAACTTTTTAAAACTTTTTTCAAAATAAATGTTGACATTAACAATCAGGTGCGTAAAATGCGCATCTCGCTTCGGGCAAGGCCTAAAGCGGAATGAGTTAAACGAATGCGATTTAACTTTTTCTTCAAGCGAATGTGTTTTGAAGAAGTTCTTTAACAAGTAGTTATCATGCAATTTGTGTGGGCACTCACATTGATGTTGGTTTTACCAGCTACTTAGGTAGCAAAAACTAAACTTAATGATGATGACACACAAGACAAAATTTACTTTTTAAG